>JANMHX010000244.1:0-4924 GCA_031375485.1 Gemmatimonadota bacterium | reverse complement strand
GTCGCCGCGGTCGTGGCCGCCACCATTCGCGGCGCGAACGCCGAGGGCCGCCCCGCGGTGCTCGGACTCGCCACCGGTTCGACGCCGGTCGGAGTCTATCGGGAGTTGATTCGGCTCCACCGCGAAGAGGGGCTCTCGTTCGCCCGGGTGGTGACATTCAATCTCGACGAGTACTACCCGATGGACCCCTCGAGCATCCATGCCTACGACCGGTTCATGCGGGAACATCTGTTCGATCACGTCGATATCGATTCGGCCAATGTCCATTTGCCGTCCGGCACGGCTCCGCGCGGCGATCTCGAAGCGGCGTGCGCCGGGTACGAAGCGGCGATCCGGGCCGTCGGCGGGATCGACCTCCAATTGCTCGGCATCGGGAAGACGGGGCACATTGGTTTCAACGAGCCTGGCTCGGGTGCTCGAAGCCGGACCCGGCTCGTGACACTCGATACTGTGACTCGCCGGGACGCCGCCGCCGACTTCGTCGGCGAGGCCTTTGTCCCGCGGGAGGCGGTCACCATGGGAGTCGCGACGATTCTCGAGGCCCGGCAGATCGCGATTCTCGCGACCGGCGAACACAAGGCCGGCATCGTCCGGCGAGCGGTGGAGGGGCCGGTCGACACCGAGGTGGCGGCCACCTTCCTCCAAAGTCATCCGGCCACGACGTTCTATCTCGACCGGGCGGCCGCGGCCGGGCTCACGCGGGTGGCCACGCCATGGCTGGTCGACGAGGTCGAGTGGACCGACCGGCTGGCGCTCGAGGCCGTGGTGTGGTTGGCCCACCAGGCCGGCCGCGGCATTCTCAAACTGACCCAGCGGGACTACGTCGAGCACCGGCTCTCCTCGTTGCTCGCCAAGTTCGGGTCCCCCGGCGAGGTGAACGGGTTTGCCTTCAACGCGCTCGGCGCCAAGATCCGGGGCCGGTCGAAGTTGCCCAGCCGGCAGAAGGTGATCTGCTTCTCGCCCCACCCGGACGATGATGTGATCTCGATGGGCGGGATGCTCCGCAAGCTGGTCCTGAATCAGAACGCCATCACGGTCGCCTATCTCACCAGCGGCAACATCGCCGTATTCGACCATGACCTCCGGCGGTACCTCGACTTCTTGACTCGGTTTGCGAGAGAGTTCCGGATGGCGCCCGACGCCACCGCGGCCTTGGCCGCTCGGATCGATGCCTTTCTGGAGACCAAGCAGCCGGGGCAGGTGGACCTCGCCGAGGCGCTCGACCTCAAACGGATGATCCGGGAGAGCGAGGCGGTCAGCGGGATCGAGACGTTAGGGCTGGACCGGAAGGATGCCCGGTTTCTCAATCTGCCGTTCTACCGGACCGGGAAGGTCCGGAAAGACCCGGTGGGAGCCTCCGACGTCGCGGTCGTGCAGGCGTTGCTCGAAGCCATCGAACCCGACGTGGTGTTCGTGGCCGGCGATCTCTCAGACCCGCATGGCACCCATCGGATGTGCAAGGAGGCCATCGACCTGGCCCTGGCCCGGGTGACCCGGCGGCCCGAGGTGTGGCTCTACCGGGGGGCCTGGCAGGAGTGGTCGGTGACCGAGGCCACCTGGCTGGTGCCGCTCTCGCAGGAGGAATTGAGCCTCAAGATCCAGGCGATCTTCAAACACCAGTCGCAGAAGGACTCGGCGCCGTTCCCCGGGCTCGACGAGCGGGAGTTCTGGCAGCGGGTCGAGGCCCGCAACAAGGACACCGCCGCGTCGCTCGACCGCCTTGGCTTGGCCGAGTACTTCGCGATGGAAGCCTACGTGGTCGACCCCGCCTAACGAAGCGCCGGAACGGTCGCGGGGGCCTTGCGGTGCCGGGTGGCCTGCTCGTAGTCGTATCCGAGGGCGATCAGCCTCGCCTCATCAAAGGCCCGCCCAAAGAATTGCAGGCCGGCCGGCAGCAGGCCGCCTCGAGTGTAGCCCATCGGGACGGTGAGCGCCGGAAACCCGGTGACCGGGGAGAACACCTGGTTGTTGTCGCCCGCCGGGGTGTTGAGGTCGCCGATCAGCCGGGGTGGATTGCTCCAGGTCGGGTAGATCAGGGCGTCGAGCCGCTCCCGGTCCATCAAGGCCGTCACGGCCGCCCCGAGTTGCTTTCGGGCCTCGAGCCCGTTCCGGCAGCCGGGGTCGGTGGCCGGGATCCGGTCGTCGGCTTCCGCGGCCCGCATCGCGGTTTCGATCGACGGATGGAACTTCCGGGTGGCGAGAATCTCTTTCAGGGTCTTGACTGGAACCCGGTCGCCCTGATCGGCGAGAAACCGGTTGAGATCCGTCTTGAAGCCAAGACAGCCGTCATCGTCGCTCGGCAGCCGGTCGAAACCATCGACGGCCACCGGGTCAACGATCACCGCGCCCTCTGCCGCGAGGTCGGCGAGGGCCCGGGCAAACAGCGACCGGATCTCCGGATCGGTCGTCGGGGTGTCGTAGGCCTGATGGAGGACCCCGATTCGGCTGCCCTTGAGGCCGCCCCGGACCAGGGACTTGGAGTAGTCCGGTATGCCGTGATCGCGGACGGCACTGGTCACGGGATCGGCCGGATCTTCACCCGCCACAACCTGGAACACCCGGACCGCGTCCGCCACGGTCCGGGCCATCGGGCCTGCGATATCGTAGATCAAGCCGAGCGGAACGATCCCAGCCCGGCTGGTGAGGCCGATGGTGGAACGAATCCCCACCAAGGCCTGATGCGAGGATGGCCCGCGAATCGAATTCCCGGTGTCGGTGCCGAGGCCAACGAGGCCGAAGTTCGCGGCCACCGCCGCCGCGGTGCCCCCGCTCGAGCCGGCGGTCACCCGGTCGAGCGCATACGGATTCTTGGTGTACCCCGGCAAGATCGAGCTCACCGTCTCGTACGGACTCCACGCAAACTCGTCCATGTTGCTCTTGGCGAGCACGAGCGCGCCCGCTTCCCGGACCCGGCGGACCTGAAACGCATCGTGGTCGGGTACGAAACCCTTCAGCGCGAGCGAGCCGGCCGTGGTTTGGAGGCCCGCCGTGGTGAAGTTGTCCTTGACGATCATCGGCACGCAGTGGAGCGGTCCGAGCGTCCCTCGCCGCACCCTGACTCGGTCCAGGGAATCGGCCTCGGCGAGGACCGCCGGGTTGATCACGATGATCGCGTTGATTGCCGGGCCCCGCTTGTCGTAGGCCTCGATCCGGGCGAGGTAGTGGGACACCAGGCCGCGGCAAGTGAGGCGCCCGCTCCGAAGCGCCGTCTCAACCTCGGCGATGGTGGCCTCCTCGACCCGGAAACCGATGCGCTGGGCGCGGACAGCCGGCGCGGCGGCGAGCCCCGCGATCAGACCGATTGCAAGACGTCGATTTGCCACGGCGAAATGGTCCTTTCGGTTACCCACGGAAATGGTTCATCGTCCCGGCCAAGGGGCTGACAGGTCTCGACCGGGGTGAGCCCGGCCGCCCGGTACACCTCGCGGCGACCTTCGTCGGTCCAGAGCACGTCCGTCACGGGTCGGCGGTCGGCCCCATCGAGCATCACCGCGGAGACGGGGTCGCCATTGGCGGCGAATCGGTTGCCTGGGAAGTCCCGGGTCGAGAACGACACCCATTCGTTGAGATACACGGCGGGTGCGGCCGAGACGTTGATGATGGCGCCGCCCGCGGCGAGTCGCGACCTCAAGGCCCGGAAGATCGCGGCCTTGAGTTCGGTGGTCGCGATGTTGTCGAAGGGGAACACCGAAAGGATCAGGTCGTACCCGCCGGCCGGCAACCCCGTGAGGTTGCCGGGGGGTACGACCCGATAGTCGCCGTCCGGATCTCGGGCCCGGGCCGCGTCGATCATCGGCGCCGAGATATCGACCCCGACGGCCGAGAAGCCGAGCCCCCGGAGGAACCGGGTGGACCGCCCAGCGCCGCAGCCGAAGTCGAGGGCCCGGACGCCGCCCGCATGCCGGGCGATCAGATCGGGGAGGTCGCGGTAGGCGAGATAGTACGTCCCGGGGAAATCGAGGCCGGCGTAGGATGCGGCCCGAGCCGGGTCGTCGTACGGGTTGCCGCGATCATGATCCACCATGATCCAACCTACCGGCCCGTCCTCTCGTGACCAAGTGCCCTCGGAACAGGACACCCGCCATTCGGGGGCCGTTCTCGTAAGATGTTTGCTGGTAGGGACGTACGCCGCTCAGAGGGAATGGAACGATTCTTCCGTGGGCGGAGGTGTCCGCTGTCAAATTGGCGTTCGATCCGATTCGTCGAGGTCTCCCATGGCTGAACCCCAGCATTTCCGCCTTCTTCCGACCACCTTCCTCGCTTCGTTTGCCCTGAGCTCCAGCGCCTGTGTCGTGGCCGCCGCCGGGGTTGGCGCCGGGGGCGCGGTCTACGTCACCGAGCGGGACGTGGAGTCCCAGGTTGCCCTCCCGGTCGACGCCACCATCGACGCGGTTCGGCAAGCCTTTCGTGACCTCGGAATCGTGGAGGGACGATACGCCACCGAACAAGATGGGAGCCGCGAGGAACGGACCTTGACCGGAACGACCGAAGACCGCGAGGTCAAGGTCAAGGTCAGGTCGGAGGGCTCCGGAAGCCGGGTATCGGTCACGGTGCGCCGCGATGAGGTTGTGTGGGACAAGAAGCTGGCGCGGGACATCCTGGACCGGGTCGTGCGGGCCGCGGCCCGATGAAGGTGGTTCACGGAATCGGCGCCTTGGTGGCGGTGGGTCCGCTGGTCGCCCAGCAGCACGACAAGCACGAAGGCATGGACATGGGCAAGGGCATGAAGGGCATGGATCACGGGAAACCGCCGGCCTGATTCCACGGGCCGGCGGTCGGTCTTTTCCCAGCGGTCAGCTTCGTCCCAGGCGAGATGCACTGCGCGCACCGTCTCCGCCTCTTGCGCCGCTCGGTCGTGAACGAGTGCCGTGCGTCGGCGCGGCGGGGGCGGGCGGCGAAGCGCCAACCCGTGGCGCTCGTCACC
>JANMHX010000231.1:0-7578 GCA_031375485.1 Gemmatimonadota bacterium | reverse complement strand
GCTCGAGCCGACCGAGGACATCTTGGCCGCTACCCGGACCAGCCGGAAACCGGGGGCCCTGATGGTGGGTTTTGCGCTCGAAACCGGCGATGCGGTGGAAAAGGCCGCCGCCAAGTTGGTCCGAAAGGGACTCGATTTGATCGTGGCGAATGATGCGTTGGAGGCGGGGGCGGGGTTCGAGGTCGACACCAATCGGGTGACCATCCTGGACGCATTCGGCGGCAAGCAGGTGGTGCCGTTCGGAACCAAGGCTGAGGTCGCGGGGGCTATTGTCAACGCTATTGAGGTGCGGCTTGGATGAGCTCCGGCGGCGGTATCTCACGCAGCAGGCCGAACTCGGCGGTAAGGACGTGGTCATGACCCGCGCCCGGCCGCGCGCGGCGGCTTCGGTGCCGGTGTCAGAGACACCGCCCTCGGTGCCCGAGGCGCCCGCTGCCCCGCCGGCCCCGAAAGACTGGCGCGTTGGGGCGCCAGCCATTCCAGGGCCGGGGCTCATCATCGGCGAGGACGGCCGGGCGGGGGTCACTCCGTCTCCCTGGGCCACGCTGGCCGACGTGGCCGAAGCGGTCAAGGCCTGCACCAGTTGTTTCCTGGCTCAAGGCCGGACCAATGTGGTGCCGGGCGAAGGCAATCCCCGCGCGGAGCTGTTGCTCGTGGGCGAGGGGCCCGGGCAAACCGAAGACCAGACCGGCCGGCCGTTCGTCGGGCGGGCCGGCGAGTTGCTGACCGGGATTCTTCGGGCCATCGGGTTCGAGCGCGACCAAGTCTTCATCTGCAACGTGGTCAAATGCCGGCCGCCGCAGAACCGAAAGCCACTCCCCGACGAAATGGCGAGTTGCTCCCCCTTTCTGGAGGCGCAACTGGCCCTGATCCGACCCAAGGTCATTCTCGCGCTCGGCGCCACGGCGGCCGAGGCGCTTCTGGGGAGCAAACGAAGCCTATCCGATCTGCGCCTGAAGGTGCATTCTTATCGGGGCACGCCGTTGGTGGTGACGTATCACCCCGCCGCGCTGCTTCGAAACCCCAACTGGAAAAAGCCTACCTGGGATGACGTCCGCATCGCCCGACAACTCGTCGAACGCTGATCCGCTCCGCGGAGCACCGTGGAGCCAAGAGGCCGAACAGGCTGTCTTGGGGGCGATGATCCTCGACCAGGACGCGGCGCTTCGGGCCGCGGAGCAGATCGACCACTCGATGTTCTACAAAGAACCACACCGGAGACTGTTCCGGGCGATGGTGGCTTTGACGGAACAGCGAGTGGTGATCGACCACGTCACCCTGCGCGACGAGCTGCTCCGCCGCAACGAACTCGAACTCGCCGGCGGCATGGAGTACATCGCCGAAATGGTGGAGTCGGTGGCGACGGCCGCCAACCTCGAGCATCATGCCCGGATCGTCAAAGACAAGGCGATTCTCCGCCGGCTGATCGAGGCGTCGACCAAGACCATCACCGAGGCGTATGACGCCCAGCTGCCGACGGCCGAACTCGTCGATCAGGCCGAGTCGCGGATCTTCAAGATCTCCCAGGAGCGGCGGTCCGACGGCTTCGTCCGGATCAAAGAGATGCTGTGGCCGACCATGGAGCGCATTGAAACGCTTCAAAAGAGCGGTAAATCGGTTACCGGAGTTCCGAGCGGCTTTGCAGATTTGGATGAGATGACGTCGGGGTTCCAGAAGTCCGAATTGATCATCGTGGCGGCCCGTCCGTCCATGGGCAAAACGGCCTTCTGTCTCAACATCGCAACCCAAGCCGCCGTCGAAGGTCATGGTGTGGCCATCTTCTCCTTGGAAATGTCGAAGGATTCTCTGGTGCAACGGATGCTCTGTGCGGAGGCTCGGGTCGACAGTCAAGCCGTGCGTCGCGGCCTGCTCAAAGACCGTGACTTCACGAACTTGGCCCGGGCGGCCGGTGTGATGGGGCAATGTCCGGTGTGGATTGACGATACCCCGGCGATCACCCTGCTCGAGATGCGGGGCAAGGCCCGCCGGCTCAAGGCCGACAACGATCTTGGGATGATCATCGTCGACTACCTCCAGCTGATGCGGAGTCCGGAGTACGCAGAAAATCGGGTCCAAGAGGTCTCGGACATCTCCCGCTCGCTCAAGGCGCTGGCCCGGGAACTCGAAGTCCCGGTGATGGCCCTCTCGCAGCTTTCCCGGGCGTCGGAACAACGGGGCGGCGATCGCCGCCCGCAACTGTCGGATCTCCGGGACTCCGGCGCCATCGAGCAAGACGCCGATATCGTCATGTTCATTCATCGGCCCGAGTATTACGATCGGGAGGACGAGAGCAAGAAGGGCCTGGCCGAGATCATGTTGTCCAAGCACCGCAACGGCCCGACCGGCGAGGTGACGCTCCGGTTCACCAAGGAGTACACCCGGTTCGACAGCTTCTCCGCCCGGGACAACGCCGGCCACGGATGATGGCCCGGGCGAAATCGGTCTACCTCTGCGCCGAGTGCGGCCATGAGCATCCGAAGTGGGTCGGACGGTGCGAGGCGTGCGGTGCCTGGAACGCGGTCGCCGAGGAACGGTTGCCCGCCACGACGGGGCCGCGCCGGTCGGCGAAGGACGGCGGGGTGGCGCGGCGTCCGGACCGGGTCAAAGCACTGGGCGATGTGGCCGGCGAGAAACTCCACCGCTGGTCGTTAGGGATTCCCGAACTCGACTTCGTGTTCGGCGGCGGGTTGGTACCCGGCTCGATGTCGCTGATCGGGGGCGAACCGGGGATCGGCAAATCCACCTTGCTGTTGCAGGCCTCCGCCCGGATGGTCGAGAGCGGCCGCCGGGTGCTCTACGCCAGCGGCGAGGAATCGGCCGAACAGATCCGGCTCCGCTCCGACCGGATGGTCGAGGATGCGAGCGGCGTTCTGGTCCTCGGCGAGACCCACCTCGAGTCGGTGCTGGCCGCGACTCGCGAGGTTCGGGCCGACCTCCTGATCCTCGATTCGATCCAAACCGCCTTTTCTGATTCGCTCGAGAGCGCCCCCGGAAGTGTCGGGCAGGTTCGGGAGTCGGCGGCGTTGCTGATGCGGTTCGCCAAGGAAACCGGCGTGGCCGTCATGGTGGTCGGTCACGTGACCAAAGGGGGGATGCTGGCGGGACCGAAGACCCTGGAGCATATCGTCGATACCGTCCTGTATTTCGAAGGCGAGCCGTCGCTCAACTACCGGCTGCTCCGGGCCACCAAGAACCGCTTTGGCTCGGTCGACGAGTTGGGGGTGTTCTCGATGACGGAGCGGGGTCTCGTCGGCGTCCCGAATCCATCCGCGGTGTTCCTCGCCTCGCGCTCGGCCGGCACCAGCGGCAGCGCCGTCACCGCGTTGATGGAGGGCACCCGGCCCGTGTTGGTCGAAGTCCAGGCCTTGGCCGCGCCCTCGGGGTACGGAACCCCGCAACGGGTGGCCACCGGGCTCGATCCCAAACGGCTGGCGGTGCTCTTGGCGGTCTTGGAGCGGCGGGCCGGCCAGCGGTTCGCCAACCTCGACGTGTTCGTGCAGGTCACCGGCGGCGTGCGGCTCAACGAACCCGGAGCGGATCTGGCCGTCGCGGCGGCTCTGGTCTCGAGCTTGACCAATTGTCCGACGCCCGCGGATGCCCTCTTCCTGGGCGAGGTTGGGCTGGGCGGCGAGGTTCGGCCGGTCGGGGGTGTCGACCGCCGCCTGGCGGAGGCCGGACGGTTGGGGTTCCTGCGGGCATTCGGATCGGGACGCCATGCCTCGGTCAGCGGGGTCCGGACTATTGCATTGGATCATGTCGATGAACTCGCCCGAGCCTTCGCGGCCTGACGTCGGCGTCGTCGTCGTCGCGGCCGGCCGGGGCCTCCGGGCCGGCGCCGGCTTGGCCAAGCAATTCCGGCCGATCGGCGGCGTCCCGATGCTGCTTCGGTCCCTTCGCCCTTTTCTGATGCACCCGGCCGTCCACACGGTCGTGGCCGTGGTGCCCGCCGAGGTGGCCGCCGAGCTCCCCGATTGGCTCGCCCCGCTCGCCGGCGAGCGACTCCGGGTGGTGGCCGGGGGGACGGAGCGGCTCGATTCGGTTGAGGCCGGCGTGGCCGCCTGCGGAACCGACGTCGACGTGATCCTCGTCCACGACGGCGCGAGGCCGTTCGTCGATGCCGGGGTGATCGGGGCCGTGATCGCCGAAGCCCGGACGGGCCGGGGCGCCGTGGCGGCCGTGCCTCTCCACGATACCCTGAAGTCCAGCACCACCGGTCCCGGCCCGGCGCGGATTCTCGGCACCGTCCCGAGGGAGGGTCTCTGGCGGGCCCAGACGCCCCAGGGTTTTCCGCGGACGATGTTGGTCTCGGCGATCGCGGCGGCGCGTCGCGAGGGCCGGGGCGCCACCGATGACGCCGCCCTGTGCGAGGCGATCGGAGCCCCGGTCACGCTGATCGAAGACCTCACGACGAACTTCAAGATCACCTCCGCCGCCGACTTCGTGTTGGCCGAAGCGGTGGCCAAGGCGTGGCGGTGATGATTCCGTTTCGGACCGAAGCCGAAGTGGCCGCCGCGACAGCGGTAGTTCGCGACCATCTCGGCCGGGGGGGCCTGATCGGGTATCCGACTGAAACGGTGTACGGGCTCGGCTCGCTGCCTAACGATTCCGGACTCGACGCGCTGGCGGCCCTGAAAGGGCGCCCGCCCCGGAAGCCGTTCTTGCTCCTGATCTCGGGCCGGGTCATGGCCGAACGCCATGGCCTGGTGTTCAGCGCCGCCGCCCGGGCCATGGCCGAGGCGTTCTGGCCCGGTCCACTCACCCTGGTGTTGCCGGGAGGCGAGGGGCAGCTGCCCGGCCGCCTTCGGGGTCAGGAGGGCGGGGTGGCCGTTCGCCACACCGGACACAGGGGCATGGCGTCGTTGATCGTCGCCCTGGACACGCCGATTACGTCGACCTCGGCCAACCGTCCCGGCGGCCCGACGGCACCCGGCGCGGCCATGATTGAAGTGTTGTTCCCGGCGGCGGCGGCCGACGGAACCCTGCTGGTGCTCGATGGCGGAGTCCTCGGAAATGTGCCGCCATCGACCTTGGTCGATTGCACCACCGGCGTACCCTCGATCATCCGCGACGGGGCGATCCCCCGGGATGAATTGCGACGGGCGGTCGGGAGGCTCGCGCCGTGACGCAGATCTTGGTGGTCTGCACCGGAAACACCTGCCGTAGCCCGTTGGCCGAGGCCCTCCTGCGCCGGAGTTTCGAGGAGGCCGGGCGGGCTGACGTGACGGTCGCCTCCGCGGGAACCGGGGCCTGGGACGGGGCGCCCGCGTCCGAGGGGTCGTATCTCGTGGCCCTGGAACACGGACTCGATCTCTCCTCCCACCGGGCTCGGCTCCTCACCCGGTCCATGGTCGAGGAGAGCCGGTTGATCCTCACCATGTCCCGGACTCACTTGGCCCGGGTTCGGGAACTCGGCGGCGCCGGCCGGGCGCATCTGCTGGGGGAGTATGCCGGGTTCACCGGCGCCCGGGGTGAAGTCGACGACCCGTTCGGCGGTGATCTCGAGGAGTACCGCGCCACGTTGCGAACCCTCGCGGGCATCATGCCGGCGGTGGTGGCCCGTTTCAACGGCACGACGCCGCCATGATTTCCGGCCGGACCCGAGTGTTCGCGCTGTTGGGCAACCCTGTCAGCCACTCGCTGTCACCCGCGATGTACAACGCCGCGTTTCGGGCACTCGGCCTCGATGCGGTGTACGTCGCCCTCCGCTGCGAGGCCTCTGAGCTGGAACCGCTGATGCGGGGGTTGGCGCGGGCCGGTGGCGGGGGCAACGTCACCATCCCGCACAAGCGTGGCGCGGCGGGCCTGGTCCGGCCGACCGGCGGCGCTCTGCTCGGCTGCAACACGTTCTGGAGCGAGGGCGGTGAGTTGATCGGTGACGACACCGATTCTCTCGGCATCCGGGCGGTGTTCGAGCGCTTGGGCAGCCCGGCGGGTAGTTGGTTGGTGCTCGGGAGCGGCGGTAGCGCCGTCGCGGCGGCCGTGGCCGCCGGCTCGGTCGGGGCCACCGTGGCCATCCGGTCCCGGTCGGCGGGCCGGCGGGCGGCGTTAACCGCCCAGCTCCGGACGTTAGGCATCCCGGTCGGACCGGAGACCGGGATCGGGCTGGTTCTCAACTGTACGCCGCTTGGCATGGATCACGCCGACCCGCTCCCCCTTCCGGTGGGTGACATCCCGGTCGGCGCGGCGGTGCTCGATTTGGTCTACGGCCGGCCCGAAACCCAGTGGGTTCGGCAGGCCAGGGCCGCCGGGCACCGGGCCGCCGATGGCCAGGAGGTGCTGATTGCGCAGGGCGCCGCGGCCTTTGAGCGGTGGTTCCCGGACGCGAAAGCTCCGGTCGAGGTGATGCGTGCCGCGGTGGCTGGCCGGCTCGGCTGAGTACCTCCGGGCCGCCGAACGGTGGCTCTTGCCCGGTCACTGCCTGCTCTGCCACGAACGAGTGGGGCGGGCGACCGACGATCCGTTGGTCTGCCCGCTGTGCCGCAGCCGCTGGGTCCGCCTCCCCTTTCCCCAATGTTCCCGATGCGGCCAGCCCACCGATGCCGATACCGAGTGCCGGGTGTGCCGGGAGTGGCCGCCGGAACTGGCCGGCGTGGCCAGCGCGGTGTGGCTGGAACCCTCCGCCCGAAAGACCGTGCACCTGCTCAAGTATGAAGGCTGGCACCGGATCACCGAGGCGATGGCCGGGCCGATGGCCACCCTTCCTCCGGTGGCTGGTGGCGGCCTCCTGATCCCGATTCCGCTCGGGGCCGCGCGGCTGCAAACCCGGGGTTATAATCAGAGCGCTGCGCTGGCGCGCTCGGTCGGCCGCTTCGCCGGAATGCCGGTGGCCGAAACCGTGCTGGCTCGGGTCCGAGACACCCGAACCCAGACGAGGCTGACCCCGGAAGAGCGGGAAGCGAACCTGCGAGACGCGTTCCGGGTGGCCGGGGCGGTGCCGGCCCGGGTCACCTTGGTCGACGATGTGTTTACCACTGGGGCAACCCTGGTGTCGGCGGCACGCGCGTTGCTAAAGGGCGGGGCGCGGGCCGTCACCGCCGTCACCTTTGCCCGAGCCGAGCTGCCGCTTGCCGCGATCAGCCGGATCACCTCACACTAAGCAAACCGAAGGGAAGTCCCAATGGCGATTCGAGTGGCGATCAACGGATTTGGCCGGATCGGTCGGAATGTGCTCCGGGCCGCGACCATGGCGAAGGTCTCCGACCTCGAGATCGTGGCGGTCAATGACTTGACGGACACCAAGACCCTGGCCCACCTCCTCAAGTATGACTCGGTCCACGGCAAGTTCCCCGGCACCGTCGAGCCCGCGGCGGATGGGATTCACGTCAACGGCCGGACCATCAAGGTGCTGTCCGAAAAGGACCCGGCCAAGCTCCCGTGGAAAGCGCTCGGGGTGGATGTGGTGCTCGAATCGACCGGCCGCTTCACCGACCGGGAGCCGGCCGCGAAGCATCTGGAAGCCGGCGCCCGTCGGGTCGTCATCTCGGCGCCGGCAAAAAATGAAGACATCACGATCGTCTACGGGGTCAATCACCAGGCGTTCGATCCGGCCAAACACTTCGTGATCTCCAACGCCAGCTG
>JANMHX010000224.1:0-9251 GCA_031375485.1 Gemmatimonadota bacterium | reverse complement strand
GTCGACGACGCGCTCGATCGACGGGCCTCGCCGTCGGGGCGCCAGCCGGTGCTTGTCGAGGTGAATTGCAGTGGCGAGGACCAGAAGGGCGGGGTGGCGCCGGAGGCGGCGGCCGGGTTGGTGGCCGCGATCCTGGCGAAGCCGGGGCTCGAGTTCCGCGGTTTGATGACGATGGCGGCGCTCACCGATGACGAACGGGTCCAGCGAGCAGCCTTCGGGCGGCTCAGAGGCATCAAGGACGCGTTGGAGGCAGGGGGCACCCCGGTGGCCGAGCTCTCAATGGGCATGTCGGGCGATTTTGAAGCGGCGGTCGAGGAAGGCGCCACCATGGTGCGGCTCGGAACGATTCTGTTTGGAAGGCGGGAGCCATGACGGAAGACGGGTTCCAACTCAGCGCGCATGATGTCCGACACCAGGAATTTGGTCGGGCCATGCGGGGCTACGACCCCTCGCAGGTTGATGATTTCAAGGAACGGATTGCCCAGGAACTCGACCGGCTCTGGCGGGATCGGGGCCAGATCAACGATCGCCTCCAAAGCATGATGGAGCAGTTGAAGGTCTTTCGCGATCGGGAACGGGCCATGAACGATGCCCTGATCGCCGCCCAACAGCTCCGGGCCGACGTGCAATCGCAGGCGGACAAAGAGGCCGATCTGATTCTGCAGCGGGCGCGGGCTCAGGCCGACCAGACGTTGCTCGAGGCCCGGAACGAAGCGGAGCGCCTGATGGAACAGGCCCGGGTCAACGAGGAGCGTCTCCACTATTCGAGTGAGACGGTCCGGCGTCAGTTCCTGGCCTACGTGACCAGCTATCGCCGCCTGCTCGAACGGGAGCTCGACGAACTCGAAGCCCTGTCCTCCGCGGACACCCGGGCCGAGGCCCGGGCCGACGCCGACGCCGCGTTGCCGAGACCGGCCTAGATGGGGCGTTTCCCGGTTTGGCCGGAGGGGGGTGCCGATCGTCTCGAGCAGCGGGTGCTCGAGCGATGGAAATCCGACGGCTTGTTCCACCAGGTCGAGGCTCACCACCGCGGCGATCCGCCGTTTGTCTTCTTCGAGGGCCCGCCCACGGCGAACGGGCGGCCCGGCATTCACCACGTCTTCTCCCGAACCATCAAGGATCTGTTTTGCCGGTTCCGCTCCATGCAAGGGCGTGCGGTGACGCGGATTGCCGGCTGGGACACCCACGGGCTCCCGGTTGAGATCGAAATCGAGAAGCGACTCCAGTTGAAGGGGAAGAAAGACATCGAGGCGTTCGGGGTCGAAGCCTTCAACCGCCTCTGCCGCGAGAGCGTGTTCACCTATCAGAATGAGTGGGTGGCGCTGTCCGACCGGATCGGCTATTGGCTCGATTACGATCGCCCCTATGTCACCTGCACCAAGGAGTACATCGAGTCGGTCTGGTGGCTGCTCCAGCGGCTGCATCAGAAGGAACTCCTGGTGCGGGGGCACCGGGTGCTGCCTTATTGCCCTCGGTGCGGAACCACCTTGTCGAGCCACGAACTATCGTTAGGCTACGCCGAGGTGCGGGACAAGTCGGTCTATGTGACGTTCCCGCTGGAGGACGGCACCGGCCGGGAGCTGGTGGTGTGGACCACGACGCCCTGGACGGTGGCGTGCAACGTCGCCGCGGCCGTGCATCCCGACCTCGAGTATGGCACCTACCGGATGCCGGACGGACGCCGCTTGGTCGTCACGACCGCGCGGGCGTCGATCTTGTCCTCGGGCAAAGATGACCCGCCACCGGCGCCCGACTCGGTCGAGCTGGGCTCGGCCTTGGTCGGGAAGAAATACCGGCGGCCGATCGATGTGTTCGCGCTGCCCGCGGGCGCGCACTCGGTGGTGGTCGGAGCCGGGTTTGTGACGGCCGCGGACGGTTCGGGCATCGTCGGCATGGCCCCGGCCTTTGGCGCCGACGATTATGCCACCGGCCAGCAGTACGGGCTGGCCATGCTTCGGCCGGTGGCGACGGACGGAACCTTCACGGGGTCCACGTGGGCCGAGCTCGAGGGGGCGTTGGTCACCGCCGACAGCACCACGGAGTTGATCATCCGGCGGCTCAAGGCCGACGGGCGGCATCTCAAAACCGAGCAGTACGTCCACAGTTATCCGCATTGCTGGCGCTGCAAGAGCAAGCTGATCTACTACGCCAAGGATTCCTGGTTCGTCAAGACCTCGGCGGTCAAAGAGCGGATGGTTGCCCTCAACCAGACGATCAACTGGCATCCGCCGGAGGTCGGGACCGGCCGCTTTGGCGAGTGGCTGGCCAACAACGTCGATTGGGCCCTGTCGCGCGATCGGTATTGGGGCACCCCGCTCCCAATCTGGGTGTCGGATGCCGATCCCAACGTCATCGAGGTCGTCGGGAGTCTGGCCGATCTCGAACGGCACTTGGGCCGGAAGCTCCCCGAGGATTTCGATCCTCACAAGCCGTTTATCGACGACCTGACTTGGCCGGCGCCGGGTGGGGGGACGATGCGGCGGGTTTCCGAGGTCATCGACACCTGGTTCGATTCGGGATCGATGCCGTATGCCCAATGGCATTACCCCTTCGAACACCAGGCGGAGTTCAAGGGACACTTCCCGGCCGACTTCATCTGCGAGGGTGTTGACCAGACCCGGGGCTGGTTCTATTCGCTGCTGGCGATTGCCACCGCGGTCTTCGATGAAATCCCGTACCGCAACGTGGTCGTCAACGAACTGGTCCTCGATGCCGAGGGTCAGAAGATGTCGAAGAGCAAAGGCAACGTGGTCGACCCGTGGGCCGCGGTGGGCGAGTTCGGGGCCGACCAAGTCCGCCTCTATCTCCTCGCGTCCAGTCAGGTCTGGTTGCCGAAACCGTTCGACCGAGCGGCCATTCCCGACTCGGCCGGCGGATTTCTCAACACCCTGCGGAATACCTACAACTTCTTTGCGCTCTATGTCACCGAGCCACCGCCGCCCGCGGCCGGCGACTCGCTGCTCGACCGGTGGATCCGGAGCCGGCTGGCCTCGACGGTTCAGGCGGTCACGGCGGCCTGGGACGGGTACGATGCCACCACCGGCGTCCGGGCGGTCATGGATTTCGTCGATGAACTGTCGAACTGGTATGTCCGGCAAAGCCGGTCGCGCTTCTGGGCGCCCGGCAGGGATGCCGATCCGGCGGCCGCCGCGACCCTCGCCGAGTGCTTGGTCACCGTCACCCGGCTGATTGGGCCGGCCGCGCCGTTCGCGAGCGACTGGATCCACCAAGCCTTGGTGGGTCAATCCGTCCACTTGGCCGATTTTCCGCGGACCGACGCCGGCCTCATCGACGCCGACCTCGAGCGGGCGATGGACGGGGTCCGCCGGTTGGCATCGCTGGGCCGAAGCGCGCGTGAGGCGGGCAACCGCCGGGTGCGCCAAACCCTCGGGACGATGCGAGTCGCGGTCCCGAAGGAGGTCGACAACGCCCGGTTCCGGGAGTTGCTCCAGCTCCTGGCGCAGGAAATGAACGTCAAGACCGTCGAGGTCGTCAGTTCCGATCGGGATCTCGTGCGGCTCAAGGCCAAGGGGAACTTCCGGAACCTCGGCAAACGGTTCGCGAAAGACACGCCCCGGGTGGCCGCGCACGTCGCCGCCCTGCCGGTGGAGCACCTGCATCGCCTCGACCACGGCGAGACGGTCACGACGGACTTCGAAGGAGCCTCGATCGAGCTGTGGCCCGACGACGTCATCATTGAACGGGAAGTGACCAGCGATTGGCTGGTCCAAAGCGCCGGCGCGTTTGTCGTAGCGCTCGATCCGGTGATCACACCCGACTTGGCCCAGGACGGCCTGGCCCGGGAGATCGTCAGCCGGGTGCAGCGGCTCCGGAAGGATGCCGGCTACGAGTATACCACGCGCATCGTGCTGTCGATCGCGGGCGATCCGGCCGTGCTCGACGCCGTCCGGGCGCACCAGGATTTCGTCCAAGGGGAAACCTTGGCCGAGCGGTTGTGGATTGGCGAGGTGTTGGACCCCTGTGACGCGCGGGATGACGCGCGTATCGACGATCACCAGGTGACGCTCGCGGTTGGCCGAGGAGCGTCCCACGCACCACTGAGGGTGTCATGAAGAAGGATCAGCTCAAACACTTGGAACAACGATTGCGCGACGAGCGAGCCCGGGTCATGAAGGAGTTGGGCTACTACGACGACGCGTTCAACTCGACCCAGCAGAACTCCGACGGCGATCTCTCGTCGTATTCGTTTCACATGGCCGATCAAGGCACCGACACGATGGAGCGGGAGAAACAGTTTCTGTTCGCCTCGCAGGAGGGCCGGTATCTCTGGCACGTGAACCAGGCGCTCCGTCGCCTGTACGCCGCGCCGGAGACGTTCGGGCGCTGCCACACCTGCGGCAAGGATATCAGCTTCGAACGACTCGATGCGTTGCCCCATGCCCGGCTCTGCATCAGTTGCAAGGAAAAGGAAGAGGATGAGAAACGGCGGTAGTTGGCATCGGGTCTTCTGGCCGCTGGCCCTCGCGTGGGTGGCGGCCGACTACCTCACCAAGCGATGGGCCGAATCGACTCTGACGCCGTACGGGGCCGTGAATGTCGTCGGCGAGTGGTTTCGCTGGCGTCTGGCCTACAACCCCGGGGCGGCGTTCAGTCTCTCCCTCGGGCCCTATTCGCGGTGGATCTTCATGGTCATCGCGGCCGTGGCGGTGGTTGGGATTGCCTGGAAGGCCCGCGACGCGGATTGGAATGAAGGGCTTCGGCAGATCGCCGCGGCGCTCGTCGTCGGAGGAGCCGCCGGGAATCTGATCGATCGGATCCGGGGGGCCGCCGGGGTGGTCGATTTCATCGACGTCGGCATCGGGATGACCCGCTGGCCGACGTTCAACGTCGCCGATATGGGCGTCAGTTGCGGGGCGGTCGCGCTCGCGATCTCGTTCTGGCTCGAGGATGCCCGGAAAGCCAAAGAAGCCGCCGTCACGTCGTCGTCTCCCTGAGGAGTACTCCCTGATAACGATCGCTTTCTCCGTCGCGGTCCCCGCTACCGAGCGTCTCGATCGTTTCCTGGCCGATCAGCTCAGTCTGTCCCGAACCCAGGCCGCCCGGCTCGTGGCGGCCGGCGCCGTCACCGTCAATGGCCTGGTGGCCCGCGCCTCCCGAATCCTCAGCCGGACCGAAGCGGTCGAGGTCGCGTTGGGCGACGACGAGCCGCCCCGCGTCATTGCCCCTCATCCCATTGATCTGGTAGTCGTCTTCGAGGACGAGCATCTGGCCGTCATCGACAAGCCGGCCGGCCTGGTCGTCCATCCCGCGCCCGGGCACTGGGACGACACCCTCGTCAATGCGTTGGTTGCCCGGGGCACCTCGCTCTCCGACGGCAGCGCCGGGCGGCCCGGGATCGTCCATCGGCTGGACCGGGATACCTCGGGCCTCATGGTCATCGCCAAAAGCGATCTGGCGCACCGGCGTCTCGGGGCCGCCATTGCCGCCCGTCAGGTCAAACGGGCCTATGCGGTCCTGGCCTGGGGGCATCTGGACCGCCCGTTGCTCGAGGTGTCGGCCCCGGTGGGGCGGCATTCGACCGATCGGAAGCGGATGGTCGTCCGGCCTGACGGCCGGCCCCCGCGGACCGATTTTAATCGCATCGCCCGCTTCGACGTGGCCGAGCTGCTCCGGGCTGAGCTCCATACGGGGCGGACCCATCAGATCCGGGTCCACCTCCAAGAGATTGGACACCCGGTGGTGGGCGACCGAGTCTATGGGGGCGGTGGCCCTCGCCGAATGACCGGCCCGAGCCATTTTCTGGCGGAACGCCTCAATGCCCTGGTGGGCCGGCAGGCTCTCCATGCCGCCCGGTTGGCGTTCAAACACCCGATCACCGCCGAGCCCCTGACCTTCTCGGCCGAGTGGCCGGCCGACCTCCGACCAGCTCTGCAACTCGTTGCAGGGCAAGTTGATCCGGTCGATTGGCTGGTCTATCTTGGATTCGATGGCAATCCGAGCGCCTGATCTCGCCGCCGGCAAAGTGGTGGTCTGCCGGATCGGTGGGCGGCAGTTTGCCCTCCCTGTCTCGAGCGTGCGCGAAGTTTGCACGGGATTCAGTCTAGTCCGAGTGCCGGGAGTTGCAGCTCCGGTCGAAGGTGTCGCGAACATTCGCGGTACCCTCGTGACCGTGGTCCGGGGCGCGGACCTGTTCGACCTGCCCGGCGATGGGCCCGGGGTGTCGAAATGGCTCGTGGTGCTTTGGATCGCCGGCGGGCGGATCGGCCTCGGTGTGGACGAAGTGCTCGACCTCGATATCGGAACGACCGGCATCGATTTGGTTGACATTGCAGCGGTGCTCGGATCGGTGTTCGACCGGCTCGGGTAAGCGCTGACTCACGTTGTGGGGAGGGCCTGTGGCGCAAACTGTTCTGGTCTGCGATGACGCGATGTTCATGAGAACCATGATCGCCGATATCCTGCGGCAAGCGGGGTTCGAGGTGGTGGGCGAGGCGGAAACGGGTGACCAAGCGGTCAGCAAGTACCGCGCGCTCAAGCCGGACCTCGTGACCATGGACATCGTGATGCCGTCGATGGGCGGGATCGAAGCCGTCCGCGCGATCTGCAAGGAGAGCCCGGACGCGAAGATCTTGATGTGCAGCGCGATGGGGCAGCAAGCGCTGGTGGTGGAGGCGATCCAGGCCGGGGCCAAGGACTTCGTCGTCAAGCCCTTCCAACCCTCGAGAGTCCTGGAGGCCGTGCAGCGCCTGCTCGGATGAGATCGTGGACCTGAGTCGGTACACCGCGCTCTTCGTGGCTGATGGCCGCGATCACCTCAAGCGGGCCACGACGCATTTGTTGGAATGGGAAGCGCACCCGGATCGCACCGAGCCGACGGACGGCCTGTTCCGGGCGTTTCACTCGCTCAAGGGTTCGGCCGCCACGATGGGGTACGCCGACATCGTCGAGTTGACCCATCAGGCCGAGCACCTGCTCGAGGTGGTGCGGCGGCGGGAGTTAGGCGCCTCGACCGCGGTGGTGGGCCTGCTGTTTGAGACCGTCGACGTGTTGGAGCGGGGCCTCGAACCGGCCAGCCGGGGCGAACCCGTGCCGGACCTCCGTCCGCTCGCGGAAGCGATCGAGCGCCTGACGTCCACCGCCGCGCCGACCGGCGAGTGGCCGATCGCCCCGAAGCCCGCCGGCGAGGCGAAGACGCCGGTCGAGCGGCCGGCCATGCGGGCGGTGCGGGTCGATCCGGCCCGGCTGGACGAGCTGCTCCAGGTGGCGGGCGAGTTGGTGGTGGCCCGAAATCGGCTCACGACGGTGGCGGGCCAGCGGGCCGACCCGGAACTCGACGCGGTGAGCGGCCAACTCGATTCCCTGATCCGGTCGCTTCACGGGGGGGTCCTCCGCGCCCGGCTCGCGCCGATCGGCGAGTTATTCGGCCGGTTTCCCCGGGTGGTCCGGGATCTGGCGGTAACGTTAGGCAAGACGGCCCGGCTCGACCTGCTCGGTGACGGGATCGAGCTCGACCGCACGGTGCTCGAGGAGCTGGTCGATCCGCTGATCCACCTGCTCCGCAATGCCGTCGACCACGGCCTCGAATCGCCGGCCGAGCGGGTGGCCCTCGGGAAGCCGGCCGAAGGCCGTCTGGTGCTCGCGGCCGAACGCCGGCGCGAGTGGATCGCGATTCGACTGAGCGACGACGGCCGGGGCGTCGATCGGGATGACGTGGCGCGTCGAGCGGCCGCCCAGGGTCTCCTGGAGCCGGGGCGGCGGGACCTGTCCAACGAGGAACTCCTCGGGGTCCTGGCCAGCCCGGCCTTCACGATCAAGCGGGAGGTGACCGCGGTGTCCGGCCGGGGGGTTGGGATGGATGCGGTCATCAGCAAGGTTCGGTCGGTTGGCGGTCGGGTGACCATGGAGACGGAGGTCGGGCGGGGCACCTCCTTTGAATTGACCGTGCCCCTGACCACCGCGATCCAGCGGGTGTTGCTGGTGGAGGCGGGGGGCGACCGCTACGCGATCCCGTCGAGGCTGGTCCGCGAGGCCACGGTGGCCGGACGCCGGTCCGACGCCGTGCTCGAGGCCGACGGCCGCTTTACGCTCAAGGGACGATCGGTACCGTTCGTGGATCTGACGGTGGCCACGACCGGGGGAGCGGCCACGACTGGCCGTCGCCGGCCGGTGCTATTTCTGGAATGGGGCGCCCGCGATGGCGCCTTGGCGGTTGATACGCTGTTGGGCCAACATGATGTGCTCTTGGAGCGATTTGAGTCGCCCCGCTCGCTGCCCGGATGGGTGAGCGGCGCGACGATTCTCGCCGATGGGGCACCGGCGTTCGTGCTGGACCCGACGGCCCTTTTCTGACCTGCGGAGGCGATTCGGAATGATAGACGCTGAAAAACTGTCTCCGTCGGAACGCGACGCCCTTCGCGAGGTGGCCAATATCGGGGCCGGCCACGCCGCCACGGCACTGTCGCAGATGACCGACCGCAAGATCATGATCGACGTCCCGGAGGTCGAGGTGAAGCGGCTCGAGGATGCCGCCGAACTCCTCGGCCCCGCCGAGACGATCGTTGCCGCCGTACTCATGCACATGATGGGGGATCTCACCGGCCGGACCCTGCTGGTGTTGCCGGAGGCCTCGGCCCGAACCCTGTGCAACATTCTGCTCCGCAAGCCCGAGTCCCAGACCGGGTTTTCCGAAATGCAGCGGTCCACCATCATGGAGACCGGCAACATCCTGTGCAGCGCCTACCTGAACGCGCTCTCCGACTTCATGGGCATGATGCTGGTGCCGTCGGTCCCGGCGCTGGTGGTCGATCAGGCCGGGGCCGTGCTGACCACCGCCTATCTCAACTTCGGACACGCCCGGGATTTCGTGATTTGCGTCGAAACGGCCTTCCGGATCGCTGGTTCGGAGGAGATGGTGCAAGGGCAGTTTATTCTGATGCCCGACGTGGCGTCGCTTACCGCCATCTTCGACGCCATCCACCTCGCCAGCTAGCCCATGACCGGCCCGGCGCCCGTGGAGCGTGAACTCGGCGTGTTGCGTTCGCTGGCCCGGCGAATTGACCCGTCGGATCCCGGCGCGCACAACAATCTGGGGGTGCTCTACTACGAGCGCGAGATGATCTCCGAGGCCATCGCGGCCTTGACCCAGGCCCTCGAGCTCGACCCGAACATGAGGGTTGCCCAGGAGAACCTGGAGATCATTCAGCGGGAAACCGGGTACTACGATCGCCGCATCGGCGAGCTCCGCGAGCAGATCGCCCGGTTCCCGGGTGAGCGGCAGCACCGGCTCGAGC
>JANMHX010000212.1:0-10627 GCA_031375485.1 Gemmatimonadota bacterium | reverse complement strand
CGACCGCGTTTCCGCTTCGGGTCCTGCCTGATGGGTCGCTGGCCCAGCAGGACCAGTTCGATGCCGTGATCGAGGTCATGAAGTTCTTTGCCGTGACGGGCACGACGGCGCTGCCCCACGCGCCCTGGTTCGGGCTGTTCGAGGCCTTCACCGAGGCCGGCCGGCGCCAGAATCAAGATCACGAAAATCTCAAAGATGCCCTGAACATCGCCCTCGGGAAGCTCGGGGTAACCGCAGTGAAGGTCCAAGGTGTGTCGACCGGCACCGCGGACCCCCGAACCGGGCGCCGCTCGTTTCGGGTAACGATGATCGACGAGTTCGGCGCGGTGCGGCACGGCGAAGTCCAAGCCGCATGACGCTCGGCGACAGAGGGGGGCTCCGATGAAAGTCACGATGCGGGTCATGATCGGCGAGCTGGTGCTCCGCAACAGCGAGCTCGACCGGTTGGAAGTGGTCCAGGAGCTGGGCCAGCACGCCACCTGCCGGATCGAGTTCATCCGGGACAGCGCCACCGACGTGAGCCTCGACCAGTTGTTGCGGGACCCGGTGATCGTGTCGGTCAAGGCCGAAGGGCGGGAACCCCACGTGATCTTCCAGGGGTCGATCGGCGACGGATCCCAGAGCCATCTGCTGAACCAAGGCTCCCGGTTCGTGCTCGACGCCCTGTCGCCCTCGGAGTACCTCGAGTTCGTCGATACGGTCTACTACCCCGAGAGCACCATTACCTCGATCGCGGGCAAGTTCGGCGTCAAGATCGTCGGGAACCTCCGGCGAAAACCGGAACCGTTCGATTTCGTCCAGTGGGGCGAGTCGGAGATGAACTTCATCCGCCGCCTGGCAGACGAACACGGCGGGTTCCTGGTCACCCAGGGTGTGGAGCCGGAAATCCGGACCGAGTTCGTCGAAAAGGGGTGGGAACTCCTCTGGGGCGATACCCTGCTCGAGGTCACCGCCCGGGCCCGCCCGGCCAACCATGGGGTGGCCGGCGCCAGCTATGATCCGAAGACCAAACACACCCACGTCCATGCCGGGATCCGGCAATCGCCGCCGTCGTTAGGTGGCGCGGCCAAGCTGGTTGGCGCTATGGCCGAACTGGCCCGCGATGCCGCCTCGAGCGGTGATCCTGGGCTCGAACTCGCCACTGCCAGGGAATCAACCCACGCCGATTTCAAGGCCTCGCTTCGCCGCGAGAGCGAGCGGGAACTCGGCGCGGCGGTGTTGGTCGAGGGTGTGTCCGCGCTGCCCGGGCTCGGGGCCGGTGATCTGGTCACCCTGATCCCCGGGGCCAACTTTCTGCTGCCGACGACCGGCAAACTCGGCCTGATCAAGGTCACCCACACCTTCGCCGACCAACAATACTCGGCCCGGTTTGTCGCGACGCCGTGGAAGAATTTCACCAACCTCGAACGGCCCGAGGTCCCGACGCTCCCGGGGCCCGTCACCGCCGAAGTCATTGAGACCGCGGCCGACCCGCAGAAGATGGGGCGGATCAAGATTTCGTACCGCTGGCAGGGCGCCTTGGCGACCAACTGGGCCCGGATGTTGACCCCCCATGCCGGCAACGGCCGCGGCATGATGTTCCTGCCCGAAGTCGGCGACGAAGTGCTCGTCATCTTCGAGGCCGGCGAGGCGGAGCGCCCAATCATCGTGGGCTCGCTTTGGAACGGCCGCGACTTGCCGCCCGAAGCCACCGACGGCAACATGGCCAAGCGCTTGATCACCAAGAGCGGCAACACGATCCAACTGCTCGATGACGCCGATGCCGAGACCATCGAGGTCTTCACGCCCCAAGGCAAATGCCTGCTCCAGTTGAGCAACAAGGGAGCCCACCCCGTCATCACGATCCACTCCGACGGTGATATCGCGCTCCAAGCCACCGAGGAAATCCGGATCACGTGCAAGAAGCTCGTCCACGACGTCGGCACCGACTCGGTCACGAAGACCGGCGGCGAGTACTCGGTCGATGCCGGGAAGAACCTGACCCTGAAGGCCGGCATGGACGCCGGTCTCTCCGGCCTCAACGCCATCATCAAGGGCGGGATGAACGTCGAATCGGTGGCCGGGGCCATCAACAACGTGGTGGGCACCATGGTGCACATCCAGCCGCCGGGCTTCATGGGCAAGCAGGTGAGCCCCAAGCCAGCCAAGGCCGAGAAGAAAGACCTGGGCGAGCGAGCGAAGCCGGGGAAGGCTCCGCCGGAACGGACCGCCGATGCGAAGACTCCGCGGGGATAACGCCGGCCCGTGACCGCCCGCCCCGCGCCCCGCCTTCCCCACAAGTCCGCCGCCGATATTTCGGCGGAGCTTCGGAACAGCTTTGTCGAGTCGCTCTATCGGGTCACCGGATCGCAGGCCGGACCGGATCCCGTTCTCACCGCGATGTTCGAGTCGCTAGCAGTGCAGTTCGACCGGATCTACCAAGAGGCCGATCAAGTCTTCTTCGGAGCGGCGCTCGACGACCTGATCCGGGGGCTCGGCATGCCCGCCCGGCTCGCTCGCCCGGCGCAGGCGGTCGTTCAGTTCAGTCAGTTGAGCGCCCGGGAAACCGTCTCGCCGGAAATCGAACTGGTCGGCTACCAGGCGAGCGGAGAGCCGGTGGCGTTTGCCCCCGACGCCACCATCGATATCGCGCCGGTCGATCTCGTCTTTGCCGGGATCGCCGAGGAGGGCCGCCTGACGACGTTAGGCGGCGCCCGGCTCCCCTGGGTCAACCAACCGCTCTTGCCCGGATTGTCGAGTCCGGTGTCCCTCTCGAACGCCGCGCCCACGATCTTGCTGGCCTTCGAAACCGACCCGGCCCATTTGAGCCGGATCGGGCTCTTCGTTGAAACCGCGAGTCCGACGTCGACGCTCGCCGCCACGCTGGCCCGGAGTCCCTGGCAGCTCCTCGACGCCGGTGGCCGGGTGTCCGAGCGCGGTGTCCTCCGGGTCGGACGGACCCGGGGTGGGATGCGCCAACTGGCGTTCCTCGGCGATCTCCGCCCCCGGATCGAAACCGCCGGGGCGGCCGCCGCGGTGCCTCTCGTCGGGGGCGTGGTGGGGGAGGGAGTGTGGCTCTTTCCTGAGATTCCCGCGGAGCGCCGGTGGCGCTCGCGAGTGCCCCCGGCCATTGCCGAGGCCGTGCCTCGTCTGATGCCGCCCGGTCACGAACAGGCACTCGATCGGCCCCTGGTGTGGCTCCAGATTCCTCTCCCGGCCGGAACCCGGGCAGTGGCGAGCCAGATCGCCCGCTTCGCCATCAATTGCGTCACGGCGTCGAACATCGAGGTCTGGAGCGAGCAGATCGATTTTCCGCGGCTCGGCAATGTGGTGAGCCACCGCCCGTCGTCCGCCGCTGAGCGCCACGTGCTCGGCGTCTCGAGCGTCGTCGGCGAGACCGGCGACCCCTACTCGGAAGTGGCCGACCTTGAGACCGCCGCGGGCTCCGGCCGGTTTCGCTATCTCGGCGGGGGCCGCTTCGAGTTCGCCCCGGCCCGCCAACCGAGCGGCCGGTTTGATCTCTACGCCATGCTTCGGATTCTCTATTGTGACGGCGACAGTGCCAACGGGATCGCCGCCGGCAAGATTGAACAGATCCGGAGCGAGTTGCCGAAGAATCCGCTGGCCCGCGTGGCCAACCTCACGGCCAGCAAGGGCGGGGCCGATCCGCCGGAGTATCCCGAGGCCCGGCTCCGGTTTGCCGAACAGCTCCGGACCCGCGAACGGGTGGTCACCGCGGCCGACATCGAGATCGCGGTCCGCGCGACCGAGCCCCGCGTGGGCGATGTCAAAGTCGAGAGCGTGTCTGAAATCACCGCGGCAGGGCTCGGCCTGGTGACCATGGTCACGGCGGTGGTCCGCCCCGAAGATTTCGCCGACCCCGACGCCGAGCTCGAACGGCTTCGTACCGAGCTCGAATCGTATCTGTCCGAGCGGTGCATGATCGGCCAGCGGATTCAGGTCGTGATGGAACGGCGGCAGACGCGGTGAGTACTCTCATGCCGAATTTCGTCGCGCCGACCCGCGGCGTCAGGCAGTCCCTCGATTCGGCGGTCGAGTCGCTTAATCAGTTAGGCGTCGACATGAACCGGATCGTGCTCCGGAGTGCCGGGCCCGGCTGGCGGCGGGGCACGGTGGTGTCGCAGGAGCCGGCGCCCGGTGTCCTGCTCCGTGCGGAGACCCGGGTCACGCTCACGGTGGCCGGGGCGGGGGCACTGGACACGGCTCCGTTCGCGATGCGCGACAGCGCGGACGGCGAATTCCGGATCGACCGGTTGTTCGAGCTGTTCGACAACCACTTCCTCCGTCTCGGCCATCACATCCGGTCGGCGGGCGGGATGTTGTCGCTCCGGCCCGGCGACTACGAAGGCGCGGCCCGGTGGATCACCGAGATCTTCGGCTTGTCGGTCAAACCGTGGCCGAAGGAACTCTGGTATGACGTGGCGCGGTTGCTCCCGTCACTGCATCGGATCGCCGGCCGCCCCGAAGGACCGGCGCTGGCCCTTCGGGCCGTGTTTCGGTTACCGGCGTCGCCGGTCCGGTTGGTTTCGGGCATCGCGCCCGTTCCCCATGAACGCCGGACTCGGCTCGGGAGCACGAACGGCCGGCTGGGCGTCGATGCGCTGGTGGGTGACGGCGTGACCGTGCACACGGCCGTGGAGATCGACATCGGCCCGGTCGACCTGGCCACCTACTGGCGGTGCAACACGGTCACCGAGCGGCGGCAGCGCGACGCGCTGTACCGGCTGGTGTTGCCGGCCCACGTGCAGGACCGGGTCACGGAACGATGGATGGTCGGCCGGCGCGACGAGCCCGCTACATTGGGCGACCGGGAGCGTCCGGCGGCCCTTGGTGTCAACAGCTATCTCGGGAAACCCGAGCCGAGGAGTGCGGCATAAATGCAGGATGAGAAATCGTTCCGATCGGTGAACTGGACCACGGGGATGTTGCTCACCCCGGACCATTTCCTCCAGCAGGACCGCCACAACGAAGAGTTGGTGGTCTGGCTGCTCCGGTATTGCGTCCCGGTTTCCGGCTTGGTTGGCGGCGGGGTCCGGCTCGATTCGGTCGAGCAAGGCCTGGCCAAGCTCGATCCCAAAGTCGATCTGGTCAACGACGGCGACCGGCTCCGGGTCTCGGTGCTCCGGGCCCGCGCCATTACCCCGAGCGGCGAACTGATCGACGTCGACGAATCGCGGCCCATCGAAGTCGAGGTGAACCGGAGCGACCTCGCCGGGATCAGCGACTTGCTGGTCTACCTGGTTCGCCGGCCTGAGAAGGAGCCGGATCCGGATTCGGTCGGGGCCGATCAGTCCAATCCCAATCAGGCAGCGTATAGCCGGACCCGATATGAGGTGCGGCTCGGGATACCGGCCGATTTGGCCTCGTCGTCGGTGGCGGTGGCCCGGCTTCGGCGAGCGTCCGAAACACTCGGGTTCGAGAAAGACGGGCAGTATATCCCGCCATGCGCCTCGCTCCTGGCGCACAGCGCGTTGTACGATGCGGCCACGAAAATCCAGGCGGAGACCCGGCTGCTGGTCGGCGAGTTCCAGTTGGTCCACGAGAAGGCCGGTCACTTTGCGGAGCGGGTGGCTACCCGCGGCGTCGACATCCGGGCCGACCTCGATATCCGGAGCTTTGTCGAGCGCGCGGTGTTGGCGTTGGAAACCGCCGCCTACGAAACCGCGGACCTCACCGTCGCGCCCCAGCGGTTCTTCCAACAGATCGACCGGGCCAACCGGCTGATCGCGCTGGCGCTCTCGCTCAGCCCATCGAGCCGCCAGTTCTTCAAGGATTTGGGTCAAGTCGATGCGTCCTACTCCGAACTGCTCGACTCCGAGCAGGGCGTACTCCGGACCGCCCGAGACCTCGACCGCCGAGAGGAGCTGCGTCCGGTGGCTGCTCGCGCCATGGAGACCCTGACCCGGCTCCGGCGGCTGGTAGCCGCCCTGGCGGGTAAATACGTAGACTACCGCCTCAATCAGTCGATCGAGTCGATTCGCTTCATGCTCGATCGCGACGGCGAACACTTCTACGAAGCGGTGTCCTCGCCGTCGCACCCGCAACGGGAAGGCGACCTCCTCACCTTCGTGTTCACCCAACTCGAGCTCACCGGTCGGCACGAATACCGGATCGTCCTCACCGGCGACCCGCGAAGCACCGCCGGTTGGGCCGTCGGCCAGGAGTTGAGTGTCTCAATCCGCGTCAATGCATCCGGCGGGCCCCGGCCCCCGATGTCGAACACCGTGATGTGCGAGGTCGAGGGCCAGCGAAACTTCGCCGTCAACTTCGACACGCCGCAGGACGTTACTACCATCGCCGGACTCACCGTCACCGTCCAGCCTGGCCAAGGCATCCGGGGCGCCGTCCTGTTCCGCCGCCGGCTTGGGATGGCCAGCCCGGGGGCGGGCGGCGCCATGCCCGCGGCCGCGCCCCTCGCGGCCTCGCGGCCCGTCGAAGCGCCGTACCAGCCGCCGCCACCTCCGCCTCCGCCGGCGGCCCCCAAAATCACGCTCAAACGCCCGGGACAGGGCTGATTCGAGTTCGAGGAATCCATGGATCTCAATCGTCTTTCGATGGACCTGACCGCCGCGCTCGAAGAGTCACGGCGGATCGCCACCAAAGCCGGCCAGGCGTACATCCAGGCCAAACACCTCCTGATCGCCCTGCTCGATCCCAAGGGAGCGTTAGGGCGCACCGCGGCCAAAGTGGGGCTCGATGCCGCCGGTGCGCTCCGGCGGGTCGAGGCGGTGCCGGATGGCGCCGATGCGGTCAAGGCCGATCCCGGCCGCCAGCCGGTGGCCGGGCGGACCCTTCGGGATCTACTCGACCGGGCCACCGCCGCCGCCGACCAGAAGGGCAGCCACACGGTTGGGCCGCTCGAAGTGGCCCTTGCCGCCGTCACCTCCGACCAGGCCAATCTGGGTCCGGCCCTCCGCGATGCCGGTTGGACCGAGGAAAAACTGGCAGCCGCCCTCAAATCACCCGAAGTGATGCAACCGACCGAGGAGAAATCGGCCGAAGCGGGGGGCAGCGTCCTGGCCAAGTTTACCCGGGATCTGACCGAGGCCGCCCGGGCCGGCAAGATCATGCCGGTGGTCGGGCGCGATGCCGAGACCCGGAACGTCATTCAAACGCTGCTCCGAAAGACCAAGAACAATCCGGTGCTGGTGGGGGATCCGGGCACCGGCAAAACGGCGGTGGTCGAAGGCCTGGCGCTCCGGATCGCGGCCGGCGACGTCCCCGAGTCGCTCAAGAAATGCCGGCTGTTGGCCCTCGACCTCACCGGCTTGGTGGCGGGAGCGAAATATCGGGGCGAGTTCGAGGAACGGATCAAGGCCGTTGCCGATGAGGTCCGCGAACTCGACGACGTCATTCTCTTCCTCGACGAAATCCACACCCTGGTCGGCGCCGGCGGCAACGCCGGTGGCATGGACGCCGCCAATATCCTGAAGCCGGCCTTGGCCCGAGGCGAGCTCCGCTGCGTCGGCGCGACCACCTTCGATGAATATCGGGAGTCGATCGAAAAGGACGGCGCCTTGGCCCGCCGGTTCGAAAAGATCGTCTGCGACGAACCCGATGACGAAATGACCCTCGCGATGCTGCGCGGCGTCAAAGGCAAGTACGAGAGCCACCACGGCGTGACGATTACCGAAGAGGCGCTCCAGTCGACCGTCAAACTGGCCCGGCGCCATATCCGAGACCGCTTCTTCCCGGACAAGGCGTTCGACGTGCTGGATGAGGCCTCGGCCCGGCTCCGGATGCAACGAGAGGCCAAGCCGAACATCATCGACGAGAAGGAACGGGCCTTGGTCCGGCTCAAGACCAAACTCGAAGCCATCAAGGCGAGCGGCGAAGGTGAGGCGCCGCCCGTCGAGAAGGAGATCAACGCGGCCGAGGCCGACCTGGCCACGATTCAGCGGCGCTGGGCCGAGGAGAAAGAAGTCGGCGACGGGCTCCAGGCGACTCGGAAGGCCACCGCGGAGAAGCAGGCCGAATTGACGTCCGCCGAGTCCGCCGGTGACGTGGCGAAGGCCGCCGAGATTCGGTACGGCGCCCTCAAGTTCCTCGGCGAGCAAGAGGCCGACTTTACCAAGCGACAGACCGTCATTCTCGAGCAGGGTGTCATGGTGCCGCAGGAAGTCCGGGGCAACGACGTCGCCGACGTCATCGCCCGGCGGGCCGGGATTCCGATCTCCCGGATGATGGAAAGCGAGCGCGACCGGCTCCTCAAGCTCGAAGAACGCCTGGCCACCCGGGTCATCGGGCAACCGGAGGCGGTCGATGCCTTGGCCGAAGCGGCCCGCCGGATGCGGGCCGATCTTCGGAAGAAACGGAAACCGGCCTCCTTCTTGTTCGTTGGGCCGACCGGTGTCGGCAAGACGGAACTGGCCAAAGGACTGGCCGAGGCCCTGTTCGACGACGAGAGCGCCCTGATCCGGATCGACATGGCCGAGTACAAGGATTCCGGCTCAATCTCCGGTCTGATCGGCTCGCGGCCGGGTTTGGTCGGGTCGGAACAGGGGGGCTTCCTCACCGAGCAGGTTCGCCGGTCGCCCTACTCAGTGGTGCTGTTTGATGAAATCGAAAAAGCCCATTCCGAAGTCATGGATCTGATGCTTGGCCTGCTGGACGAAGGCCGGCTGACCGACGCCAAAGGCCGGCTCTGCGACTTCACCAATACGATCGTGTTGTTGACGTCGAATCTCGGTGTCAAAGAGGCCAACGCCGTCGCCAAAACCAACGACGAGCGGCGGGACATCATCATGAAGGTGGTCCAGAGCAGCCTCCGTCCCGAGATCTTCAACCGGCTCGGCGGCGTCATCCCCTTCAACTCGCTCGAGATGGATACGCTCGAGACGATCGTCGGGATGCATCTGAAGAGTCTCGGGAGCCGCCTCAAGGAGGAGTACAAGGGGACCCTCGAGGTCGATCCCGACGCCGTCACCCTCTTGGCCACCTTGGCCTACGACCCGGCCTACGGGGCCCGGCCGGTTGAGCGGACCATTGACCGGAGCATTCTGAGTCCACTGTCCCGCCTGATCATTGGCGGCGACGTCGGGGCCGGCACCGTCGTCCGTGTGGTCAAGGATGGCGAGGAAATCGTCCTCTTGGCCGGTACCAAGGAAGAGGTCGATGCCGAGGCCCTCGTCGTGAAGGCGGAGGCCGCCGCGCGAGAGGAAGCCGCTCGCGCCGAAGCCGAGAAGGCGAAAGGCACCAAGGAGGCCCCATGAAGCGGTTGCTGATTCTGCTGATCGCGGCGATGGCCGTGGCTCCTTCAGCCTCGGCCCAGATTCCGTTCTTCAAGAAAAAGAAGAAGGAAACGCCACCCGCCGAAACCGCCGCGAAGGGTCCGGCCGAAACGGCAGCCCCAGGAGCGCCGGCACCGCCCGCTGCCTCGACCGAGGCTGCCGCGCAGCAACCCGGTGCCGCGCCGGCGATTTCGGCTCCCGCACCCGCCGCCCCCGCGCCTGGCCAAGCCCGCGCCATGACGCCGGAGCAGGAGGAGGCTCTCCAGGCCGAGATCGATCAGGCCATCGGCGCGGATGCGGTCATCGATACCTCCCTCGCGAAGATCACGGAACGAATGAGCCGGTGGCAGCGGCTCCTGCTCAAGCTCCCGCTGCAGGATGAGCGCCGTCAGGCCGCCCAACAGGCGTTTGACCGGGCCAAGGCGGACCTCGACGCCGCCAAGGCCCAAGGTGCCGCCAAGGGCAATGCCGACGAGGACGTCAAGAAGGCCATCGCGGACAAACTCCAAACCGCCACACCGCGGTCGCCTCCAAGGATTGGGGCAATGCCGAGCGGGACGCGAATTGGGTCCTTGAAAAAGATCCGGAGAACAAGCGGGCCGAACGGATTCTCCAGCAAGCCGCGAGCGGACGAAAGCTGAGCGACCTGCTCTGGATGCTCGGGATGTTGGGCGCCGTGCTCGTCATCGTCGCGGTGCCGTTGGTGCTGGTCGGCAAGTGGTACGCCAAAAAGCGGGAAGAGCGGGTGGCGAAGGAGCAGACGGCGGCGGCCAATCGCGCCGCGGTACTCCAGATCGTCGACGGCCTGGCCCGCGGCAAGCTGATCACCCTCGACAAAGACAAGGCCACGTTCAAAATCGGCGCGGCCACCGGCCCTGGCGACACCGAGAAGAACGACCTCGTCATCAGCGACTCGGCCACCCTGGTGTCCCGGTACCATTGCACCCTGATTCGCCGGGCGGGCGACTACTTCCTGGTCGACTCGAGCCAGAACGGCACCGCCGTCAACGGTGAAATGCTCAAACGGGGCGATCACTACCCCCTCGAGGACGGCGACGAGATCACGGTGGCCGACGTGTCCCGGATCAAGTTCCTCCACGCCTGAGCCCGTGGTCGTCCCCGGGTACGACCTGGTCCGCCCCCTCTCCCCGGGCGGCGGACCCACTGAAGTCTGGTGCGCCGCCCCGTCTGCCGGCGGCGACCTGGTTGCCCTGAAGATGCTGATCCCCGACCGGGCCTCGGAAGACCGGCGCCTCCGGTTCTTCGCGGAGGCCGGCGTGCTCCGCCGGTTAGGCGGGCGTCACGGCTTGATCGAATGCCTGGGTGCCGTGACCTCCCCTCCGGCGATGGTCCTGGAGTTCATGCCGGCCGGTACCCTGCGGGACCGGATCGCCCGG
>JANMHX010000201.1:0-2268 GCA_031375485.1 Gemmatimonadota bacterium | reverse complement strand
GGCCGCATCGATCTCGCGGAGGTTGACCCGGTCCGGGTCCGGACGCCGGCGCTGCTGATCGTTGGCGGGCGGGATCTCGATACCCTGGAGCGGACCCGGGACATCGCCGGCCGGCTGGCCGGGTCGGTCAGCCTCAAGGTGGTGCCGGGGGCGGGCCACACCTTCGAGGAGCCCGGCACGCTCGGCGCTGTCGGGGAGCTGGTCGTCAACTGGCTGACTCGGCTTCACTACCGGGGAGTGGTCCGGCGATGGCTCGGTGCCCACCGGCACCGGCTGCCGGCGGGTTCCGGGGCGCGTTCGACGGACCGGTCGGCCCAAGCCGTGGCGATGGAGTAGTTTGCCCAGGTCCCCCCCGGGCGGTAAGTTCGCCACCGTGGACCCCCGCAGATGACCTCTCTCGCCACCCTGTTCGACCGATCCGACGCCGGAAACGCCCAGGCGTCGCACCAGCTGTTTGCGGCGCTGTACGACGAACTTCGGCAAGTGGCCGAGCGCCAACTCCGCCGGGGTGATGGCCGCCTGACACTCGGCGCCACCACGCTCCTCCACGAGACCTACCTGGCGATCTCGGAGCGCGAGGCGGCTTCGTTTCCCGATCGGGCCCGCTTCATCGGCTATGCGGCCAAGGCCATGCGCGGTCTGATCATCGACTACGTCCGAGCCCGCCGGGCGACGAAACGCGGCGGCGAGTTCGAGATCACGTTGATTGGCGACCACGAGCCCGCGGCACCCGGTGGGGCCGCCGACCAGGTCGAGTTGGTCGTCGACGGCCTGGCGCGGCTCAGCGGGGTTGACCCGAAACTGGCGGACTTGGTTGACCTCCATTTCTTCTGCGGATTTTCCTTCGGGGAGATTGCCGGCCTTCGTGGGGTGTCCGAGCGGACGATTCAACGAGACTGGCGAAAAGCCCGAATGTTGCTCAAGGGACTGCTGATATGACACCGCTCGATCGCGATCGATGGGCCGAAGTCGAACCGCTGGTGGACGAGGCGCTCGAGCTCAGCGCCGAAGCCCGGGAGCCGTGGCTTGAAGCGCTCCGGAACCGAAGGCCCGATTTGGCCAGGTTGGTCGAGGACCTGCTGGTCGCGGAGCACGGGCCCGGGGCGGCATGGATCGAAGGCGACGCCGCCACGTTTTTCGGTGCCCGGCCCAGTTTAGCGGGTCAGGTACTGGGCCGGTACACGCTCGATGAACCGATTGGGCACGGGGGGATGGGCTCGGTCTGGCTCGCCCACCGAAACGACGGCCGGTACGAGGGCCAGGTGGCCATCAAACTCCTCAACCTCGGCCTGGTCGGCCGGGCCGCCGAGCAGCGGTTCGTCCAGGAGGGCACGGTTCTCGCCCGACTCAATCACCCCAACATCGCCAGGCTGGTCGATGCCGGCGTGTCCGATTCAGGGCAGCCTTTTCTCGTGCTCGAGTACATCGACGGAGAGCGCCTCGACGAGTACGCCGACCACCGCCGGCTCGATCCCCGCCAGCGAATCGGCCTGTTTCTCGATGTCCTGAAGGCGGTGGCCGCCGCCCATGCCAACCTGGTCGTTCACCGGGACATCAAGCCCTCCAACGTGATGGTGGCGACGGACGGCACGGTCAAATTGCTCGATTTCGGCATCGCCAAACTGATCGAACAGGGCCGGCCGGCCAAGGGAGACGGCACCCTGACCGAGGCGGGAGGGCGGGCGTTTACTCCGGAGTACGCGGCGCCCGAGGTGATCACGGGCGCGCCGGTGTCGACGGCGACGGACATCTATTCGTTAGGCGTCATGCTGTATGTCCTCCTGAGCGGCCGGCACCCGACCGGGACGGGCGCCGACACACCGGCGGCCTCGATCCTCGCCGCGATCAACACCGACCCGGTCCGGCTGTCCGAGGCCGTCACTCCGGGCCGGACGGCGGCGCCGGATACGACCGACCGGGACGCCGCGGCTCGATCGGCCACCCCCCGGCGGCTCCGGCGGCTCTACCTCGGCGATCTCGACAACGTCCTGGGGCGGGCGCTCAAGAAACAGCCCGCCGAGCGGTACCAAACCGCCGAGGCCTTCGCGGACGACCTGACCCGCTATCTCTCCGACCGGCCGGTGGCGGCCCGGCCCGATTCCTGGAGCTATCGAAGCCGGAAGTTCATCCGCCGACACCGGGCCGGTTTCGCGGCAGCCGTGATCGCGACGGTGTCAATGATCGGCGCCACCGGGGTGGCGGTGCACCAGAAGAACCTGGCCGAACGACAGCGGGACCGGGCCCGGGAAGCAGCCCAGCGGTCGGCGG
>JANMHX010000189.1:0-2953 GCA_031375485.1 Gemmatimonadota bacterium | reverse complement strand
CCGATCAACATCGGGGCGCGGCCGCGACTTGTCAAACCGGAGACTCTGGCGCCCGTCCACTGCAATACTGTGTTAGGTGGCAGGGGGCGCCGATGTGCGCCCTGGCGGCCCCAGCATCCCATCGAGGACCGTCCGAACCCGATCTAGACGCTGAGCCGAGTCCGCTTCAACCCCAACGATCCGGTGCCTAATGACGCCAGCGGAGTCAACCACGAGGAAGCTCGGAAGCGCAACACTTTGCCACGGCCACCGATGCCTCCGGCCGAAGATCGAGGTGATCCTGCCGGATGCGAGGCCGACCCGGAGCCGGGCTCCGGCGCTATCGAGCACCCGCATCACCTCTCCCGGCATGGCGTCATCGGCGATCACCATCACCCGTGCGCCCCGCGATCTATACTCCGCCTGCAGGGCCACCATCGCGCCAAGGGCCTTTCTGGAGGCGCCGCAGGTGCTTGACCACAGCGCGAGGACGGTGGGCTGGCCCCCCAGCGCGGCCGTCGTCAGTCGCGCGCCATCGGCCTCCGGAAGGTCAAAGGACGGCAGCTGGCTGCCTTCGGCTGGAAGCAGGTCGTAGGCATCCTGGATTCCACGGCCGCAGCCAACGGCACTGAGCAGTGTAACAAGTAGCCGAGCTTGCATGCGACCTCATTGCCGGAGAGCCCGGTAGTGTGCTGCCACCTAACGACCTATGCTTCAGCGGCGGGCGCTACTCGGAAGCGAGCGGCCGCGCCGTCCACCGATCAACATCGGGGCGCGGCCGCGACTTGTCAAATCGGAGTGCCGGGCGCCGTCCGTCTGCAAGCATTGGTTAGGATGCGTCGAAGCGCGATCCCGACAGCGCGGCGGCCCGAACCGGCTCGGCGCTCGCCCCAGCGGCGGCGGCAATGTGGCTCCGGGCGGCTGGAGGGACGGCAGTGCTGATCCAGATCGCAATGTTGCCCTCTTCGGCTTCGAACACGGGTCGACCGTCCCGATCAAATACGGTGAACCAGACCGCGCACCGTCGGACCTCCGGCGTGAATGCGGCCAAAGCCTGAAGGCCGCTCGGGCCGACTAGGGTCCACCTAGCCGGCCGTAGCAACGATCGCTTAGACCGTACAGCGTGAACCTGGAGCCAGGATTCGATCTCGGGGCCGGCTGGGTTGATGAATTCGACAAGCCCGTGGTCGTCGAGTACCGCGGCCAACGCCGTGAAGAGCGCCCCGAGCGGGATTTCACCAAATGGCTTGGCGGCTGCATAGCAGAAGCCATCGGCGGCGGAAGTGGCACGGCTCATCGGCGTAACTCTTCCGGCGAACGAGAGTCGGGACGCATCCTAACGACTGTGCTTCAGCGGCGGGCGCCGCTCGGAACTGAGCGGCCGCGCCGTCCACCGATCAACATCGGGGCGCGGCCGCGACTTGTCAAACGGAGACCCGGGCGCCCGTCCGCTGCAAGCACTGGGTTAGACCACAGGCGGGGACGGTGCCTCGGCCCCAAACCAGTACGCCTGCATCGCGGCTAGCAGTGCAGCAGTCACCGGTGTTCGCGGAATGTCGGAGGGCAGCACGGCATCGATCCCGCAACGTGGACAGAGGGCCGTGCGCCCCGATGGCGTCTGCTGGCCGTCGACCTCCGGGATCCATTCGACAATCTCGGTCGGTGCGAACTCGGCGAGACAATAGAAGCACCCGCACCCGACGCTCGCGGCAAGTCGGCGCTCGTTCGCCGTGGCGTGCTCGTGCAATGCCTCCAGGTCCGCGGGGGACCAGTCGATTCGCGGCGGCCGGGCGGCGGCGGCCGCCGCTTCGCTCCACGCGGCGAGTTCGTCGTCAGGTAACGCGTTTGCGAGAAGGGGAGTCAGGCGGTGCAAGTCCTCCGCGAAGTACGCTGCCAACGCAGGGCGAAGCGCATTGTCGGAAGCCAGGTGCCGGAGGAAGTCCTGAACGATCGCCTCGCGCACGGCGGCATGCCGGTCAGGGTGGAGACAGTAGCCGGCGAACGCGAAAGCTCGGGCCATCAGATCGGGACTGGGGCTGCCGTGGCGGAGTCGGCCGACGAGCGAGAAGAGCAGATCGGCTAGCTGGCGACTTCGGACCTCAGGGAGAAGGCCCTCGGCGACGCGGCGCCATTCCCGCTGGCTCATAAGGCATTCTCGGGCCTGTGGTCTAACGGCTTAGCGTTCAGCGGCGGGCGCTGCATCGGAAGCGAGCGGCCGCGCCATCCTTCCAACAACATTGGGGCGCGGCCGCGACTTGTCAAACGGAGCCAGTGCGCCCGTCCGCCTGCAACGCTGGGTTAGGCGTCAGGCAAGCTGAGCCAACGCGGTGACGGCCTGCTTCAGCGAGGGGCTCCGCCATGAACACCGAATTCGTCGATCCAGGCAGCACAGTTGTCGGGCCCGCAGCCATAGGAGAGCGCGAGCCAGGCCGTTCCGCGGACGGACTCCGCCTTCCACCCATTCGCGGTCGCCTCAAAGCGAAAGGCGAACGGGGCCTGGCGCGGGCTGGCAACTGGGCTCAAGTACACGCCATTCGCGTCGATCAATGGCCGACACCGAGCGTCGCAGGAAAGGGACAGAGCTGTCCAGGTACAGCCGGTATCACAACGAGCGACGAACCCGGAGTCCGAGCGGTCGATGGTGATGCGGAAATGAAAGACGGGGTCCGAAACGGACCGAGCGGTCGGCGCCACGCCGCCCGCGGCAAAGATGCTGACCAGGAAGACGAACCATGCCATGGTGGACCTCCGCGTGGGTACGCCCAACGACGATGCCGATTCTGACGCCTAACGACCTATGCTTCAGCGGCGGGCGCCACCCGGGAGTCGAGCGGCCGCGCCGTCCCCCTACCAACATGGGGGCGCGGCCGCGACTTGTCAAACGGAGCCCTGAGCGCCCGTCCGCCTGCAAGCATTGGTTAGACGGCAGCGCGGCACGGGGCTCGACGACTCACCCCCGGAGGCACGGGGGTGG
>JANMHX010000184.1:0-18078 GCA_031375485.1 Gemmatimonadota bacterium | reverse complement strand
GGCACCAGCAGGCCGGTCTGTCCCGGGTCGACCAGTTCGGGGATGCCTCCTACGCTGGTTGCGATCAGAGGAGTTCCGGCGGCCATCGCCTCGGCAACCGTGAGGCCAAATGCCTCCTCCCAGGCCGACGGAACCACCGCGATCGTGGCTGAGCGCAGCAGGCTTGGAACATCGTCGCGCTTGCCAAGGAAATGGAACCGCTTCAGCTCCCGTTCGGCGGCGAGGGCCTTGAGATTCGCCAAACCCGGACCATCCCCCGCGTACGCGATGTGAAGCTTCGGCCCGGCGGACTGCTCGAGCTTGGCGGCGGCCTCGATCAGCGTGGCGAAGCCCTTGTACGGCATGGCCCGCCCCGACGCAAATACAACCGGGGTCTCGGGTTCGAGGCCGAGTAAGGCGTGGAGGCAGTTGCCTCTCGGGCCTTCGAACCGGGCGAGGTCAATCCCATTGTAAACGCGAATCGTACGGGACGGCGGTGTCCCGTTGGTTTCAACCAATCGCTTCGCGACGAAGTCGGAGACGCCGATAAACCGGTCGGCTGCCAGTCCGGAGACTCGGTGAAGCAACCGTTTCAGCGGAGCGAGTGCGGGGACCCGGGAATGCCGAGCCCCGGATGTCCGATCATGGACGATGATCGCCCTGACGCCGGCCAGGCGATAAGCTATGTAACGAAACGACCAAGTCGGGTGATCGGTGAGGTAGAGGACTTCCACGCCGTGGGTCGCGAGCCAACGAGCGAACCGGAACGCGGCCGTCCAGCTCGATCGGGCCGAAACCGCATCGAACCGGACCACCGACAGGCCGTTCGATCCCGGCGCCGGGTCCTTCCCACCCGGCGGAAAGCAGATGATCGTGGTTCCGCCGCGGCCGGACTCAAGCGTGGCGATCTGACGCATGACGGCTTCGATGGTCCCCCAGGCGTACCCGGTCCCCGGGGGGTAGTTCATCACGAAGACTAGTCGTCCTTGAATCATGCTCGAAAATTAGGGACAGTGTGTCTCGGACACCACCAGTCGAGCGAAGGGTGGCGGAGCGGTACTGACCCCCTTAGCATTTGGCTCGGTGATATGACGGTTGGGCCTAGACTCGCAACCGGGGCCCTTTCCACCGAGGAACTTTCTGGCCACAATATCCCGTTCCGTGATGGCATCGCAGGGGGGAGGGAGCACCGGCGCTCTGTCGCTCCCCCGCCTGATCGAAGTCGCGGCTTGGGTAGGCGCGCTTGCCGGCGTCGCGCAGGTTCTCGTGCGCTTCGCTACCGAGCCTTTTGCGGACCAACCATCCCTCCTCGGACCCCATCAGGTTTGGATGGCCCCGCTCGCCACCTCACTCCTGCTCATGATGTTTGCGGTGCCCCTGGGCTTGGCGGCCTTGGCGGTGCCGGTCTCATGGCGGCACCGGGTCCAGATCGTGGGCCTGGCGGCACCGTCCTGCCTGAGCGTCGCGCTCTTGTTTCCTCGCATCGATGAGCGAGCGAGTCTCCTCCTCTGTCTCGGCATTGGCCTCCAAGTCTCGCGACTCGGTGCCCCGGTGCTCGATCGCATTCCTGGGTGGTCCCGCCGGTCCCTCCCTGTCCTTGCCGGACTCCTCGCGGCGAGCGGATTGCTGATCGCCGGATGGAGGGTTTGGGAGGAGAACCGGAGCTTGCAGTATGCGGCCGCTCCAGCCTCGAAGCCGAACGTGCTGCTGATTGTCGTCGACACGGAGCGGGCCATGAGTCTTGGTCTCTATGGCGGCAAGCGCCCGACCACGCCTTGGCTCGATCGATTTTCCGCCTCCGGTACGGTGTTTGATTGGGCCATCTCGGCGGCCCCGTGGACCCTTCCGTCCCATGCGAGCATGTTCACGGGTCGGTTGCCGCACGAACTCTCGGCAGAGCTCAAGATCCCACTCGACGGTGCCGCGCCCACGCTGGCCGAACGTCTCTCGCAAGCCGGCTATTCCACGGGCGGCCTCGTGGCCAACACCGCGTACTGCGCCCGGACCTTCGGGCTCGACCGAGGCTTTGGCTACTACGAAGACCTGACCATTACTCCGCAGGAGATCTTCATCAACTCGACCTTGGGCGACCGGATTGCTCACGCCAAGAAAGTCCGGTCGCTGATCGGTTGGTATGACATTGCGGCCCGTCGGACAGCTCCGGAGGTCACCGGAGGGCTTCTACGATGGCTCGATCGCCCGCGGGATCGGCCCTTCTTTGCCTTTGTGAACCTGTTCGATGTTCACGATCCGTATCTGCCTCCGGCTCCGTTCGATACCGCCTTCGGCGCCAGCAATCAGCGGGATTTGAGTCGGCTGTCGTTTGGGCCCCGGGCGGCGCTCCTCTGGAACTTTTTCCGATCCGATACTCCACCCGAGGTCGTCGAAGGGGAACTCAGGTCCTACGAAGCGTCGATCGCCTATGTCGACCGCCAGCTCGAAGGTCTCTTCCGAGCCCTGGAAGCCAGGGGTATCCTGGATCAGACCTTGGTGATCGTGACGTCGGATCACGGCGAGGCCTTCGGCGAGCAGCCCGGCGTGTTTCGGCATGGGACGAGCCTGCTGATGCCCGAAGTTCATGTCCCGCTATTGATCCGTTGGCCCGGAGTGGTGGCCGCGGGGCGCCGGGTGCCGACACCCGTTTCGCTCCGGGATCTCTCGGCGACCATCCTTGATCTCGTAGGCATCCACGAGTCCCCGCTCCCAGGGTCGTCCCTCGGCTGGGCCGTTCGGTCGCCCGAGGCCGAAGGATCGCGCCCGCCGGCGATCTCGAGTCTCCGCAAGTTCGGAGAGCAGATCTACTACTCGGTAACGGGCGGCGGCTACCACTACATTCGACAAACCGATCGCTCAACCGGAGCGACGATCAGCGAAGAGTTGTACGACCTGGTCACCGACCCGGTCACCGTGCACGATCTCAGTGGCGGTCCAGCGGCCAGTCCAATCTTGTCGCAGTTGCGTCACGCGCTCGACAGCACCTTGGCCAAGGCGCCTCCGTTGATCCGCCGCCCGGGTGTCTAGCCGCCGGTACCCCGGCTTGGCCCCTCGATCGGGCCCGCGAGGTCACGGAGGCTGTCGGTGGCGCTCCGAACCCTGATGCCGAGGCGATCGAGGTCGGTCTGTGAAGGGATGATTCGCGCACTTTCCAGTCCAAGCAAGTTGTCGCGGGTGATTGGCAGCTTGAGCCGGAAGTTTTCAGCGAGACCGATCGCCGATTTCGCAATCCAGAGTGGCACCCGGACGAATCGGACTCGGGTTCGCAGGGCCAAACCAAGGGTCACATAAAACTGGCGGTAGGATTGCGCCCCGGCCTCCGCGATGACGAAGCGGCCGGGGGTTCGTTGGATCACGACCTTCGCGATCGCGGTTATCAGATCGTCGATATGGATGGTCTGGATTGGTTGCTGCCCACCGGCGAATAGCGGAATCGGCCTTCCTGCCAACAGGTGATCGCGAAGGGTCGCGAACAGCCCCCCGTTGCCCAAGACCAGGCCTGCCCGGAGTGCGGTGCCCCCAACGGCCAGGAACAGTTGTTCGATTTCGAATTTCTGGCGGCCGTACTGTGACGCCGCCTCGGCTCTTGCCGAGAGACTCGATAGGAAGATCACCTGGGCCACCTTCGCGGCCGCGGCGGCAGCAAGAAGAGCCTTGGCGCCGGCCACGTTCGCGGTCACGGCGTCGGTTCCGCCATCCCGCTTGATGTAGGCCGCGTGAACGAGGGTGTCCACGCCACGCAGCAGGTCCGGGCCGCAGGTTGGATCGGAGAGATCGTACGGCCGGTACTCATAGCCCGGGACGGGGCGTCGCGCGAGCCCGATGGTTCGCCACCCCTCACGGGCCATCCGACCGGCAAGCGCTGAGCCGACCAGGCCGTTCGCTCCGGTGATGGCAATCGTTCCAGTCACTCGTGAAGCGCCTGGGTCGCGACCAAGTGGGCGTTGGCCATCAATGACAACGTCAGGCTCTTGGCCGGTAAGAACCGAAAACCGGAGCCGTCGGCAATGAAGGTCCGGGTCGTCGGGGCCAGTCGGCCGTTCGCGTGGAGGCTGAACGGAAGGCCGGACCCGTCGAATGGTAGACTGCCGGCAAAGTGAATGCTGGCCCCGTATCCGGGGTCAACCCGCTTGATCGGCCAGGCCCCGAGGCTTCGCATGGCCCGAAAGAATCCTCGCTCCCGCTCGGTGTTCCGCCGGACCGTTTGGTCGTCGAGCCGACAATCGGCGGTCAGCCGATCGCCGGTTGGCGACGACGGATCGGGCTCGAGCGCCAGGCTTTTGCCTGCGGCGGTGGCATCCGGGTGGTGAATGCCCATGATCAGCAGGGCCGGCAACAGATACCGAAACAGAATCCTGGCGTCCTGAAATGCCAGCGGTGCCTCCCGGAGCAACCGAAACATCATCAGTTGGCGGTACCCGTAGATCGAGGCCATGGCGACGTCTTCGTTTCGACCACCGGGATCGTGGAACATGGCGGCTTGGGCGAACCCGGTTCCGGAGCGGGGTACCTCGCCGCCGAGGCGCGAGGGGACGGCACAGGGCACATAGCAATAGGGGTTACAGAGCAACGGGAGGGTGTCTCCGCACCCGAAGGACCGCAAGACGATCCGAGCAGTTCCCAACACACCCGGTGCGAGGAGCAGTCGGCCCGCACGGAAGGTCAGCGACTCCCCTCGGTCTATGTCAATCGCGTCGACCTCCACGCCGTCCTCCACCTCGCGAAAGCGGACCACCAAGACGCCGCCGTGGTAACGGAAGTTCGCCTGGCGGCGAAGCGCCTCGATGGTAATCCACGGCCGATAGGCAGCCTGCTCAGTGTCGGAGTAGAAGTCGAGGTCGCGACCGGAAGTCGGCTGTCGGCCATTCTTCGGCTCGGTCAGCAGCGCGAGGGCGGGCCGCCCCAAGTGAAATCCCTGCTGACGGAGCTGGCCGCGCCGGCGCTGGTAACGACGAAGCAACAAGGCCGTCGTCGGATCCGGGGTGAAGGTCGGTTGAATTCCCTCGAGATCGGCCGTGGTGTACGGCCGCGCGTCGTCGTCGGCCCCGGAGATTCCGATCCGGTTGGCGACGACGGCGTACGCGGCTTTCATGGCCGGCAGCGGAAGGCCGGCTTGGGCCAGTTCCTGATCGGAAAAACGGCAACACCCGAGTCCCCACCCACTGCCGAGGCCGCCCAAGGCGAGGCTTTCAAGCGGGAAGAACGAGGTCGACCGGAGCGGCAGGTATTTGGCGACCTGCTCGGTGATGAACTGTCGGGGAGGCGTCAGTTGGGCGCCGGTTCGCACCTCGCCAAGCGGCACCGCCTCGAAGCGATCTCCGAGCAAATAACGATGTTGGTCGGGGTCGGTCGTGCGAGCCGTCACGAAGTCCGTGGCGGGGACGAGGGGTCCGTAGTGGTCGTCACGCTGGCCGCCGTCCAGCATCAAGACGGTCCGGCCGGATTCGACCAGGGTCTGGGCTGCCATGGCGCCAGAGCATCCGGAGCCCACTACGATGTAGTCGGGTCGCTCCGTCAAATCAGGCGCACCAAGGGCAGTCCAACGAGCGCTCTCAGGACGCCGCGGACCCCGGCGAAGACCGCTCCAATCGCCGAGCCCCCTCCGGGCAAGAAGAGATGGGCGTGCTCAGGCCTCGTTTCGAGAATCGCCGCCATCAGCAGAAGCTTCTTTCGCACCGCCGATTGTGGCCGAACGAGCGCCAAGGCCCCGTCGATGGGGCCGACTAAACGACGGTTCCGGAGCATGAAAGCGATCAGTCTGGCGTCGGACGGTGGCACCGGGATCGTGCGAACCCGGGAGGCCCGGTCATAGAGATCCACAGCCGCTGGACTGATCGGGCTGCCGACGAGGTAGCACCCGAAGACCTCGGCCTCCCGGCGGACGTCAGCCGGTTCGTCGGGAGACTTCGAACCGGCGTCGGGCTGACCTCGCAACAGGTTCATTGATGCTACAATATGTGGGTCGCGCCGCCAGCGCCAGTCTCGCGCCGGCGGATCAGTGGCGGCGAGCGGCATGCCGATTTTGGGTCCTCCGTGAAGACCGATGGGCGAGGGATCCTGGTCCGCCCAAGCCCCTGACATTCCTCTTTGGGAGGGCTAGTTTGGTGCCGATCCGAGGGGCTTGTAGCGTCGTTTCAAACCAATGGCATACAAAATGCTTAAACGTGAAGTTCCCGTCGGGCAAATCAGTGGGGAATTAGAGGGAACAGGATCGGTGCGGTCGCCCGTCCGGAGCTCACCAGCCGTCGGGAAGGGGAGGCACATCTGACGCGGCGACTCATGGTAACGGGAGGGGCCGGATTCATCGGATCAGCGGTCGTGCGGCGGTTGGTCGGGGGGTCTGACGCATCCGTCCTGACTGTGGATAGCCTGACCTACGCCGGCAATCTCGACTCCCTCGAGCCGGTCCTGGCGAACCCCCGGCATCGGTTCGAGCGAGCCGACATCTGCGATGACCATCGCATCCGGGCCCTCTTTCAGGAATTTCGCCCCGATGCCGTCGTCCATTTGGCCGCCGAATCGCACGTCGATCGCTCGATCGACGGTCCGGCCGATTTCGTCCAGACCAACGTCGTCGGAACCTTCACCCTGCTTCAAGAATCCCTGCGCTTCTGGCGAACCTTGCCGCCTGACGTGGCGGCGCGGTTCCGATTCGTCCATGTCTCCACCGATGAAGTGTTTGGTGATCTGGACGCCACGGGGTTCTTCACCGAAGAGACCCCCTACAGCCCAAGTTCGCCCTATTCCGCCTCCAAGGCAGCCTCGGATCACTTAGTGCATGCCTGGCACCGGACCTACGGGCTCCCGGTGGTGACGACGAACTGCTCCAACAACTACGGCCCGTATCAGTTTCCCGAAAAGCTGATTCCGCTCATGATTCTCAATGGGCTGGCTGGGAAGCCGCTCCCAGTCTACGGCAAAGGCGAGAACGTGAGGGATTGGCTGTTTGTCGATGACCATGCGGAGGCGCTTCTGGCCGTCTTGGCAGAGGGTACCGTCGGCGAGACCTACTTGATCGGTGGCCGGTGCGAACGGACCAATCTCGAGGTCGTCACCACGATCTGTCGCTTGCTCGATGAACTCAACCCATCGGGGGGGCCCCACGCCCGCCTGATCAGCTATGTCACGGACCGGCCCGGCCATGACCATCGTTACGCCATCGACCCGTCCAAGATCGCCCGGACCCTCGGCTGGCGGGCCACGGAGGGGTTTGAGGCGGGTCTTCGCCGGACGATCCGCTGGTACATGGAAAACCGGACCTGGTGGGAACGGATTCAATCCGGCGCGTATCGTGGCGAGCGTCTTGGGCTGGGACCGGCGGTTGCGAGATGAAGGCGATCATTCTCGCTGGCGGCGCCGGCACTCGACTCCATCCCTTGACCAAGGTGATGAGCAAGCAGTTGCTGCCGGTCTACGACAAACCGATGATCTACTACCCGCTCTCGACGATCATGCTGGCTGGGGTTCGAGACATCCTCGTGATCTCGACTCCGACCGACTTGCCTCGGTTCGAAGAGCTGCTCGGGGACGGGGAACAGTGGGGCCTCTCCCTTCGGTACGCGGCCCAGCCGACCCCGAACGGGCTCGCGCAGGCGTTCGTGATCGGTCGCGAATTCGTGGCGGGGGGCCCGGCGGCGTTGGTGCTCGGCGACAATATCTTCTTTGGACAGGGCCTCGGGACCAGCCTTGCCCAGGTCTCAACGCGCCACGGGGGGGCTACGATTTTCGGCTATCGGGTGGCCGATCCAGAACGGTACGGCGTTGCCGAAATCGACCGCGACGGCCAGGTGGTTGGCCTGGAGGAAAAGCCCGCGGCGCCCAAATCCAACTATGCCGTGGTGGGTCTCTATTTCTATGATTCCCAGATCACCGAAATCGCGGCGGGCGTGAAACCATCCCCGCGGGGCGAGTTCGAGATTACTGATGTCAACCGGGAGTACATGCGCCGCAACCAACTTCGGCTCGAGATTCTGGGTCGAGGGACGGCTTGGCTCGATACCGGCACCCACGACTCACTCCAGGAAGCCTCGAGCTTCATCCAGACGATTGAGAAGCGAACCGGCGAGAAAGTCGGCTGCCCCGAAGAAGTCGCGTGGCGGATGGGCTTTATCGGCGATGACAGCCTCGAACGGTTGGCGGCCGGATTTGGCAAGAGCGTCTACGGGGATTACCTCAGGGCGTTGCTGGTGCCGAGCCCGCAAGCGCGATTCTCGGCCAAACTCCAGTGGAAATCCGATGTCTGAGCCCCGAGTGGATTTCTCGATCGTCATCCCGGTCTATTTCAACGAAGGATCGGTGACCAAGACCTTCGAGTCCCTCCGTACGGACGTAATCGCCAAGCAACCCCATCGGGTCGCGGAGATTGTATTCGTCGACGACGGATCGGGCGATGGCTCGCTGGCGGAGTTGGTCGGGCTCCAGCAGGCGCATCCGGAGCTGATTCGAGTGGTGAAGCTCACCAGGAATTTCGGCCAGGTTGCGGCGCTGTATGCCGGATTCCGACTGGCCCGCGGGGCCTGCGTAGTCATGTTGTCCGCCGACGGCCAAGATCCGGCCCACTTGATCAATCAAATGCTCGCCGGGCACTTCGAGGAGGGCTATGAGATCGTGGCCTGTAATCGCGAGGGACGGGACGAATCCGCCTATCGGGTCTGGACCTCGAGGATCTTCTACTGGCTGATGCGCCGCCTGGCATTTCCGAATCTGCCTGCCGGCGGCTTTGATTTCGTGCTCTTGAGCCGCCGCGCCCTTGATCCGTTGCTGGAGAACTACGAAGCGCATCCGTTCCTGCAGGGCCAGATCCTCTGGCTCGGGTTCCCGATCAAGTTCATCAGCTATCGGAGACTCGAACGCCAAATCGGGACGTCGCGGTGGACCTTCGGCAAGAAGCTGACGTACTTGATCGACGGCGTGATGAGTTATTCGTTCGTTCCGATCCGGCTGATCTCAGTGTTGGGTATTCTCGTCGCCTTGCTCGGGTTTGGCTATGCGATCGCCCTGGCGATCACCAAAATCGTTTGGGGTGTGTCGGTCGAGGGGTGGACCGGTATCATGGTCGCAATCCTGGTGACCGGCGGGCTCCAGATCCTGATGCTCGGCGTCATTGGAGAGTACCTGTGGCGATCACTGGCCCAGAGCCGCCGGCGTCCCGCCTATGTCATTGATCGCGTCTACGATAGGCGCGCCGAATGATTCCGATCAATCGGCCGATTCTGCCGCCGTTCGAACAGTATGTCGACCTGCTCCGGGGGATCTGGGACCGGGGCCGGCTGACCAACGGTGGCCCCTTACTCGCCGAACTCGAACAGCGCCTGGCGGAGTACCTCGGGGTCCCCCATGTGGTGATGGTCACCAACGGGACGCTGGCGCTTCAACTGGCGATCCGGGCGGCGGACCTCGATGGCGACGTCCTGACGACCCCGTTTTCCTATGTGGCGACGACGGGCGCCCTGGTGTGGGAGCGGTGCCGGCCGGTGTTCGTCGACATCGAGCCCGAGACCATGACGATCGACCCAACCAAGCTGGCGGAGCAGCTGACTCCCAGGACCCAGGCGATCCTGGCCACTCACGTGTATGGATTTCCCTGTTACGTCGAGGAGATTGCCCGGTTTGCCGCTGACCACGGACTGGTCGTAATCTACGACGCGGCCCATGCGTTCGGAGCGAGGTGGAACGGGCGTTCACTGGTGGCCCAGGGCGACCTCGCCACGCTGAGCTTCCATGCCACCAAGCTCTTCCACACGGTCGAGGGGGGCGCGATCGTGACCCGGGACGACGCGTTGGCGGCTCGGTTGCTCAAGCTCCGGAATTTCGGCCAGATCGGGCCGGACCAAGTCGTCGAACTGGGGATCAATGCCAAGGCCTCGGAGTTTCAGGGCGCCATGGGGCTTTGTCTGCTGCCGGTCGTTTCGGAGTTGATCGCCCAACGGGGAGCCGTGGCGGCCCGCTACAATTCGTTGGTCGACGGAACCACGTGGTTGACGAGGCCGCGGGCCCGTCCGGGCAGCGAACCCAATCATGCCTACTACCCGGTCGTCTTCGATACCGAGGCTCGGCTGGAGCGGACTCAGGCCGCCCTGCGGGCCAGGGGCATCGAGACCCGACGCTACTTCTACCCCTCGCTCAACCGCCTCCCCTACGTCGATCGCGGCGCGGTTCCGGTCAGTGAGTCGATCGCCCCTCGGGTGCTGTGTCTTCCCTTGTACGCGCAGCTGACGCCGGCCGACGCCGAGACCGTGGCCCGCGCCCTGATCGAGGAAGGCAATCGACCCTAGCCGACGCTAGTTCTTCGTGATTCGCACGTTTCCGAGATAGAGCACGTCGAGCCCGCACGAATAAAAGGTCCGGATCGCGTCCTCGGGCGAGTTCACCATTGGCTCTCCATTCAGATTGAAGCTGGTGTTCAGTACAATCGGAACGCCGGTCAACCGCTCAAAATGCTCGATCAATTTCCGGTACCGCGGCGCTGAATCGCCATCGACCGTTTGGACTCGGCCGGTGCCGTCTTCGTGGACCACGGCGGGAACACCGACGCGTTTGTCGGGGCGGAAGTTGAGCACTTTCTCCATGAATGCCACTTTGGTCCCCGGGGCGCAGTCGAAGTAGTCGGCCACCCGCTCGGCCAGGATCGCCGGAGCAAACGGCCGGAAGCTCTCCCGGTACTTCACCGCGGCATTGACCACGTCCTTCGCGTCCGTTCGGCGGGGGTCTGCGAGAATCGACCGGCTGCCAAGGGCCCGTTGGCCGAACTCGGAGCGACCCTGAAACCAGCCGATGAGCTTGCCTGCTACGATGTCGTCGGCCGCTTGCCGCTCGGGTTCCGCGAGGACCGTGGCATTGGGCAGCTTGAACCGTTTGGCGGCCGCCAGGCATTCCTCGTCCGAGAACTCGGTGCCCCAGTAGTTGTGGCGCATGCCGGTGCCCGGCCGAGTGCCCGTTCGTTTGGCGTAGAGGTAGAGGGCTGCTCCAATCGAGGTCCCGGAATCATCGGGACAGCTCCCGACGAAACACTCCTTGAATGGGGTGACCGTCGTGATCTTGCCGTTATACAGGCTATTCATGAAGCAGCCCCCGTTCACGACCACCCGGTCGAGGCCGGTGCGCTCATGAAGTCGGGTGAGCATGTGGGTCAGCGAGCTCTCGAAGACCGACTGGAGTGCCGCGGCAATCCGATAGTGCCGGGCGGTGATTGGGTCGTCCTTCCGCCGGGGCGGGCCAAACCGGTCGACGAATCCGTCGCTGAACCAGCGCGGATCGGAGAAGTTGTAGAACTCGAACGCGTCGAGCCGGAGGGCAAAGGTGCCCGCCGGGGTCAGTTCGATCAGGTCTCGCATCGGCTCGAGGTACTCGTTCGGACCCTCGGCATACGCCGCGAGGGCCATCACTTTCCATTCGTCCGAGTCAGGCTTGAACCCGAGGAACTGGGTTACCGCGCCGTAGAATTGGCCAATGGAATGCGGGAACCGAACCTCCTCCAGAATGGTCAGTTCCGCCCCCTTGACCGATCCGAGCATTCCGGTTTGCCGCTCCCCTCGACCATCGAGTAGGAGCACGGCCGCCTCGTCGAACGGGGCGAGAAAGGCCGCGTTCCCGACGTGGGCCAAGTAGTGGTCGACGTAGGTGTAGGGCGGGGCCCCTTCCCAGAGGTTCGTCGTCTGGAACTCGGCACTGACTTTCTCGCCGGCCACTTGGAGGAGCCGAGCGGGGACCTGCATCAGATGCTCGGTCCGCCACCGGCGGGCGTCGAGGTAGCCTCGCGGGATCGTTTCCAGGTCTCGGCCGGGATTCCAGCCAATCGCAATCTCGTCGATGTCGCTCCACCCAAGCCCCGTGAGCCGGAGGCACTCGTTGACCGCGCGGCCCGGAAAGGCCCGGCTCTGTTTGACGCGGTCGAGGCGTTCTTCCGCGACAGCCGCCAGGACGCCGCCCGGTCCGATGATGGCGGCTGAGGCGATGTTGACGTCGTGGCAAATGCCAAGAATGTGCATTGTAAGGCCTTGTCAGATATTGATTTGCCAGGTCACCTGGCATCCAGGGTTTGTGAAGCAAGTCTGGTGCCTCGGGGGGCTTGAGCCCGACAGGCCCGGGCCACCAAACAGCAAAGGGGCCGTCACACCGGGTCGCCATGCCTCAGACCGGCGTTTAGTTTTCTGGCCAGCCCGATCTGGCCCCTGACCCAACCTCCGAGATGACGAAGGCACCAATAGTGACTGATGTCCTCGCGCCTGAGCTTTCCAAACCGGGTACTTCCGGGGCGGGTACGTTCCCGACCCTCCGCCGGGGTCTGCTGACGCTCCTTGCGTCGGTCCTGGGGCTCTGGGCGATTCCGTACCTGGCCCGCCCGTTCGGTCTTGACCACGGTCAGTTTGGTTGGGCCGGGGACGTTATCGTCGGCGGTGGGATATCGTACCGCGACGCGTGGGACGTCAAGGGTCCGGTGGTCCACGTCGCCTTTGCGATACTTCGGGGCTTGTTTGGGCATCAGACATGGGTTGCCCGGGCTGTCGACATCCTCATCATGGCGACTGGCGCCTGGCTCCTCGGCCGCGCTGCCCGATCCTGGGTCAGTGCCCCTGGGGCCTGGGCCGTGGCCCTCGTCTTTCTCGCGTGGTACTTGGGGCTCGACTACGAGAATTCGGCCCAGCCGGACGGTTGGGCCGGGATCATCCTGATTGGGGTCGTGGTTAGCCTTTGTCGCCACCGGTCGCCGAGCGCGCTCCGCTCGGCCGTTTCCGGGGCGTTGATTGGCGTTTGTTTTCTGGTTAAGCCGACTTACGCCCTTTGCGGGATCATGGCGTTGACACCCTCCTTGGTGGCACGGGATCGGAGCCTCGAGGAGAGGGTCCGGGCGGCCGGGTGGACCGTAACCGGGGCGGCTCTTCTGGTGGCAACGGCCGTTGGCTGGCTGGCCTGGCGGGGTGCGCTAACCAGCTATGTGGACATCATGCAGTATGCGGCGGTAGTGTATTCGCGGAACGCTCCGCTCTCGGATCACGTGGTGCGATTTGGCGCGGAGTTGATCGGAAGCCCCTCGCTTGGGGCGGCGTTCGTCCTTGCGGTGTTCGGTCTCATCAGTCTGTTCCGCAGCAAGCCTGAGGTCGGGTGGCTGATGTCAACGTGGCTGGCCTCGACGGCGGCGGTTCTGATACTTGGAGGGTGGTTCTATCCCTACCATTGGCTTCCCGTCTATCCGGTGCTCAGCGTCCTCGCGGTCGTCGGTGTCGAGTTCCTGAGCGGCGCTCTGGGGCATCGGCTCCGACGTTTCGGCCGAGCGTTGACCTTCGGCGCACCAGCCGTAGCGAGTGTCATTCTGGCGGCACCGTCGCTCGCCCGGGCGGGCGGCGAAGCCGTTGACTGGTGGCGGTCGAGGAGGTCGGCGCCAGCTCGGGAGGACTTCGAGCGCCGCTACTTTGGAGAGGACGGCCGCCACCCGGCGTCGCTCCTTGCGGTTGCCGACTTCCTGCGCCGGCACACCGACCCTGGCGAGCCCGTGGGGTATTTCGGCACCAAGGCGGGCATCTATTACTTCGCCGACCGGCCGGCTGTGACCCGCTTTGGGCAAACCCAGCCACTCCTCGGAGGGGCGGACAACCCATTCCGGCGCCGTTACCGGGCCGAATTCCTCGCCGCGTTTGATCGACGTCCGCCTCGGTACCTGGTGGCGAGGCAGAAGGGGCCGTGCGTTGAAGCCGGCGCCCGACCACCATTCGATTGCCTTGACCGGTTCCCAGAGTTCGCCGCGGTGGTCAAGTCTCGGTATGTCGTCGATACGTTGATCGGCAAGTTCGTGGTCCACCGGCTTGCCACGCCCGGCTCTGGCCGAACGAATCCCTAGGGCGAGAACCTGGTGACTTCCTCAATGACTCGGGACTGATCTTCGACGCCGAGGTCGGAGTACAGCGGCAATCGAACGAGTCGGTCGCTGACGTCCTCAGTCACGGGGCACATGCCTTCGCGACCACCAAATCGTCGCCCCATGGCGGACAGGTGAAGTGGCTGGTAATGGAACGGGGCTTCGATCCCTGCCGTGCGCATCGCTTGGCAGAATCGGGTCCTCGCCTCCAGTGACGGCAGGAGCAGATAGAACATGTGGGAGGGCTGTTCCCGATCCGTCGGAATGACCGGAAGTCTGACGCCGGCGGCCTTCGCCCAGCCCTTCAGGCCGTCCTGGTAGCGGGCCCACACCGCTGCCCGGCTGGTTTGAATCTCGTGGCGGTGCTCCAACTGACCGAGAAGGATCGCGGCCAGGAGGTCCGACAGGACGAAGCTCGAGCCGACATCGACCCAGGTATAGCGGTCGACCTGGCCCCGAAAGAACCGGCTCCGGTCGGTCCCCTTTTCCCAGAGAATTTCGGCCCGCTCAATCAGCCGGGCGTCGTTGATGAGGAGGGCGCCGCCTTCGCCGCAACTGATGTTCTTCGTCTCGTGGAAACTCTGAATCGCCAGCCGACCGAACGTGCCAAGGGGACGGTTCCGATAGCGGCCGAACAGCCCGTGGGCGTTGTCTTCGATGACCCAGAGATCGTGTTTGTTGCTTTCGGCGCCGATCGCGTCCATGTCGCACCCGACTCCAGCGTAGTGCACCGGCACCACGGCCCGGGTCTGCGGGCAAATGAGGTCCGGTAGCTGGCCGGCGTCGAGATTGAGGGTGTCGGGGTCAATGTCGATGAACCTCGGCGTCGCTCCCCGAAGTACGAAGGCATTGACGGTTGACACGAACGTGAACGCCGGCACGATCACTTCGTCACCTGGCCCGACGTCGGTCAGGAGGGCGGCAAATTCCAGCGCGTGAGTGCCCGATGTCGTCAGCAGGACTTTCCCGACGCCGAGGGCATCCTGGAGCAGGGTCTGGCAGGCCGCAGTGAACGGCCCGGCCCCCGAGTGTTTGCCGGAGGCAACGGCCGCAGTCAGGTGACGGCGCGCGGCCGGGTTGATCGTGGGCCGATTGAACGAGATCGTTGGGCGGTTCGTCACGGAACCGTCCCGACGGTTTCGTAGATCTCGACGGCGGGCGTCACTTCAACCTTTCGGAGCCAGACGGGCGCCGGCCCGACGCGGAGGCGCTCAGCGAAGTCGACCGCGGCGGTGCCCTCCGGATTCCGATTGACGACGATCAATCGGACGTGGTATTTGGCGACCAACCCCCGAATCATCGGCTCGTCCCACTCGGCCCCCGAGAAGGAACGGGCCGGTACGGCCAGGGTCGGGCGCCTGACTTGGTGACCGAACCACTGTCCATCACCGACGATCAACACCACGTCGTCCGGTCCGGTCGCCGTATTCACGAATGAAACCAGTGCCTGGTCGGGCTCGCGTGGACCGCCGCGATCGCTCCATCGGCGCGGGGTCGAGGCGATCTGGGCGATGCCGATCAAGGCGACAAAGCCTAACGTTACGGTGATTTTCACTTCGGAATCTCTCTCGGGGCAAGCCGGCTCCCGGCTCCCCACACGGCCAGACATACCATCAGTGGGATGACCGGTAACAGGTATCGCGTTCCATAGGTCAGCATCGTTCGGCTGGCCGTGCCGATGATGGCAAAGAGGTAGACGGCGACGTAGCAGGCAATCGCCCCAGCCAGATGCCGGCCTCGCGGATCAGTCACCCGTTGGCGAAGGTCCCTCAGTGCTACGAAGCCGAGGCCGAGGAGTCCGACGAGGCCAAGACCCGCACCGATGGACCCGATTCCCAATGGAGAGAAGTCGCTTCGGGTGGCCCCACCGAAGGCATCGATCAGCGATCGGACGGTTTCAACGAGCAGCCCCTCGATCGACTGGTGCACGACCCGGGTGTTGCCTCCACGGAGGTCGCCCGCCAGAAGCTGGTTTCGAAGCAGCAACGCCCCGATGACCAAGGCCCCGGGGATCGGCGCCGCCAGGGCGCGCCAAGAGGGAGTACGATCGTGGCGCCAAGCCCGGAGCTGGTCAGCGAGCAGGACCAAGCCCATCGCTCCAAACAAGAAGAGGCCGACATACCGGAAGAGGGTCGCGAGGGCAGCGAACAGGAACAGGAGGGTCCATCGGCGCCCGGAGGCGCCCTGGTCACTGGGTACCAGCGCGACCGCGGCGAGCGAGGCGGCGATGAACGGGATCTCGCTGTTCGGGGTCGCCAAGAACATCCAGAACTCACCCATACTGAGTTGCCAAGCGGCAGCCGCCCAGGCGAGGGCGCGGCTACCGGTCAGCCGCCAGGCAATCACGAAGACGAGGGGAGCGAGGAACACGAAGGCGATCCGGGCCAGGATGCGGCCGGCGAGAGACAGATCCAGCCCAAGCGCGCCGAGAGAGGCAATGCCGATCGACGTTCCGGGCGGCCACACGGTTTGGGGAACCGGGATTCGTCCCGCGGCATAGTGCTCGTCGAAGTACAGGATCCTGGTCGAGTACCCGTCGCCGGCCAGCAGGCTTCTGGCCCCCTCGAGGTATTGAACCCCATCATTGCTGAGCGGCGTGACTTTGCCCCACGTCGCGAGGACTATGGCGATCGAGGCGGCGACCAGAAAAACGAGACTGGTTCTCAACGGCGGTTCGGTGGGAATCAAATGTCAGCCCCTCGATTGGACGTCGGTTCCTGAGACCCCTACCGCCTAGACGCTGATCCGGCGCGGAGGGCCAGGGCCGCCGAATCACCCTCACTCGGATACCGTGGCCCATGTCGTGCGATACAATTGACCCGGCCCTGGGACCTTCAGCGTTAGGACGGAGAGGGAGCAAGGCCCGGACCACTGTTCGGTCCAGGATTCCCCCTTGAAAAACTCGCACGGCCCAATGATTGTTGCAACCATGCCACACTGTTCCGTCGATGCGACATGTAGGTAAGGTGACCGGTGTATAGCCAACAAACCAGTGACGCCAGCGGACCTCGTATCGTGGGGCCGCGCTTCGGGCGCCTCCTCGGGGCCGTTGCCGCGGCGGCGTTTGGGGCGTGGTTCGTTCTCTGGGCGGCAACCCAAGTTGACCGCCCGCTCGCCCAGGACCAAAGCATCTTCGTCTGGGTTTCGACGGTCCTCCGGCAGGGGGGGATGCCGTATCGAGATGCGTTCGAGATCAAAGGACCCGGACTGCTGTACTCCGTCGCGGCGGCCGAATGGCTGACCGGCGGAGCTCTGTGGGGTCTCCGAGCCGCAGACGTAGCCATGACCGCTGTGGGCTGTCTTCTGATTTGGCGGTTGCTCCGCCCGCTCGGCGCCGCGATTGCGGCGGTTGGGGTCGGGACCTACTTCGCCTGGTACTCCGCCCTCGGGTTCATGGACGCGGCTCAGCCGGATGGTTGGGCTGGAATCGCCATTCTCGGGATGGTCGTGAGTGCCGTCCGCGATCGAGATGGTGCCTTCGCATCGGCCGCGGTCCGCGGGGCGCTCCTCGGCGTAGCCACCCTCTTCAAACCCGTGTACGCGGTGCTCGGGTTGATTCTGCTCGGGGATCTCGCTTGGCGGTTGGTGGCCCAGCGACACCGGGCTGCAAGCGTCTTCTTCGGCAACTTGGTCGGGGGCTTGCTCCCCCTGACCCTGGTTCTGGGCTGGTTCGGGGCCCATGGCGTCATCCAACAATGGCTTGAGGCGAACGTCTACTACACCGCTTCCGTGTATGCCCCCGGATCGTTCTTCTTCAAGGTCAGCCTGTTGCTGAAGTCGCTTCTCTCAAGCCCCTCGATGGTTGTCGCTCTGGCTTTGTCTCTCTTCGGTGTGATCTGGACCTGGCGCCAAGCGAAGCCCCAGCTCGCCATCCTCCTGATTGCGTGGATCGTCGGGGCACTGGCAGTAGTCGCGCTCCAAGCGAAGTATTGGCCGTATCACTGGCTTCCCACGACGAGCGCGCTGGCGGTCGCGGCTGCGATCGGAGCCGGAGGGGTCGCGGCGAAGGTCAAGGGATGGGCCGCGAGTCGATTTAAGCGGTCCCTGCCGGTCGATACGATGACGCTTGCCGCAGTGGCCGCCGGCCTCATCGTGCCGTCGGCGGTTCGATCGTGGCGAACCTCAGCCGAGTGGATTGGTGCAGTGGCGAGTCCGGAGGCGAGGAACCGATATGAGGATCAGTTTGGCTACTACGGGCGCGGCCGGCTGTCGTACTATCGGATCGCGGCTTCGCTGAAGGGCTTGGGCCGCCC
>JANMHX010000175.1:0-5988 GCA_031375485.1 Gemmatimonadota bacterium | reverse complement strand
GGCGGTACCTTGATGATCGGGCCGATCGGCACCAACACCGCTTTCGGGCGAATGAAGTCCCGATCGACCGGCAGCAAGGAGTCCACCACGTTATGCGCGGCTGTCCCGCTCCGGCCCCGCGAAGTTGCGGTGATCGTGGTGGCCCCCACCGCCAGGCCGGTGACCTGACCGCTACCGTCAACCGATGCGACCGCGGGGGCGGTTGATGACCACTGGATCGCCTGCCCGCTCATGGGATTTCCGCTGGCATCTGCGGGCGTGGCGGTGAACTGAGTGACTTGTGTCAGTACCAGCGAGGCGCTGGATGGACTCACACTCACGGTCGCCACGCCGACGGGGGGCGGGGGCGGCGGGGACACCACGGAGCCGCCGCCGCAGCCCGAGACCGCCAGCAGCCCCGCGACAACTGACCTGCTGGTTCTCATCGTTCGGCGCCCATCAGTAGTCGTAGGGCGACGTGGCCGGCGCCCACCACAAGAATCCGGTCGCCGTCGTCAGCGACCCGGCTCCGCCGATGGCCAGCGGCTGATAGGTCGCGGAGACCACCATCGGAAGGCAGGCGAAGGTGTTGGTATCGTCGAGATCGCAGGTGCCGAACATGTTGGCGGTCGGGTCGTCGAACTGGTTCAGGTCGATCGTGATGACCCCGACCCGGACGTTGGTCGTGCCCAGCGTTGCCGCATCGATCGCGTACGCCTCGACGATGCCGTCACCCTCGGTGCGACCGGCCCCGCCCTTGATGCCCGGGAAGAACTGGACGTCGAGGTTCCCGTCCTTCGGGTCGCTGAAGTACAGAAAGTCGCAGACCCCGGTTCCCGAGCAGGCCTGATTGGGGTCGCGCACCCGAGAGGAGATCGGCTCGAGCACGATGGTCATGGCGGTGCCGGCCCGGACGCAATGGGGATGCGGATGGGTGAGCGAACCGGCGGTCGGCTTCCCTTTCGAGTTGATCCAGCGCCCGTCGATGCAGGTTCCCGGCCCGCCGGGAGGGTTCCCGGGGAAGTTCGCCGGGCCCGATCGAATGACGGTGAGGCCGCCGGGCACGGCAATCGCGAAGGTGCCGTAGGTGTGGGCGTTGACCAAACCGGCGTCGATCCGGCGTGCGACATCGACGAGTTCCATTGTGGGGGCCGTCGGCCCATGAGCCGACGGTCCGCACGCGGTGAGCGCTAGCGTGACCACTACCAGGACAGCGACTTGGCGGGACATGAGGATGCTCCTGATGAGGTTCGTGAACATTTCCTACTTGCGCCAGTCGGTCTGTCCGAACGAGCCCTTGAGAATTCGACGGGAGACGCCGGTCCCTCGATCGAAAGTGAACAGGTCAACCGCTCCGGTGCCCGCGTAGGACACCTGAGTGCCGTCAGGCGACGCCGAGGGGCCCTGCGCGGAGCCCACGATCGGCACGGGTGTCCCGCCCGCGGCGCTGACGCCGAGAATTTGGCTTCCCGCCTGAAACAGGATTTCGTTCTGAAGCGACCAATCCAGATCGACGATGTCGGTGAAGCTGCCGGCCGCAACCAGGGTTGTTGCCGCTCCGGCCAGACTGGTGAGGCGGATTGAGCGGGAGGAACTGACCGTTGGGATGTACTCGATGAACGCGATGGTACCTCCATCGGGACTGAAGACTGGGTTACTCACGATGCTGCCGGACGCCGGCGTGTAGATCACTTGTTCGCCAGTGCCGTCCACCCGAATGATGCTCACATTCGAGAACAACCCTGGCCCCGTGGGAACAAAGGCGATCCGGAGGCCGTCCATCGACGGAGCCGGGCGGCACGCGGCGGAACTGGTCGGGATACTGGCCGTCGTCGTCGCGGCGTACTTGCCCAGCGAGTTCACATAGATGCCGGCCCGGGTAATGGTGCCGCAGCCCGAGCCGGCAGCGTAGAAGAACGGGTACGGATTGGCCAAGGTACCGGAGCCCCCAGGCCCCCACCGGGGGTAACTCGCGGTGTTTGGAGAAACCGTGATGGCCCCACTGCCGTCGGCTGCCATGACCTTGACCCTGCCCCCGCTCATGACCAGCAGGTCCGGTGCAGCCGGGGCCACGGCGCTGACTGCGGCGGAGATTGACTCAGGCCCAGTGACGTCGGGAATACTCTGCGCGCATCCAGTGAAGATCGGCGTGACGGCAAGGAGTCGAAGGGACAGGGACTTCATGGGCACCTGGGCGGTTGAGTGTCGGTTGAAAGGCTCTAGTGATTGATACGGACGACGCTCGCGACTTTGACGAGCCCAGCCGGAGCCTACCCTTGCCCGAAACTTGGAAGCAAGCGTCAGGGCACGATGGCCTCCGGCCATACCGCCGCCCGCCAGCCGTCGAACCGCTCGATGGCCCCGGCCACGTACACCGGCGAACCCGGGCCGCGATCGGCTGCCATCTTCGCGCTCGAACTCGCTTCGAGCGCCGCCAACTCGCGGAGTCCGGCAACGGGATCCCACAACATGGCCCGCGAAAAACTGCCCCCGTTCACTTGCCCGATCAGCCGCCCACCACGAGTCGCGGCGGTGACATCGAACCCGACCGACGTGAAGGCAGCAACCTGCCACCGGTCCGGCCCGGATCGGGTCCAGAGGACTCGTGAGGAGACACCTGCCGCCTCGTCCGTATTGACCCCGTAGACCGCGCCATCCGCAGCAACGGCGGTCACAAAACCCCGCTCCATCCCGGGCAGGAGTGGGAGGACCTCCAGCGTGGGCTGAGCTTGGTGACAGTGGACGACGAACGGGCGAACCCCACGGCGGACCGTATTGACGTTCGCATCGCCGAAGGAGTCCCCATCGTCCGTGAGGCCTACAACGAAGCCAAGGGCCGTCGGCCAGGGAACCGCAGTCAGTCGGGCACCGGACCCGGCCGACCAACACATGACCCCTCCCAGCGAATCGCCGCGTCCGACGAAGCCGGCGATCAAACCATCGTCGTTGATGGCCTGGGCCTCTCCCTCGCTACCCGCCCACGGGGCTTCGGTCCATCGGACCAGAGCCTCCCAACTCCCTCCGTTGGCCGTAACGTTGGTCCACCGCGACGGAATCACCCCAACCCGACCAACGATCACACCCCCGGCATTGATCGCAGTGGCCCGGCCGATTGACATGGCGCCGGTCGCCGCCGGACCGGGCAACAGGATCGGGTCGCCGGCACCGAACCGCACGAACGGCACGGTACCGCCGACTCCGGCGCTGAGCTCACCGACCACGGTCCCCGCTCCATTGACGCCGAGCGCCACGCCCTTGCCCAGCAGATCGACCAGCAGAACACCAATTCGTTCGTTCCCAATGCCTCGCCGCCCGCGACCGCTCTTGACCCGGACGTCATACCGAGCCTCCGGGGCACTCCGCGATACTTGAACCGTGACGGCGAGTTCCGTCGCCGACCGAAACTCCGTCGCCAGCACCTTGATGGTGCCGGCCGCCAGGGCGTCATTCTGAACCTCGACCGTCGAACCGGCATCGAAGCCGTCGCCGCGAATCACGATCTGCAACGAATCGCCCCGCCCGAGCAGACCCGGTGCCACCTGAACGATCGTCACCTCCGGCGCCGGCGGAGCGGGCGGAACCGGCGGCGCGGCGACCTCGCCGCCGCACCCAACCCCAAGGACCACCACGACGACCAGCCTGATCCGCCTCATATCCCGCCTCCAATCGCCACGAACCCGGCCCAGTAATACGGATCGGAAAGACCCGGCACCGCCAATACCGCCCGCTGCGCCCCGGCCAGGGACTGCCCCACGTCATGAGTGCCTAACGCCCGGTAAAACCCTTCGGCCACGAGGCCCGCGCCCCGGTCCGACACCCGCCACAACGTCGCCACCACGTTCGCCGCCCCGGCCCGGTGGAACGCGAGCGCCAGGGTCGCGAGATCTTCCCCGGGATCCGCGCCGCTCCGCATCGGCACCCGGCGGGCCGTTTCGCACCCGGACAAGAAAACCAGGCGGGCCGACGTCCGCAGGCCGTCGATCTCGTGGACCTCGAGCCGCCCATCCCCGTCATCGCCCGGCGCCAGGTCGATCCGCGAAAACAACGGATTGTCGGCATTGAGCGAGGCATGAGTCGCCACGTGGATCACCTCGACCCGGTTCATCGCCGCCGAGAGATTCGCCTTGGTGGCGGCGGCACCGGTCAGCTGCTCCACCCGGTCAAACGCCTTCGCCACCTGAACGGCCTCAGCCCCGCTCCACGGCAAGCTCCGGGGATAGGGTGCCAGTACGACCGCCGAACCGGGGCGCGACGCGGCCACTGCCCGGAGCCGAAGGGCCGCGAACGCCGCGGCGGACGGCGGGGTGATCAGGTCGGCTCGCTGGACCAGATACTCGCCGCTCACCGGATCAAGCAGGGCCGCGAAGGGCAAGTGGGCCAGCGCTCCATGGGCCACGATCACCAACCGCTCCGCTTGCCCGGCGGGGCCACGGCCACCACTGACTGGAGCGATCAACTGGTCGAACAACCACGTCAGCACCGGCGCGGCATCAGCCTCATGGCCCGGCCGCGCCGTGAGGTCCACCGCCAAACGGACCCGCCGACCAAAATCAATCGGTCGGTGCCGGATCAACCGGTGTTCAATGCCGGATCGGCTCACCGCAAAGAGGTGAATTGCGTCGATGCCGGGAAAGTATTCCAAGATTCGCTCGCCCGGGCGGAGAGCCGTTTGAATTCGGTCGACCAACCCGGCGGCAGCGGTTCCGCTCACCATCGGACGGCCCCGGACCGAGTCACCACCCGCCGCCACCGCGGCCCGCTCGTATTGGTCACGCTCGTCTCGCAGGCGCCGGTACAACTCCTCCACGCCTCCGTCGCCATTCGACTCGGCCTCGCGCAGCCGGTCGGCAAGGGCCCGGATCCGATACAGATGAGCCCCGGCGGCCGCCTCATCCAGCCTGCCTGAGACCGGTTCATCAAGACGATCCGAAGAACCCGAGCCATCGGCGACCACGAATGCCTCGGCCAGCCGCCCCGTTTGGGTCAGGAGATCGACCAACCGGGCTCGCGCCTCCGGCGCTGACTGGAACACCTTCGCCCGCGCCACCTCGGAGCGAACGCCGCGGGGGATCTGCTCCTGGCTGGCCAAGGCCCGTGCGGCCGCCGGAATCGCCTCGGCCGCGGTCAGAGACGCCGCTGCGAACTCGGCCGCCAACTCCGCGTGCTGCCACTCGGCAATCAGATCGCCGGGTGCGATCAATGCTGCCGCCGTCTCGAGGGCGCGGCGGGCCGGCCGAAGCGAGCGGCGATCCAGTCCCCGCCTGGCCTCCGCCATCGCCACATCGAACCGGGCGAAGGTCGCTCCAAGGCTGTCGGCCAATTGCCGGGCCCGGGCGATCCAACCATCGGCACCTCCCGGCTCCAGCCCCGCCATGACGAGGTAATCGGCGATCCGATCGGCGTGAGCCCCGGCTTCCTCGTGAATCCGGGCCGCTTCTCGACCCAGAGCCACCGCCGCCGCCCCGGTCTGACCCAGCGTGCTCAGCACCACGGCCCTTCGGCGGGCATTGCCGCCCTGTTCGATCCTGAGGCCCAAACTCGCATTGATTCGTTGGGCCGAGTCGAGCAGCCGGAGCGCCGGGCGCGGTTGCCCCAATTCGAGCATCGCCTCGGACAGGACTTCGAGCGACGCGGACTCCTCGCGGGCCAGGCCTCCGGCCCGGGCCAAGCCGAGGGCGGAGTCAGCCGCGGCCACCGCCGCGGGCAAGTCGCCGCTCTCGAGCAACACCGTCGACAGCTGGCCGAGCGCGCCAATCTCGCCGAGCCGGTATCCAAGGGTCGCATACCGGGTCCGGGCCCGCCCAAGGCGAGTGCGGGCGGCCGCCGGGTCGCCCTCTTTCCGGTCGAGCATGGCGAGATTCACCAGGGCATTGCCCTCGAGCCGAAGCTCGCCTTGGGCGATGCCGGCCTCGAGGAGCATGGTGAAACCAGCCCGCGCCCCGGCGTAGTTGCCCTGATCGACCTGAACGAGCCGACCGCCTGGAAGCGGGAGGTGGCGGTGCGGGGTGC
>JANMHX010000146.1:0-13095 GCA_031375485.1 Gemmatimonadota bacterium | reverse complement strand
CCGAGGCCGCCATTGACCAACTGGAGTTCCAACGATGTCTCGCATCCTGATCCAGGTCGCTGCGGTGGCGGGCCTGGCGCTGCCGGTGGCCGCGCAGCGGGTGCCCTCGATGACCGACTCGCTCGACGTCGTCATTGCCGGCGCCCGAATCGTCGATGGGTCCGGCAAGCCCGGTTACCTCGGTGATCTCGGAGTCCAGAACGGGTGGATCACCGTCGTGGCCAAGCCAGGTGCGTTGGCCACCCGTCCGACGAGGCTCCGGGTTCGGGCGGCCGGACTCGTCGTCGCGCCCGGGTTCATTGACGTTCACTCGCACACGGTCGATGCAATCATCGGGGCGGAGCGGCGTTGGAACGAGGGGGTCGTGCGCCAGGGCGTCACCACCGTGTTAGGCGGTCCGGACGGTGGATACGGGCCGGACATGATGAAGCGGGTCGTGACGGCGCTTGCCACGCAAGGGGCCGGCACCAACGTGGCCCTCTACGTCGGGCACAACGCGGTGCGCCGGGCCGTGATGAACAATGCCCAACGACCGCCCACGGCCGATGAGCTCGACCGGATGAAAGCCATGGTCAAGGAGGGGATGGAGATGGGCGCCGTCGGGCTCTCGAGCGGCCTGATGTACGAGCCGGGGATGTTCTCGACCACGGAGGAAGTGGTCGAGTTGGCCCGCGTCGTCGCGCCCTATCGGGGTATCTACGACTCGCACGTGCGGGACCCGGTCAAACGATTTCTCTGGTCCGACCAAGAGTGTATCGAGATCGGCGAGCGAGCCGGGGTGGCGCCCAAGATCGGTCACGAAAAGGCCGTCGGGCTCGAGAACGAAGGGAAGATCCAAGAAGTCATCAAGATGGTGAACGCGGCGCGGCTCCGGGGCGTCGACGCGGTGTCCGATCAGTATCCGTACGACGGGGCCGCCACCTCGGCGTTGACCGGGATCATCGTGCTTCCGAAAGAGCTGCGGGGCCAGGCCGGCTTCGATCTCAAGGCGGCGCTCAACGACCCCGCCACCCGCGCCAAGATCAAGGAGTCGAGCGAGAACGGGGTTGACGGCGGGTTTGCCTGGCTCAAGGCCACCGGATACACCGCGATGCGGGTGACCACGAGTCCGGAACGGCCGGCTCTGGTGGGTAAGTACCTGTCGGAGATCGCAACGAGCGAGAAGAAGGACCGCTTCGACGCCGTTGCCGACTTGATCATCGCCAGCACAAAGCCGGTCGGGATTACCCTCGGCGCCATCAAGGAGAAGGACCTCCGCGACTTGCTGATCCAACCCTGGAACATGATCGCCAGTGACGGCGGCTACGCCGACGGCAAGTCCGACCAGATGGGGCATCCGCGTTCGACCGGGACGTTCCCGCGGGTCCTCGGACACTATGTCCGGGAAGCGAAGGTGCTGACCCTCGAGGAAGCCGTTCGCAAGATGACGTCGCTCCCGGCTGACTTCAGCGGGCTTCGGGACCGGGGCCGGATCGCGGAGGGCCAAGCCGCCGACCTGGTGATCTTCGATCCGCGGACGATCATCGATCGTTCGACCTGGGACGAGCCGGCCAAGATGCCGGTCGGGGTTCGCGATGTCTTTGTGAACGGGCAGGCCGTGTTGATGAACGGCGAACTCACCGGCAAGGCTCCCGGCCGGTACCTCCGGGCCCGGCGGTAGTCCGCCACTCCGGCCCCGGTCCTGGGGACCGGCCGACTCGGGCCCGAGGACAGCCACCGTTCTCGGGCCTTTGTCTTGACAGGATCATATAGGTAAGTATTTTCTTACATATGGACGATATGGCCGCGGTGTTCGATGCCTTGGGTAACGCCACCCGCCGGCGAATTCTCGACCTCGTCAAGCACTCGCCCGGTTGCACGGTGGGCCAGGTGGCGGCCGAATTCGACACCACGCGGATCGCGGTCATGCATCATCTCCGCCAACTCGAGGACTGCCATCTCCTGATCTCGGAGAAGGAGGGCCGGCAGCGCCGGCTCTACCACAATCCGGTCCCGATACAGATGATCTATGACCGATGGACCACCGAGTACAGTGGGTTCTGGGCCGGTAAAATGGCCGATGTCAAATACGCAGTGGAGCAGCAGGCCAACCGACGAACTGGAGTTTCCGATGGCGGACACCGTGAAGCTGGTCTCAAAGGTCGTGATCCAGGGCAAAATCGAGGACGTGTGGCGTGAGATTACCAAGACCAACGAGCCCCAGCTGGCCATGTTCGGTGCCCAGATGCACCGGCTGTCCCTGGCCGAGGGTTCCCCGATTCAGATGCGAACCCCGGACGGCAAGTACACCTCGGTCGTCGGCGAGGTGCTGGAAGCCCGGCCGCCGTTCCGGTTTGCCCACACGATGAAGTTCACAGCCTATGATGATCCGTACTGCCGGGTCACCTATGATCTCAAAGAGGTTCCGGGCGGGGTCGAATTCACGCTGACCAGCGAAGCCGTTCCGGCGGGCACCAAAACGGCCAAGTCGATGCGGCAGGGCGGTGATTTCATTGCGGCAACCCTCAAAGCGGTGGTCGAGCGAGGGAAGCCTCCGCTGCTGACCCGGCTGCTCTATGCGATGTTCTCGGTTCTCACCCCGCTCATGACCCCGGCCAAGAGCCGGAGCGAACACTGGCCCATGGAAGGAACGACTCGTGGCTGACCTGGACAAGGCGGTTGAAACCATGCTCAAGAACATCGAGGCGAAGACCGGCAAGACGGTGTCCGATTTCGCCAAGGTGATCACCAAGAGCGGGCTCACCAAGCATGGCGAGCTCCGATCGATGCTGATGGAGACGTTCGACCTGGGGCATGGCCAGGCCAACATGGTGGTCCACCTGGTGCTCAAGTCGGACGGCCAGAGCGCCGCCGCGGCGAAGGGGCTCTCAGCCGGGGATGTGGTGGAGGAGATCTATGCCGGCCAGCCGGAGCTTCGCGGCGTCCACGACAAGATCTTGCTCCTGCTCGAAAAGTTGGGCGATTATGAGGCGGCACCGAAGAAGGGCTACATCAGTTACCGGCGGAAGAAGCAGTTCCTGATGGTCGGCCCGAAAACCAAGACCGCCATTGAAGTCGGGCTCTCGGCCAAGTCGCTCCCGGCCAATCCCCGGCTGAAGGAGATGCCCCCCGCCAGTATGTGCCGGTACACCACCCGGGTCAGTTCGCCCGCCGAGGTGGACGCCACGCTCCGAGGGTGGATCAAGACGTCGTACGACGAGGCCGGCTGAGCTAAATCGCCGCCTCGCCCCGTTCTCCGGTTCGGATCCGGACGCACTGCTCGAGCGGTACCACGAAGATCTTGCCGTCGCCGACCTCGCCGGCCGTTCCCGAGCGGGCGCCCCGCACGATCGCCTCGATGGCCGGCTCGACGTACCGATCGTTGAGTCCGACCGTGATCTCGACGCGTTGCACCATCCGAGCCCGGACCGGTTGGCCCCGGACGTACTCGACCTCGCCGTGCTGGCGGCCGTGGCCTTCGACCGGCCGGATCGTGAGCCGGTAGTTGTCGCCCTCGTTGAGGATCGATTGCAACTCGTGCTGGACGGGGTCGAGTCGCTCGAGTCGGATGATGGCGATGATGAGTTTCATGGCGTTCGCTCAGATCAATTCGGAGTGGTAGCCCCGTTCGCCGTGGAGCGAGAGGTCGAGACCTTCGCGCTCTTGCTCGGCGGTGACGCGGAGTCCCATGGTCGCCTTGAGCGCGAGCCCGATGAGCAGGGTGCCGGTCATGGCGAACGCGATGCCGGCCCCGGCCCCGAGTGCTTGCTTGCCGAACTGGCCCCAACCGCCTCCGACCAACGCACCGGCCACCGGGGCGAAGCAGAAGAGGCCCGTCGCCAACGCACCCACCAATCCGCCGACGCCGTGGACCCCGAACGCATCCAACGCATCATCGTAACCGAATCGGGCCTTGAGCTGTACCGCCAGGTAGCAGGCGAGGGCCGTCACGCCGCCGATCAGCAGCGCGGACAGCGGTGTGACGTGCCCGGCCGCCGGCGTCACCGCCACCAAGCCGGCAACCACCCCCGAGGCCATTCCCAGACTGGTGGGCTTTCCGTGATGCCACCACTCGATCAGCATCCAGACGAGCCCGCCCGCGGCCGCGGCGGTTTGGGTCGTGGCGAACGCCAGGCCGGCCGTCGCGCCGGCGACCGGGCTTTCGACCGCCACGGCGCTCCCCGCGTTGAACCCGAACCAGCCGAACCAGAGCAGGCCGGCGCCGAGGAGGGTCATGGGAAGATTGTGCGGCAAGACCGCGCCGCCGGACCCGGGCTGATAATCGAGCCGCCGGCCCACCAGGAGGGCCAGCACCAGGGCCGAGAAGCCGGACGAGATATGCACGACCGTGCCGCCGGCAAAATCGAGGACACCCCGTTCGAAGAGCCAGCCTCCCGGGGCCCAGACCCAGTGGGCCAGCGGACAGTAGATGAACGTGGCCCAGAGGAAGCAGAACATCAGGAAGGTCGAGAACCTCATCCGCTCCGCCACGGCACCGCTGATCAGGGCCGGCGTAATGATGGCGAACTTTCCCTGGAACATGACGAAGACCAGCTCGGGGATGGCTTTGTCGCCAAAGAGCTTGCCCGGCTCAATGCCGTGGAGCCCGAGCAGGGCGGGATCCCAGCCGATGACCCCGTTCACACTCCGCCCGAACGCCAGGGCGTACCCGAACAGCATCCACTGGACGCCGATCAGGGCCATCGCTCCGTAGCTATAGAGCATGGTGGCGATGATGTTCTTCCGGCGGACCATGCCGGCGTAGAACAGCGCGAGGCCGGGCACCATGAGCAGGACGAACGCGGCACTCGCGAGCATCCATGCGGTGCTGCCGGAATCGATGGCCTGAGCGCTGGTCGGGTCCACGGTCGAGCTCACCGGAGAAGGTGAAGGGCGGCAAAGTGACCCGGTCGACGTAAAAACACAAGTGGATTACCATAAAGATTGCCCGATTTACCCTATCTCTGACGACCCGTATGCTTGGCATGGCATGGTTTAGCTTATGTGGGTTCGGCACGGGTCCCCGGAGGCCGCCGATGCCGCCGGTTCCCCCGGGCGGTTAGGCGACAATCCTTGTGTCATGCCACCTGGAGCGCTGATATTGCGACCGGAGGCCGTCCTCGAGTTGGAGCGGCCGTCACCGCGGAGACATCCACATGGGAAGATCGCTTAGCCGGATCACCGAACCCATGGTTCGGGAGCACGGCGTCCTTCGGGTTGCGTCCTGGGATGAGGCCCTCGGGCGGGCCGCCGACGGGTTCCGGCGAACCAAGGCCCAGTATGGCGGAGATGCCCTGGCGACCATGAGTTGTTCGAAGGCCAGCAACGAGATGAATTTCTTGGCCTCGAAGCTGACCCGGGTGGCATTCGGCACCCACAACATCGACAGTTGCAACCGAACGTGACACGCGCCTAGCGTCGTCGGTCTGGCGACGGTGTTCGGGGCCGGTGGGGGAACCAACACCTACCGGGAAGTGGAAGAGACGGACGTCGTCTTCCTCTGGGGCGCGAACGCCCGCGAGAACCACCCGATTTTCTTCCATCATGTCCTGAAGGCCGTCCGTCGAGGGGCCGCGCTCTTCGTCGTCGATCCGCGCCGGACCACGTCGGCGCAGTGGGCCGATGCCTGGCTCGGCCTCCATGTCGGCACCGATATCGCGCTGGCCAACGCCATGGCCCGGGAGATCATCCACCAGGGGCTCGCCAACGAGGCGTTCATCCGCCGGGCCACCGAGCACTTCGAGGCCTACCGGGTATCGGTCGAGACGTACACGCTGGCCTACGCCGAGTCGGTCACCGGCGTGCCGGCGGATGTGATCCGCCGGGCGGCCGAAACGTATGCCCGGGCGGACCGGGCGGTGATCTGCTGGACGTTAGGCATTACCGAGCACCACAACGCGGTCGATAACGTCCTGGCATTGATCAATTTGGCGCTGCTGACCGGCCACGTGGGCACCCACGGCTCGGGCGTCAATCCCCTCCGCGGCCAGAACAACGTGCAGGGTGGCGGCGATATGGGGGCCATTCCGAATCGTCTGGCGGGTTTCCAGGACTGGACCAAAGATCCGGCGGTCAAAGCCAAGTTCGACCGGGCCTGGGGCATCGACATGGCGCCGACCTATGGGAAGAACCTGACCCAGATGTTCGAAGCCATGGAGCATGGCGAACTTCGCGCCGTGTACGCGATCGGCGAAAACCCGGCCCAGTCCGAGGCCGATCAGCACCGCACCGAACGGCTGCTCACGGGCCTCGATCACTTGGTAGTGCAGGACATCTTTCTCACCAAGACGGCGGAGTTTGCGCATGTGGTCCTGCCGGCGTCGTCGAGCTGGTGCGAGTCCGAAGGCACCGTGACCAACAGCGAGCGGCGGGTGCAGCGTGTCCGGAAGGCCCTCGAGCCACCGGGCAACGCTCGCGACGACCAGTGGATCATCAGCGAGATCGCCCGCCGGATGGGTCACGATTGGGGCCATCCGACCGGCGAGGCGGTCTGGAACGAGGTCCGGTCCCTGGCGCCGATGCTGGCCGGGATGAGCTACGAGCGCCTCGAACGGGAGGGCGGCCTGCACTGGCCCTGCTACGATGAAAGCCATCCAGGGGAGACCTTTCTCCACAGCCGGCTTTGGAAAGAACCCCGGGAAGGTCCGGCCGCGCCGTTTTCAGTGGTGGAGCATGACCCGCCGGTCGAAATGCCCGACGCGGAGTACCCGTTCCAACTCACCACCGGCCGCCGGCTCGATTCGTACAACACCGGGGTCCAGACCGCCGGGTATGCCTCGCCGCTTCGCCGCGGGGAGTCGGTGGATCTCTCGCCGGAGGACGCTATCAGGCTCGGAGTGGCGGACGGAGCGCCGGTCCGAGTCACCTCCCGGCGCGGCGCCGTGGTGGCGCCGGCCCGGATCGACACGAGCCTTCGGGCCGGCCTGGTGTTCATGACATTTCATTACCAGGACGAGGTCAAGACCAATGTCCTGACGATCGATGCCACCGACCCGAAGTCCGGGACGGCCGAGTTCAAGGCCTGCGCGGTCAGGCTCGAACCGATGACAGGGTAGGAGGGCCGTGGACCTTCATCTGCTCAAGGCCATCGCCACCCCGGACGAACGGGATGCGGTGGACGCCCATCTCGGCCCGCCCACCAGTGGGTGGGACGGCGGCGCCCGTCAACCCCGCGACGCTCACACCGCCTCGGGCGGGCACGAGGCCCGCTCGGAGCGGCACCGATTGCTCCCGGCCCTGCACGCGATTCAGGCCCGGATCGGCTGGATCAGCGAGGGCGCCCTCAACTACCTCGCGGAGCGCCTAACGGTCCCCCCGGCCGACATCTTCGGCGTGGCCACGTTCTATGGGCTGTTGTCGACCGTGCCCCGCCCGCCGCGGGTGCTGCACCTCTGTGACGATATCGGCTGCCGCGGCAAGGGAGGGGAGGCGCTCTGCCGTGCGGTAGAGCAGGCCGTGGGGCCGGCCTACCATGGTCCCGAAGGCCCCCACCACACCATTCCCGAGGCCACCGCCTGGATGCGGAGTCCCTGCCTCGGCCTTTGCGATCACGCCCCGGCGGCGCTGCTGACGGAGGCGGGGCCGAAGCCGGCCGCGCGTCTGTTCGGGCCGGTGACGACGGCCCAGGCGCTCGCGGTGGTGGAGGGCGGCGCCGCGCCGGGGGGGCAGGATCGAATCCGGATTCCCCAGGCGGGCGACCCGGGCCTTCGACTCCTCCGGCGGGTCAACGTCGTCGACCCGGCGAGTCTCGATGACTACCGGGCTCACGGCGGGTACCTCGGTCTCCGGCGGGCCTTCGAGATCGGTCCCGATGCGGTCATTCGGGAGGTCACGGAGTCGAAGCTGGCGGGGCGGGGCGGTGCCGCGTTCCCGACCGGGCGGAAGTGGGCCGCCGTGGCGGGGCAGGGGGTCCGGCCGCACTATCTGATCTGCAACGCGGATGAATCCGAGCCGGGCACGTTCAAGGATCGGGTCATCAAGGAGGGTGATCCGTTCGCGGTCATCGAATCGATGACGATCGCCGGGTTCGCGACTGGGTGTGAGCAGGGGTACATCTATCTCCGCGGCGAGTATCCCGAGGCCCGGGCCCGGTTGAGTCAGGCCATCGAGGCCGCCCGCCGTCACGGACTCCTCGGTCCGGACGTGATGGGGCGGGGATACCGGTTCGAGATCGAGATCCGCGAAGGGGCCGGCGCCTACATCTGCGGCGAAGAGACCGCGATTTTCAATTCGATCGAAGGGTTCCGGGGCGAGCCCCGCAATAAGCCGCCCTTTCCGTTCCAGGCTGGCTTGTTCGGCAAACCGACCTTGGTGAACAACGTCGAGACCCTGGTCAACGTGCTCGAAATCCTCCGGATCGGCGGTCGTGCCTACGCCGCCATCGGGACGGAAGGTTCGACTGGCCCGCGGTTGTTCTGCCTCTCTGGGTCGGTGGAGCGGCCCGGAGTGTACGAAGTCCCGTTTGGGGCGACCCTCCGCGACCTGGTCACGCTCGCGGGTGGCGTGGCCGAGGGGCGCCCGCTGCAGGCGGTGTTGTTGGGCGGGGCGGCCGGGGTCTTCGTCCGTCCCGACGAGCTGGACATGCCGCTCACGTTCGAAGGTGTCCGGGCGGCCGGCGCCACGTTAGGCTCCGGCGTGATCATGCTGTTCGACGATCGGGCCGACCTGCTGGACGTGGTTCTCCGGATCGCGGCGTTCTTCCGGGATGAGTCGTGCGGCCAGTGTGTCCCGTGCCGGGTCGGCACGGTGCGCCAGGAAGAGGCGCTCCATCGCCTCAAGGCGGGCCGGGCCCGGGGCGGCCTCACGACCGAGTTGGCGTTGCTGGAGGAAATCGGGCTCGCTATGAAAGACGCCTCGATTTGCGGCCTGGGCCAAACGGCCTACGCCGCGGTCGAGTCCGCGGTCAAACGGCTTCACCTCTTTGCGGGAGCACGTACCGGATGAGCGCGTTGGTGCAACTCGAAACCCGCCGGCGCACGGTCGAACTGACGATCGACGGCGAAAAGGTGGTCGCGCCGGAAGGCAGCACCATTCTCGAAGCCACGAAGCGGTTGGGGCGGAGCATTCCGACGCTCTGCTACCTCGAGACCCTCCGGCCGGTGAACGTCTGCCGGGTCTGTGTGGTGGAAGTCGAGGGGTCCCGGGTGTTGGTGCCGAGTTGCTCCCGCGCGGTGGAAGCCGGTATGGTGGTGAAGACCGACTCCGACCGGGTCAAGCACAGCCGGAAGATGGTGCTTGAGTTTCTGGCGTCGTCGGTCGATCTCAGCACCACGCCGGACGTCGGGGAATGGTTGGCCGAATACGCGGCTGATCCGGACCGCTACGGCCCGCCCGCCCCGCCGGCCCCCGCCGGCCATCGGGATCATCTGATGCCCGGCCACCATGAGCCGCCGGACCCGGCGTTCCGCGCGACGGTCGCTCAACCGGTCAAAGTCGACAATGATCTCTATGTCCGCGACTACGGCAAGTGCATTCTTTGCTACAAGTGCGTCGAAGCGTGCGGGACCGACCACCAGAACACCTTTGCGCTGACGGTGGCCGGCCGCGGCTTCGATGCCAGGATTTCGACCGAATTCGCGGTGGAGCTGCCGCAATCGGCGTGCGTGTACTGCGGCAACTGTATCGCCGTCTGCCCAACCGGGGCCTTGATGTTCAAGTCCGAGCATGATCTCCGGCGGGCGGGGACCTGGGACGAGTCGCGGCAGACGATGACCCAGACGGTGTGTCCGTACTGCGGAGTGGGCTGCAATCTCGAACTGCATGTCCAGGACAACGAAATCGTCAAAGTCACCTCGCCGCTCGACCACGAGGTGACCCTCGGTAATCTCTGCATCAAGGGCCGGTTCGGCTGGCAGTACGTCTCGAGCGGGAACCGGCGGCCGAAGGCGACCTAACCGACTCGGTCGGGATGGGTATAGACCGTCAGGTCGTTGCCCCGGGCAAATCCGACCAGCGTCAACCCCGACTGCTCCGCCACCCGCACGGCCAGCCCGGTCGGCCCCGAGATGGCAGCGAGCAATGGCGCCCCGAGCGTCGCCGTCTTCTGGACCATTTCGAAACTCGCCCGGCTGGTCACCACCACGAATCCTCCGGCCGGATCGATGGCCGCGTGGCGGACCGCCCCGACGAGCTTGTCGAGCGCGTTGTGGCGGCCGACGTCTTCCCGGACGATCGCCAGTGCCCCGTCCGCCTCCGCCCACCCCGCCGCATGTACCGCCCCCGCGACCTCATTGAGTGGTTGGCGGGCGGCCAGCCCGGCGAGCGCGGCCCGAATCGCCGTCGGGGTGATGCCCCCCCCAGCCGGCACTTGATGAATCGTTTTCAGCACGCCGGCCACCCCGTCCGCGCCACAAATGCCGCACCCCGTCCGGCCCGTAAACCGCCGGGCCTTCGCGCCAATCGCTTCATCGCACTCCGGCGCCACCGCCAACTGGAGCTCAATCCCTTGGCTGTACCGAACCACCTCGACGTGCCGCAAATCGGCCGGGGTCCGGATCAATTCCTCGGTGAGGCTGAACCCCAGGGCAAAATCCTCGAGATCGAGCGGCGTGGCCATCATCACCACATGCGGCACCCCGTTGTAGATGAGGCTTACCGGCGTCTCCTCCACCACCCGCTCAACCCCATCGGTGACCACGGCCCCCCGCCACCGCCGGGCCCCAACCTCCAGAATCGGCCCCCCATACCCCAATCGCTTCACTTTCCCTCCCCGCCGAGTGCCGAGCGCCGAGTGCCGAGTGCCGAGTGCCGAGTGCCGAGTGCCGAGTGCCGAGTGCCGAGTACCGAGTGCCGAGCCCCAAACATACCACCCCGATGGAATCCCGAATGACTCCCTCTCGCGGGGCCCACTATCTTCAGCCTGCGTCACTTTCCCCGTCACCCCGAACACCGGAGCCCGCCGCCATGGCCGTCATGCCCCCCATCAATCTGAAACGCTGGGTCGATGAGCACCGTGACCTGTTGAAGCCGCCAGTCGGCAACAAGATGATCTGGCAGGACGCCGAGTTCTTGGTGATGGCGGTGGGCGGCCCGAATGCCCGGAAGGATTTCCACGTGGAGGACGGCGAGGAGTTCTTCTATCAAGTGGAAGGCGACATCGTCGTCCGGATCGTGGACGATGGTCAGGTGAAAGAGATCTCGATCAAGGAAGGGGAAATGTTCCTCCTCCCGGCCGGGATTCCCCATTCGCCCCAGCGGCCGGCCAACACCGTCGGCCTGGTGATCGAGCGGCGCCGGGTCGAAGGCGAGCACGATCACCTCCGCTGGTTCTGCGAGAAGTGTGGGGAAATCATCTTCGACGCCAGCTTCCAACTAGTTGACTTGGGCAAGCAACTCAAGCCCGTCATGGAGGATTTCTGGTCCGATCAGGCGAAACGGACCTGCAAGAAGTGCGGCACGGTCATGCAGCCGCCGGCGCCCGCTGCCGCGAAGTAACGGGTGGTGAAGATCGACCTGCACACCCACATCCTGCCGGAGTCGTGGCCGAACCTTCGGGATCGCTACGGCTACGGCGGGTTCATGGAGTTGCAGCATGTGGCGCCCTGCCGGGCCCGGATGGTGGTGGACGGGACGTTTTTCCGGGAGATCGAGGACAACTGTTGGGATCCGAGCCGCCGGTTGGTCGAGTGCGATGATCTCGGCGTCACCGTCCAGGTGCTCTCGACCGTGCCGGTGATGTTCAGCTACTGGGCCCGGCCGGCGGACGGTCACGACTTGGCCAAGATCTTGAATGATCATCTTGCCTGGGTAGTCGCCACCAATCCCAAGCGGTTCATCGGCCTCGGCACGGTGCCGCTCCAATCACCGGAGTTGGCAATCCAGGAACTCGAGCGGTGCGTGGTGGATCTCCGGATGCCGGGGGTCCAGATCGGCACCCATGTCAATGAGTGGAACTTCGACGCCCCGGAGTTGTTCCCGTTCTTTGCCCGGGCGGCCGAACTCGGCGCGGCCGTCTTCGTCCACCCCTGGGAGATGTTGGCGCCCGAGCGGATGCGGAAGTACTGGCTCCCGTGGCTGGTCGGGATGCCGACCGAGTCGGCGCTGGCCATTGCGTCACTGCTGTTCGGCGGCGTGTTGGAGCGGCTGCCCACGCTCCGGATCTGCTTTGCCCACGGCGGCGGGAGCTTTGCCGGGATCCTGGGCCGCCTCGAACACGGGTTCGAAGCCCGGCCCGATTTGGTGGCGGCCGACAATCCGCATCCGCCCTCGAAGTACCTGGGCCGGTTCTTCGTTGACTCCCTGACCCATGACCCCGACGTGCTCCGCCACCTGATCAGCCGGCTCGGGGCCAACCGAGTGGCGTTAGGGTCCGATTATCCGTTCCCGCTCGGCGAACTCCGCCCGGGCGCCATGATCGAGTCGATGACCGATCTGTCGGTGGAGCAGCGGGAATGGCTGCTGTTCCGGACCGCGCTGGAATTCCTCGACCGATCGCTGGAGACCTATTTGTGACGAGCGCCTACGAACCCACGGAAGCGTGGGCCCACGCCCAAGACGCCGCGGACCCGCTCGGTCCGGTCCGGCACGAGTTCGAGCACCCCGTCGACGACGCCGGGGCACCGGTGGTCTATCTCTCAGGCAATTCGCTCGGTCTGATGCCGCGGGCCGTGCGCGAGTTGATGACACAGGAACTCGCGGATTGGGGCCGGTTGGCCGTCGAGGGGCATCTGCACGCCAAGACGCCCTGGTATTCGTACCACGAGAACTTCCGCGAGACCGGGGCCCGCTTGGTCGGGGCGCGGCCCGGCGAAGTGGTGCTGATGAATTCCCTGACGGTGAACCTCCATCTGATGATGGTGTCATTCTTCCGGCCGGCCGGCCGGCGCCGGAAGATCCTGATTGAGGACGCCGCCTTCCCGTCGGATACCTACGCCGTGGCCTCGCACCTCGAAACCCGCGGCATCGACCCGGCCGACGGGATGATTCAACTGAAGCCGGAACCCGGACAGGCCTGTCTCACGCCGGAGGGGATCGAGCGGGCCATCGCCGAGCAGGGCGACGAGATCGCACTGGTGCTTCTGCCGGGGGTTCAGTACTACACCGGCCAGCGCCTCGATCTCAAACGAATCACCCAGGCGGCCCATCGGGTTGGGGCCGTGGCCGGCTTCGACCTGGCCC
>JANMHX010000114.1:0-3232 GCA_031375485.1 Gemmatimonadota bacterium | reverse complement strand
CTTCTTCTTGATCTCTTCGGCTTCCGCCTTGGAAATCCCTTCCTTGATCGTCTTCGGCGCGCCGTCCACGATGTCCTTGGCTTCCTTCAAGCCCAAGCCGGACACGATTTCGCGAATCGCCTTGATGACCTGAATCTTCTTGGCGCCGCCCTCCTTGAGGATGACCGAGAACTCGGTCTGTTCCTCGACAACCGGAGCCGCCGCGCCGCCGGCCGCGCCACCCGCCGCGGCCGCCATGACGGTCACATTGAACTTGGACTTGAAGGCGTCGATCAGCTCGGCCAATTCGACTACGGTCTTGCTGCCAATCGCCTCGAGGATCTGCTCGTTCGTCATCGTCGACATGATATGTTTCTCCCGCTTCTCTTAAGAAGCTGCTTCAGCTTGACGTTTATCTTTGAGCGCCTCGAGGGCGCCAACGACCTGATAGAGGACACCGTTCAGACACCCAGCCAACTGACCGAGCAACTCATCGCGCGTCGGCAGTTCGCCCAACCGCTTCACATACGCCGGATCGACCGCCTTGCCGTCGACCAAGCCGACCCGCACGGAAGGCTTCTGATGCTCCTTCGCGAACTGGCCGAGCACTTTGGCCGCCGCGAGCGGATCGGTACCGGCCAGCACCAGCCCGGTTGGGCCGGACAGATGGTCGTCGAGGACGCTCACCTGGTTGGCCGCCAACGCCCGCTGCGCCAGCGTATTCTTGACGACGACATACCGGGCCCCCGCCTGCCGAAGCCGGCGACGAAGCTCGGTGAGCTTCGCGACATTCAAACCCGCGAAGTCCGTCACGTAAATATTGGGAGACCCCTTCACCGCCGCGGTGAGGGTCTCGACCGTGGACTGTCGTTCCGCTTTACTCATCGGTACACCGCCGTATCCAGCCGGACGCCCGGCCCCATGGTGCTCGACACCGTCGCCGAGCGGAGGTAGACGCCCTTGGCCGCCGACGGCTTGGCCTTGAGAATGGTCTCCATGAACGCCTGGAGGTTCTCAGTCAACTGGATTTCGGTAAAGGACACCTTGCCGATCGGGGCGTGCACGTTGCCGGTCTTGTCGACCCGGAACTCGATCTTACCCGCCTTGATCTCCCGGACCGCCCGGGCCACATCCATCGTGACCGTGCCGGCCTTCGGATTCGGCATCAATCCCCGGGGACCGAGGACCTTGCCGAGGGTACCGAGCTGACCCATGACGTCGGGGGTCGCGACGATGACGTCGCAATCAAGCCACCCCTCTTTGAGCTTCTGGACGTACTCGATGCCGACGAAGTCGGCCCCCGCAGCCTCGGCATCCTTGACCCGGTCGCCCTGGGTAATCACCAGCACCCGGACCGTCTTGCCCGTGCCATGGGGAAGGACGACCGTACCACGGACCACCTGGTCGGCATGCCGCGGATCGACGCCGAGCCGCACGGCCACATCGACGGTCTCGTTGAACTTCGCGAACGAGACGGCCTTGACCATTTTGACCGCGTCGGGAATCGGATATTCCTTCGTCCGATCCACCTTGCCGAGGGCGGTGGTGAATTTCTTACCGGTCGCCGGCATCAGTCCGCCACCTCCAGACCCATCGACCGGGCGGTGCCTGCGATCATCCGCATCGCTGACTCCATCTCGGTGGCGTTCAGGTCATTCATCTTGAGCTCGGCGATCTTCTTGAGCTGCGCCCGCGTCACCTTGCCGACCTTGTTCCGGTTCGACTGGGCGCTGCCCTTTTCGATCCCGGCCTCTTTCATGAGGAGGTTCGACGCGGGCGGCGTTTTGGTGATGAACGTGAACGTGCGGTCCGCGAACACCGTCACGACGACCGGAATGATCATTCCGCTCTGGGACTGGGTTCGGGCGTTGAACTGCTTGCAAAACTCCATGATATTCACGCCTTGCGGACCCAACGCGGTACCCACGGGGGGTGCCGGGTTGGCCGCTCCAGCGGGACACTGGAGTTTGACCATCGCAACTACCTTTTTTGCCATTCCTCCCTCAATTCGAATGTCGGTGGCGGATGGCCCGCCAACCAACGGTTTCTGCCGCAATTATCCGTGCGGTCGCGGTTCTCGGCACTCGGCCCTGGGAGCTCGGCGCTCGGCTGCCCGCCGAGTGCCGAGCGCCGAGTGCCGAGCTCTCTAATGCCCTCGGAGCTGGAGGTAGTCCAGTTCCACGGCGGTGGGCCGGCCGAACAGCGAGACCGACACTTTGACCTTGCCCTTGTCGGCCAAGATCTCCTCGACGGTGCCACTGAAGTCGGAGAACGGTCCGTCCGTGATCTCGACCGCTTGGCCGATCATGAACGGAATGTCTTCCTTCGGACCAGCGTCATTGACTTCTTCCACGATCCCCAAGAGCCGGTTGACCTCGTCCTGGCGGAGCGACTGGGGCATCTTGCCGGTGCCGACGAACTTGATCACGCCTTGGACGCTGTTGACGACGTGCTGGGCTTCCTGGCTCATGGTGGTCTCGACCAACACATACCCTGGATAGAGCTTCCGCTCGACCAGCACCTTCTTGCCGTTCTTGATCTCGATCGCTTCCTGGATCGGCACCAAGGCCTGACGTACCAGTTTCTGGTCCGCCACCCGCGGATCTTCCGCGATCCGGCGCAGCAGCAGGCCCTTGACCTTGTTCTCGTGTCCAGCGGTGACCTGGACCGCGTACCAGCGGTATTCCATATCGCTACCGAGTCAACGCGGCAACGCCGTCAACCAGGATCTTCTTCAAGACGACATCGAGCAGTCCGATGACGGTGCCGATGGCCACCGTCATGATGACGACTCGCTTCGTCGCGTCGATCAACTCCGGCTTCGTGGGCCAGCTGACCTTGTGCATCTCGGCGCGGACATCCACGACAAAATCGCGGATCGCGACGATATACCCGGCCAACTTCCCACGGGACGGCTCGACAGCTTGGACCTGGTCCATGACTACTTCGATTCCTTATGCGCCCGATGCTGATTGCACCGCGAACAGAACTTCCGACGCTCGACGCGCTCCGGATGGGTGCGCCGGTTCTTGTCGGTGAAGTAATTCCGCTCTTTGCACTCGGTGCACTCGAGGATGATGTTTTCTCTGGCCATGGTGAACCCTACTTCAGAATCTTGGTAACAACGCCGGCGCCCACCGTCCGGCCGCCCTCACGAATCGCGAACCGCAACCCCTCATCCATCGCGATCGGCGTGATCAAATCAATCTTCATCTGGATGTTGTCCCCCGGCATCACCATCTCCACCCCGGCC
>JANMHX010000132.1:0-8601 GCA_031375485.1 Gemmatimonadota bacterium | reverse complement strand
CCCGGATCGGTGACTCGCACCTTCTGAAGCATCTGCTTGACGATGACACCGCAGTGCTTGTCCGCGATCCGCACGCCCTGCAGCCGATACACTTCTTGAATTTCGTTCAGCAGGTACTCTTGCACCGCGCGCGGCCCCTTGATGAGCAGGATCTCGTGCGGGTTGACCGGGCCTTCGGTCAAACGGTCGCCGGCCCGAACGCGGTCGCCCTCGTGGACCCGAAGGTGCTTGCCGGCAGGCACTTCATACACCTGCGCCGGTTCCTTCTCGTCGATCACCCCGTCTTTGGTCATCGGGTAGACGAAGATCTCGCGCTTGCCCCGCTTGATCTCGCCGAACTTGACCATGCCGTCGATTTCCGACATCGTCGCCGGATCCTTCGGCCGCCGGGCCTCGAACAGTTCCGCCACCCGCGGCAAGCCGCCGGTGATGTCCCGCGTCTTGTAGGCCTGCCGCGGGATCTTGGTGACCGTCACGCCCTTGGCCACCGCCACTGGAGCGGACAGGAATACCGTGCGGTCCTTGGCTTCCTTCTTCGTCTTCGAGGGCCAGGCATCGTTGATCGGCCGCTCTTCGACGTGGAACTTGCTCGACCACGGGTTGGCCTCGTCGGGCAAGTGCATGGCCCGGGTGACTTGGTCCGTGGGTGAGCCGAGAATGATCCGGGACCCCTCCGCCAGCGTGTACTCCTGCGGATCCTTCCGGTTGGCGACGTAGACGAGGACCGAGGGATGGAGCTCCCGGTCCGGATCGGCGGTCACCACCAGCGACCGAAGTCCGGTGCCTTCGTCGAGCTCCTCACGAAGCGTGACGCCGGGGACCAAGTCCTTCCACCGCAACGTCCCGTCCTGCTTGACGATGCTCGGATCGTTGTACGGATCCCAGGTGTAGAGGATCGTGGCCCGCCGCTCGTTGTCGCCCTTGGTAACGACCGTACCTTCCGGAATCTGAATCATGGCGCCCTGCGGCACCGGATACCGGGACAACACATGCGTCGGATTCTTCGGATCGACGATGTAGATGCCTTCCTTGCTCTCCTCTTCGGCCGATTCATCCTCACGGGTGAGCGCCACCCGAAGCTTGGCCTTGGAGCCGTCTTCGTACTCGACGCCTAGGTCAGCCCACTCGAGGCCCTTGGTGTACTTGACGATACCGTCCGACCGCGCCCGCCGTTCGGCTTCTTCGGCGATCCGCGCCGAGGTACCGCCGATGTGGAAGGTCCGGAGCGTGAGCTGGGTACCCGGCTCGCCGATGGACTGGGCGGCCAAGATGCCAACCGCCTCGCCCATGTCGACCATGGCCATGGTGGCCAGGTTCCGGCCATAACACATCCGGCAGACGCCACGCTTGGACTCGCAGGTCAGGACGGACCGGATCTTTACCTTATCGATCCCGGCGTCCTCGATGGCCGCCGCGGTCTCCTCAGACACCAGTTGTCCCGACGCCACCAACACCCGATGGTCGCCATGCTCGTCGAGCTGGTGCGGATCCATGACATCTTCGGCGGCTACACTGCCGATGATCCGCTCGGCGAGCGACTCAATGACGTCCTCGCCCTCCTTGAGGGCCGCCATGTCGAGACCGAGGATCGTGCCGCAATCCTCCTCGGTGATCGTGACATCCTGGGCCACGTCGACCAACCGCCGAGTCAAGTATCCGGCGTCGGCCGTCTTCAACGCGGTGTCCGCGAGACCCTTCCGGGCTCCGTGGGTCGAGATGAAGTATTCGAGCACCGAGAGGCCCTCTCGGAAGTTCGATTTGATCGGGCTCTCGATGATTTCGCCGATGCCGCCGGTCAGCTTCTTTTGCGGCTTGGCCATCAGCCCGCGCATCCCGGCCAACTGCCGGATCTGGTCGCGGCTACCGCGCGAGCCGGAATCGAACATCATGTAGACCGGGTTGAAGCCGCCCCGGCTCTTCCGCATATGCGAGATCATCGCCTCGGCCACGTCGTTGTTCGCGTGGGTCCAGGCGTCGATCACCTTATTGTACCGCTCGCCGAACGTGATCTGGCCGGTGTTGTACGCCTTCTGGAACCGCTCCACCCGCTTCTGCGCTTCATCGAGCAGGCTGACCTTTTCGGCCGGAACCTCGAGATCCTCGATCCCGATCGACACACCGCCGATGGTGGCGAAATCGAACCCAAACCGCTTGAGGCGGTCGAGGAACTCAACCGTCTCCTTGAGGCCGGCCCGGCGGTAACTCTGCAGCACCAGTTCCGAGAGCGTCTTCTTCTTCATCACGTCGTCGCGGAACCCGAGTTCCGCCACGGTCTGCCGGGGCAGGATGTTATTGAATAGCACCCGGCCAACCGTGGTGCGAATCCACCGCGGTTCGTGGTCGGCCGCCTCGCGCGGAGGCACGAACCAAAAGTGGATCGGGCTATGGTAGTCGATGGCTCCCGACAGCAGCGCCATTTCGAGCTCGGCAATCGAGCCGTAGTACTTGGCGCCCTTCCAGAGCCGGGCCTTGGTCTCTTCGAGCTTGCCGGCGCCCTTCCGATGCTCCTCTTCGAACCCCGGAGGGAACTTGGTGAGCCAATACGATCCGAGCACCATGTCCTGCGACGGCTCGGCCACGGGCCGGCCATCGGACGGCTTAAGGATGTTGTTCGACGAAATCATCAGCACCCGCGCTTCGAGCTGCGACTCGAACGACAGCGGCACGTGCACCGCCATCTGGTCGCCGTCGAAGTCGGCGTTGAAGGCGGCGCACACCAACGGGTGAATCCGGATGGCCTTGCCCTCGACCAGCTTGGGCTCGAACGCCTGGATCCCGAGTCGGTGGAGCGTCGGGGCACGGTTCAAGAGCACTGGATGATCTTGAATGATCTCTTCCAGGATCTCGTAGACTTCAGGGCCCTCTTTCTCGACGATCTTCTTGGCTCGCTTGACCGTCTCGGCAATGCCCTTTTCGACGAGCTTGTTGATGATGAACGGCTTGAAGAGTTCGACCGCCATGGCCTTGGGAAGGCCGCACTGGTGGAGGCGGAGCTCTGGACCGACCACGATGACCGACCGGCCCGAGTAGTCAACCCGCTTGCCGAGCAAGTTCTGCCGGAACCGGCCCTGCTTGCCCTTCAACATGTCGGACAGTGACTTCAACGGGCGCTTGCCCCGGCCCCGAATGGCCTTGGAACGCCGGCCGTTGTCGAACAACGCGTCGACCGCCTCCTGCAGCATCCGCTTTTCGTTCCGGAGGATGACCTCGGGCGCGCGATGCTGAATGAGCTTCATCAACCGGTTGTTCCGGTTGATGACCCGGCGGTAAAGGTCGTTCAGGTCCGAAGTGGCGAACCGGCCACCGTCGAGCGGGACCAAGGGACGGAGATCCGGGGGAAGGACCGGGATCACGTCCATGATCATCCAGGTCGGATTGTTGCCGCCCGAGTCCTGGTTCTCACCCGAATACAAGAAGGCATCGACGATCTTGAGCCGCTTCAGCATCTGCTTCTTGCGATGCTGGCTGGTCTCGGTCGAGACCGAGGCGCGAAGCTCCTCGGCAAGGCGCTTGACGTCGATCGTCTCGAGCATGGCCCGGACCGCGGGGGCGCCGATTTCGGCCCGGAAGCCGGTATCGTTGGCTTCCCGGGCTTGCATCCGGAGATTCAAATACTCGTCTTCATCGAGCAACTGGCCGACTTCAACGTCCTGCTTCCCCGGCTCGATGACCACGTAGGCCGAGTAGTAGATGATCCGTTCGAGCTCCCGGAGGGTCACGTTGAGCAAGTTGCCCATTGGACTCGGGAGGGTCTTGAAGAACCAAATATGCGCCACCGGCACGGCCAACTCGATGTGCCCCATCCGCTCTCGGCGAACCTTGGACAGCGTCACCTCGACGCCGCAGCGGTCGCAGATCACGCCGCGATAGCGAATCCGCTTGTACTTGCCGCAGTGACATTCCCAGTCTTTGACCGGACCGAAGATCCGCTCGCAGAACAGACCGTCCCGTTCCGGCTTGAACGACCGGTAATTGATCGTTTCGGGCTTGGTGACCTCACCCCACGACCACCAGGACCGGAGGCCCTGCAGTTCGAGGCGTTCCCGTTCCTTCGGGTCCCGGGGACCACGGATCTCCTCGGGGGAGGCGATCCGGATCGCGATATAGTCAAAGCTCGAGCTCTTGGGCTCGCGCCCGCTTCGAAAATCAATCATGGCTTCTTACTCCTCACCTTCTGCGGTAGCACCCAAGGTGACCTTGAGCCCCAGCGCCTGAAGTTCCTTCACCAACACGTTGAAGGATTCCGGAATACCCGGTTCGGGCAGGTTCTGACCCTTCACGATGGCCTCGTAGACCTTGCTGCGGCCGTTCACGTCGTCCGACTTGACCGTGAGCATCTCCTGAAGGAGATGCGACGCACCATACGCTTCGAGGGCCCAGACTTCCATTTCGCCGAACCGCTGGCCACCGAACTGCGCCTTGCCGGCCAGCGGCTGCTGGGTGACCAACGAGTACGGTCCGATCGAACGGGCGTGGATCTTGTCATCGACCAAGTGTGACAGCTTGAGCATGTAGATCGTGCCCACCGTCACGTCGCTGGCGAATGACTGGCCCGTCCGCCCATCGCGGAGCCTGACCTTGCCGGCGGGCGTGAGCCCGGCTTGGCGGATCAGGGCATCGGCCGCGACACCGAGTTGATCGGCGGTGGCCTTCCCCGACAGCATGACCGCGAGTTCGGGCGACGACGCTTCGAGCAACTGGGCCCCGGTCGCCGAGGCCTCGAGGACCTTGAGGGCGGCCTCGAATTCCTTTTTGCGGGCACCCTCGGACTTGGCCACCTGGCTCTGGTGGAACGCGATCTCCTGCTGGCGCTGGGTGGCTTCACGCTCCGCCAACTCCGCCGCCGCCAACTCCACGAAGTGCCGAATGTCGTCCGACAGCTTCTTCGTCGACGCCGAGCACCCCGGGTTCGCCAGATCTGAGATGACCGCGCCGGCGACGCTCTTCTTCGACAACCCAAGCCGATGGATATCGCTGGTCAGGGTCCGCACCGCCTCGGCCGTCGGCTCTGGGGCCCGGCTCCGAAGCATCAGCGCCTGGCCCGCGCGCTTGAGGCCGGCCACCCGCAACAGCAGGCCGATCTCACCCTCGTCGGCACCCCGGAACACCGGGGTCTTGGCCTTGAAGCCGAGGATACTGGCGCACCACCCAAGGTGGGTTTCCAGGATCTGACCGACGTTCATCCGGCTTGGCACCCCGAGCGGATTGAGCACGATGTCGACCGGGCTCCCGTCGGGAAGGAACGGCATGTCTTCTTCGGGGACGATCCGGGCCACGATACCCTTGTTGCCGTGGCGCCCGGCCATCTTGTCGCCGACGGAGATCTTCCGCTTCTCGCCGAGATACACTTTGACCAACTGGATGACGCCCGGGGGCAGTTCGTCCGGCTGGAGAATCTTATCAATCTGGTCTTCGGCCTTCTCCTCGACCTTGGCCCGTTCGCGGGTCGCGGTATCGATCGTCAGCCGGACGCGCTCGTTGGCCGCCTTGTTGGCCAGCCGGAGGGTCTTGAGGTCGACCTCGTGGAGATCAACCAAGGTCAGCTTGTCGGCGGTCAGCTTGGTGCCGGCGGGAACGAACTCCTCCACCGTACCGGCCTTGAGCAACAGGGCCACTTCCTGACCGGTCATCAGTTCCTTGACCTCGGCGACCATGACGTCGTTGATCCGGGTCTTTTCCTCGTGCTCGATCCGGCGGACTTCGCCGATCCGTTCGCCGCGGTCCTTTTCGACGACCTGATCCTCGACCCGGCTGAAGATCTTGACGTCGATGACCGTGCCCTTCATGCCCGGTGGAACCTTGAGCGAGCTGTCCTTGACGTCCTTGGCCTTTTCACCGAAGATCGCCGTCAAGAGCTTCTCTTCCGGCGACAACTCGGTTTCACCCTTCGGCGTGATCTTGCCGACCAGGATGTCGCCCGGCTTCACATGGGCACCGATCCGGATGATGCCCCGTTCGTCCAGATCGACCAGGGCTTCGTCGGACACGTTAGGAATTTCGCGGGTGATCTCTTCTTGGCCCCGCTTGGTATCTCGGACGTGGAGCTCGAGTTCCTGGATGTGGATCGACGAGTAGACGTCATCCTTCACCAGGCGTTCGGACAACACGATCGCGTCTTCGAAGTTGTGCCCGTACCAGGGCATGAACGCCACCGTGACGTTGCCGCCCAGCGCCAAGTCGCCGGCGTCGGTGGCCGGTCCGTCGGCGATGACCTGTCCGGCCGCCACTTTGTCCCCAACCTGGACCAGCGGCCGCTGATTGATGGCGGTGTCCTGGTTGGTCCGCCAGAACTTCTTGACCCGATACCGGTCCACTTGGGCCAACCGGGCCAGGGGCACGTCGGTCGCTCCCGCCGTACCGCAGTCGACGATGATCTCGTCGGCCGTCACTTTGGTAATCACCCCGGCGCGCCGGGCCGAGATCACGGCGCCGGAATCGCTGGCCACCTTGGCTTCGAGCCCGGTCCCGACCGTCGGGGCGTCCGGGAACAACAGCGGCACCGCCTGGCGCTGCATGTTCGAACCCATCAAGGCCCGGTTCGCGTCGTCGTGCTCGAGGAACGGAATCAAGGCCGCCGCGATCGACACCAACTGCTCGGGGCTCACATCCATGTAGTCGATCCGGGTCGGCGCCAGCAACGGATAGTCGTCGCCCCGCCGGCAGAGGACCATACTCTCGACGAACTTCCCGTTCTTGTCGACCATGGTGTTCGCCTGCGCCACCGCGTAGCCCTCTTCTTCACTGGCGGAGAGCCAGCGCATTTCCGCGGTCACCCGGCCGTCCTTGACCACCCGGTACGGCGTCTCGATGAACCCGAGGTCGTTGATCCGGGCAAACGTGGCCAAGCTCGTGATCAGGCCGATGTTCGGGCCTTCTGGCGTTTCGATCGGGCACATCCGGCCGTATTGCGAGTAGTGCACGTCCCGGACTTCGAAGCCGGCCCGTTCGCGGGTCAGGCCGCCCGGTCCCAACGCCGACAGCCGGCGCTTGTTCGTGAGCTCCGCCAGCGGATTGGTCTGGTCCATGAACTGGGACAGCTGCGAGGACCCGAAGAACGCTTGGATGACGGCGCTCACGGTCCGGGCGTTGACCAAGTCGTCGAGCGAGATCTTTTCGGGATCGGAGTTGATGCTCATCCGCTCCTTGACCAATCGCGCCATCCGGGAAAGGCCGACGGAGAACTGGTTGGCGATCAACTCGCCGACCGACCGGATCCGCCGGTTGCCCAAGTGGTCGATGTCGTCGGTGTGCCCGCGACCGTCGTGGAGGTCGATCAGGTACCGGATGATGGCCACGAAGTCCTCTTCGGTGAGGACGGTGTGGTTTGGATCGGTCTTGAGCCCAAGCCGGTGATTGATCTTGTACCGGCCCACCCGGCCCAAGTCATACCGCTTCGGGTTGAAGAACAAGCGCTGCAGCTGCGCCCGCGCCGTCTCCAGGTTGGGGGCGTCGCCGGGCCGGAGCAGCGAGTAGATCTGCTGGAGGGCTTCGGTTTCGTCTTTCGTCGGGTCCTTGGCCAGGGTGTTCTTGACCAACGGCGACTCGGCCCGCCCGGGGGGCAGGAGGACTTCGACCTTTACGACGCCGGCGGCGAGCAGCTTCTTCCGGAGCTTCTCGTCGACCTCATCGCCGCCTTCGGCCACGACTTCGCCGGTCGAGGGATCGGCGACGTCAAAGGCCAGCAGATGGGGCGCCCGGTCACGGGTGGTGGTCGGCTGTTCGTCCTCGCGGAGGTCGAGCGGCGTGTACCCGGCAAACACGACGACCTGCTTGACCCCGACATGCCGCATAGCGTTCAAACGCTCGGGCGTAAGCTCATCGCCCAACTGACCGAGCGGATCGCCCGCCTTGTTCTCGGGGTTCGGGACATCCGCCGCCAACAGCGCGCCCAAGACTTCGCGACGCTCCTGCCGGGCTTCGAGCTTGCCGGCAATGTTGATCGACTTGGTCGCGAAGAACAGCTTGAGGATATCCGAATTCTTGCCGTACCCGAACGCCCGCAACAGGGCGGTGGCCGGGAATTTCTTCTTCTTGTCGATGTGGACGTAGATCACGTCATGAATGTCGATCGTGAACTCGACCCACGAACCCCGGAACGGGATGATCCGCGCGGAGTACAGCAACTGGCCGTTCGGGTGGGTCTCCTCTTCAAAGACCACGCCCGGTGACCGGTGAAGTTGGCTGACCACCACCCGCTCGGCGCCGTTGATGACGAACGTGCCCAACGGGGTCATGATCGGCAGTTCGCCGAGATAGACCTCGCGCTCGATCTGATTCTTGAGCCGGCGCTGGCCGTCGACATCCTCGAACACGTTCAACGCCAACTTGGCCTTGAGCGGAGCGGCATATGTCATGTCGCGTTCAATGCACTCCTCGACCGTGTACTTAGGCTCGCCGAGGGAGTAGCTCTTGAAGTCGAGTTCGTATTTGCCGTTCACGTCGCTGATCGGAAACAGATCCTTGAAGACCCGTTCCAACGAGACGTCTTGGCGGTCGCCGTCGACGTCGTCGGGATTGAGCAAGGACGAAAAGGCCCGCGTCTGGATATCCAGAAGGTGGGGCATGTCCATTGCACCATCACGCTTGGAGAACGAAATCACT
>JANMHX010000059.1:0-2056 GCA_031375485.1 Gemmatimonadota bacterium | reverse complement strand
TTCGGTCTCACCGAGCCGGGCGCCGGCAGCGACGCCGGCGGAACCGCCACCACCGCGGTGGACAAGGGCGATCACTACCTCCTCAACGGCTCCAAGATCTTCATCACCCACGCCGGTGTCGGCGAAATCTTCTCGGTGACGGCGAGGACCGAACCGGGGCGCGGGAACAAGGGCATCTCCAGCTTCATCGTCACCAAGGACACGGTGGACCTCGCCCAGTGCCGCCAGCTCGGTGTCGGCCATTCGGACGACCTGCCCAAGACCAGCGGAGTCCGCGCCGGCAAGAAGGAAGACAAGATGGGCTGGCGGGCGAGTGATACCCGCGAACTCCATTTCGACAATGCCATCGTCCCCAAAGAGAACATGCTCGGCCCCCGGGGCGACGGATTCGTCAACTTCCTGAAGACCCTGGACGCCGGCCGGATCGGGATCGCGGCCCTCTCGCTCGGAATCGCCGAGGGCGCCTACGAGGCCGCCCGCCAATACGCCGGAACCCGGAAACAGTTCGGTCGCTACATCGGGAGCTTCCAGGGCATCAGCTTCAAGCTGGCCGACATGGCGATGGGCATCGAAGCCGGGACCCACCTGCTCTATACCGCGGCTCGGCTGAAGCAGGCCGGGAAGCCGTTCAAGACCGAGGCGGCCATGGCCAAGCTCTTCTGCTCCGAGCTGGCCATGAAGACCACCACCGAGGCCGTCCAAATCTTCGGGGGCTACGGCTACACGGCCGACTACCCGGTCGAACGGATGATGCGGGACGCCAAAGTCTGCGAAATCGGCGAGGGCACCAGCGAAATTCAACGCCTCGTCATTGCCCGCCAGATCCTGGGCCGGGTGGTCGACGGCTAGGCCGAATCGGGGGACGGCGGCCGGACGCCTCCCCCTAAACTGGTTTCCGGCATATCTTTACCCAATGCGACTTAGCCAGACCCTCCTGTCTTGGAACCCGGCGAGCCTTTGGCTCGGACTCGGCCGGGTCGTCGCCCAGTGGATCAGTTTGCAGTGTCGTCCCTTCCGCCGGCACACCCAGAGCGGCTCGATCGTTAGCCTCACGGCATCGCCATCCCACCATTGGTCGCAAGGTCTTCGGGCCGGCGTCGGGCATACTGTCCCGGCTTCGGTCCGACGCCGGGTGCGGCCGGTCGGCGATCAGGGGCTAGCGCGGCTCTCGGGGGCAGGCGGAGGACTCCCTCGGCTTCGGACGATCTTCGGTCCGGCCACCCACCGTATGCGCGTCGTGACGTCGCCCCAGGCCGTGGTCCGGCCGGGCGAGGCGACTCCGGCGAAGGAAGTCTTTCGTGAAGCGCGAGATTCTCATCACCAGTGGCCCCCGGGAAACCCGGGTCGCCATCCTCGAGGACGACCGGTTGGCCGAACTCATGGTCGACCGGCCCGATCACCGTCGCATCGTGGGCGACATCTACCTCGGCCGGGTCGATGCGGTCCTCCCGGGGCTCCAAGCGGCGTTTGTCGATATCGGTTTGGAGAAGAGCGCCTTTCTCCACGTCTCGGATCTCTTGGAGCCGGACGAGGACGACGAGCCGAACGATAAGGACGACGAGGAGGTCCCTGACCCTGACGAAGCCGAGTCAGCCGGGGAGGAGGAGGTGGCCGCCAACGGGACCAGTCGCCGAGGCGGCCGCCAGGCCGTAGCGGAACCCCGGCAACGGGAGGTCTCCGGACGCGGGGCCCTCCCGGACATCGGCGAGATCCTGAAGAAGGGGCAGACCCTTCCGGTCCAAGTCACCAAAGAGCCCATCAGCACCAAGGGGTCGCGGGTCACCGCCCAGATTTCGCTCCCGGGCCGGTTCCTGGTGTATATGCCGTACGCCTCGCGGGTTGGGGTGAGCCGGAAGATCGAGAGCCGGGAACAACGCGCCCGGCTCCGTGAGATGGTGACCCGGCTCCTGCCGGAGGATGCCGGCGGGATGATCATCCGAACCGTGGCGGAGGGTGTGACCGAGGACCACTTCCAGCGGGAGGTCGAGTCCCTCCTCGCCCAGTGGAAGAAGATCAAGCGGAAACAGTTCTATGTCCGGCGGGCCCCGGCCCTGCT
>JANMHX010000015.1:0-4345 GCA_031375485.1 Gemmatimonadota bacterium | reverse complement strand
CGGTCGACGAAATGCTCAAATACATCCAGTTCCGGCTCGACTCGGGCGTGGTCGGGGGTCGGCGGCTTCTTTCCGCGGACAACGAGCGCCAGATGCAATCGCCCCAGATGGTGACGTTGGCCCCAGTCGATTTTCCTGAGTTGGGACATGCGGCCTACGGGATGGGGCTCGGGGTGTCGACCTATCGGGGCCGAAAGATCGTGAGCCACGGCGGGGGGATCGACGGGTTCATTTCGGCCATGTCCTGGTTGCCCGATGAGCGGATCGGGATCGTGGTCCTGTCGAACCTGTCGGGCAACAATCCAGTGCCGACGATGGTCATGCGGACGCTCGCCGATCGGCTGCTTGCCGCGCCGCCGGTTGATTGGGTGGCCCGCCAGAGGAAAACCGACGCCGATCGAGCCGCGCGCCAAGCGACAACTGCCGCCGCTCGCGAGGCGGAACGGAAGCCCGGGACCAATCCGAGCCATCCGCTTCCAGACTACACCGGAAGTTTCGAGCATCCCGGCTATGGTACCGTCAGGGTTGCCCTTCAGGACGGGAATTTGTCATTGACCCTCGAGCCCCACACCGTCCGGCTCCGCCACTTCCACTACGACGCCTGGGAGTTTGAGGATCCAGGCGGCGCCGTACCCTTTGGAGGCCGGCTCCGGTTCTGGTCGAGCGGCGCAGGCGAAATCGACCGGGTCGCGGTTCCGCTCGAGCCGGCCGGCGCCGACATCGTCTTCGTCCGGAGCCGACCGTGAGCGGGCGGGTGCGATGGGCGTGGTTCGGGTTCGGCGGTGCGCTCTTCTGGGGGTGCGGCGGTCGCCCGGCGCCTGCCGATCTCATCCTGACCAACGCCAGGGTCTACACCCTTCGGTGGGGCGAACCGGATCCCGAGGGACGACCGGCCGTGGATGCCCCGCACGACTCGGCCGGCTGGCGGCCGGATGCCGAGGCGGTGGCGATCCAAGGGGGTCGGATCGTCTTCGTCGGGACGACAGCCGAAGCGGCCCGCTATCGGGGCGATTCGACCAAGGTGCACGATCTCGGCGGTGCCACGGTGGTGCCAGGGCTGATCGACTCCCATACCCATGTGGTCGAACTCGGCGGGAACCTCGGCCGGATCGACCTCACCGGAGTGGCCACTGAGGCGGAAGCGGTCGAACGGGTGGCCGCCCGGGCGGCGACGGTCCCCGCCGGCGAATGGATCCTGGGATACGGCTGGGACGAGGGTGCCTGGGCCGGCCGCTACCCGACGATGCGGCTCTTGACCGAGCGGGTGCCGAATCATCCGGTGTACCTCCGAAGCCTGCACGGTTTTGCGGGGTGGGGAAACCGGCTCGCCTTCGAGCGGGCGGGCATTTCCGCCGCCACGACGGCGGGTCCGGGAGGGACCGTCCTGAAAGACGCCGCCGGGCAGCCGACCGGTGTCGTGCTCAACCGGGCGATCGAGATGCTCGATCAGGCGGTGCCGGCCCTGACCGGCGAGCGGCTCGAGCGGAGCATCGTTCAGGCGCTCGACACTATGGCGGCGCACGGGTACGTCGCGGTGCATGAAGCCGGCGCCGAAGGGCCCACGATCGCGGCGCTGCTGTCGCTCGACCGGCAGGACCGGTTGCCGGTCCGGGTGTACGCGATGCTGTCGGTCCGGGACACCGCGCTCGCCCGGGCCTGGACCGCCCGGGGCCCGCTTCGCGATTCGACCCGGATGGTGCAAGTCCGGGCCGTGAAAGCCTACTACGACGGCGCGTTAGGCAGTCGGGGCGCCCGGTTGCTGGAAGACTACGCCGACAGCGCCGGGCACCGGGGCGTTAGCGGATCGCAGTATGGGTTCGATCGGGCGGCGGTGGCCGGATTGATGCGGGCGGGTTTCCAGGTCGGAGTCCATGCCATCGGCGACGCGGGGAACCGCGAGGTCATCGCATTCTTTGACTCGGTGTTCCGGGTGGCCCCGACCACTCGGTTGCTCCGCCACCGGGTCGAGCACGCCCAGGTCGTTCATCCCGACGATTTCGCCAAGATTGCTTGGCTCGGCCTGATCGTGTCGATGGAGCCGCCTCATGCCGTGGAAGACAAGACCTGGGCCGAGGCACGGCTCGGGCCCGAGCGGACCAAAGGGGCGTACGCCTGGCGGACCATGCGACGGAACCGAATCCCCCTGACCCTCAACTCCGACTTGCCGGGCTCGGATTTCGACTTCTTTTATGGGTTCCACGCGGCCGTGAGCCGGCAAGACAAGGCGGGGGCTCCGCCCGGAGGGTGGTACCCCGAGCAACGCCTTACTCCTGAAGAGGCGCTCCGCGGATACACCAGTTGGTCCGCCTTCGCGGGATTTTCCGAGGGAGTGACCGGGATCATCGCGGTCGGCCGGTGGGCGGATCTCACCGTGGTGGACATCGACCCGCTTCGGGTGGCCGAGTCGGAACCCGCCCGGCTGCTGTCGGGTCGGGTGCTGCTGACGATCGCGAACGGGCGGGTGGTCTACCGGCGCTAACGGCGGCTACGGCGTCGGTTCGCCGGCAGCAGGCGGGTCAGTCTCGTCGCCGGCCTCGGCGCCCTCAACATCGGCTCCTTCGGCCGATCCCTCGGCACCCGGCTCGTCGACTCGCTCCAGCTTCCGCTGGCGCTTCTCTTCTTTTTTCTGTTTCTTGGCCAGATCACGCTGGCGTTTTTCGAATGAGTAATTATGTCTGGCCAATCGACCCCCTGCGACGTGGTTGTGCCGGTTCCGCCGCGACGCGAGGGAACCCGCCCAAGGTAGTCGGGCCCGGCGGGAATTGCTGCGCCGGGTCCGGGGGGCGCGATCCCGGTCATCGATGTATCATTTGTAATCCCGCTTCCGCCCTGGAAATCCCATGAAACTTCTCGTCAACGGCACCGCCCACGAGATCGATGCCCCACCCGACATGCCCCTGCTCTGGGCACTCAGAGACTTGGTCGGCCTGACCGGTACCAAGTTTGGTTGCGGGATCGCGGCTTGCGGCGCCTGCACGGTCCACCTCAACGGCAACCCGGTCCGGTCCTGCAGTGTCCCGGTGTCGGCCGTTGGGGCTCAGGCCGTTACGACCATCGAGGGATTGGCCGGGACCGACGCCGATCACGCCGTTCAGCAGGCCTGGCAGCAGCTCAATGTGCCGCAATGCGGGTACTGTCAAGCCGGTCAACTGATGAGTGCGGCCGCGTTGTTGGAGAAGAAACCCCAGCCGACCGACGCCGACATCGACGCCGCCATGGCGGGCAATCTCTGCCGGTGCGGGACCTATGTCCGAATCCGCCAAGCCATCAAACTCGCGGCCGACATCAAGTCCGGAGGTGCCCGATGACCGCCTACACCCGGCGTGACTTCCTCAAGGTGGCGGCCGTCGGCGGTGGCCTGGTGCTGACGATCTCGCTCCCCGGGTGCAAGCCCAAGGCCGGCGCGGCGCCGGCCGCCGGCCCCATCGATCCGAGCGTCTTCGTGCGGATCAATCCCGATAATTCCATCTCGATCACCGTGGCCAAGTCGGAAATGGGGCAGGGGGTTCGCACGTCGTTGGCCATGCTGGTGGCCGAGGAACTCGATGCTGATTGGAGTCAGGTGCGGGTCGAGCAAGCCTCCTTCGACCCGAAGTACGGCGAGATGGGCACCGGCGGGAGCAGCAGCATCCTCAGCAACTGGAAGCCGATGCGCGAGGCTGGGGCAGCCCTCCGGGGCGTGCTGGTGGCCGCCGCGGCAGAAGAGTGGGGAGTGGAGCCGAAGGACTGCCGGACCGAGAACTCGTTCGTGACCCATCCGGCCACTGGCCGGCGGATCGCCTACGGCGCCGTGGCCGGGAAAGCGGCGGCCCTTCCGCTGCCGAAGACCGTCGTCCTCAAGCCGAAGGCGGAATGGAAGCTGCTGGGCAAGGACCGGGTCAGCATCATCAGCGCCGACGTGACCCACGGTAAAGCCGTGTACGGGCTCGACGTGAAAGTGCCGGGTATGCTATACGCCGCCATCGAGCGGACGCCGACGTTCGGGGGCCGGGTCAAATCGGTTGACACCGCGAAGGCCCTGGCGGTGCCGGGGGTCAAACAGGTGGTGGAGATTCCGGCCGTGGCGGATGGGATCAACATCCATGCGGGCGTGGCCGTGGTGGCGACCAACACCTGGGCGGCGTTCCAGGGCCGGCGGTTGTTGGCCATTGAATGGGACCGAGGCCCCCGGGCCGCGGAGTCGACCGAGTCCTACCGGGAGTTCATGACCGCGGCGGTGGCGCGCCCCGGCGCCGAGACGGTCAACAAACAAGGCGATCCGGACGGCGTGCTTTCCAAGGCCGCGAAAGTGTTCTCCCAGACGTTCGAGACCCCATTCCTCTCGCACGCGACCATGGAGCCGATG
>JANMHX010000011.1:0-27958 GCA_031375485.1 Gemmatimonadota bacterium | reverse complement strand
AGGGAGATGACGGGCCGCCGGATGGTTCTGGCCGTCGACGCCACGGTCGCCGTCGGAGCCGGGCACGCGATGCGGGTCTTGACGCTCGCGGCCGCCTGGCGCGCCCTCGGTGGAGACGCGGTCGCGGTCGGGCGGATTGATCTGCCCTTCGTGGCTCGCCGGTTTCAAGACCTCGGCGTGGCGGTTCAGCCGGGTACCGCTCCGGTGGGCGATGTCCTGGTGGTGGACCGGTATGACGCCGAGCACCGGCGGATGCTCGGGGCCGGCAACGGCTCCGGGTTGAAAGTGCTGGTCGACGATCTCGCTGACGACGTCCCCGCCGGCTACGATCTGGTCTGGAATCCGAACCCGTACGCCTCCGCCGCGCACTATCCGGGGTTCGGCGGGCGGGTCCTGGCCGGGAGCGCCTTCGTGGCCATCCGAGAGGGCTTGCCGAAGTGGCAAAAGAAACTCGACGGCGACGTCGTCGTGACGCTCGGAGGCGGCGTGCCGGACCGGGCGATGATCCGGTCATTCGGCTTGCTGGCCGAGCTGATGCCGGCGGAGCGAATCGCCATCGCCGGCCACTGGGCGCCGGCCGGATGTCGGGCCGTGAGCCCGGACCAGCTCTGGGTCGAGGCTGGGGCCGGGAAGTGTCTCGTGACGGCGGCGGGTGGTACGGCCTGGGAAGCCGCGGCCGTTGGCGTACCGATCGTGGTGGTGGCCATTGCCGACAATCAACGGCTGGCCTTCCAGTGGGCTCGGGCCTCGGGCGTTCCGGGGGCCGATGCGCTGTCGATCGACAGCGAATCCCTGGCCCACCAACTGCGGGTGCTGATTCCGGCCGCGATGATCGCACCGGCCCTGGAGAACGGTGCAGGTCGGGTCGCCGCCGAGTTGGCGCAGTTGGTGATGTCGGGCCGGGCCGCATGAACGTCACCATCCGCGCTGCAGGGCTCGGGGATGCTTACGCGCTCTGGGTGTGGGCCAACGACGAAGCCGCGCGAACGGCCTCCGGCAACCGCGCTCCAATCGAGTGGCCCTCGCACCACGCTTGGCTCGCCGAACGGCTCGGAAGCCCGAACGCCGTGGTTCTCATCGGCGAATCCGCGGATCGCCGGCCGCTCGGCACGATCCGGTTTGAAACCGACGACCACTGGGCCACCGCGCGGGTGAGCTATACCGTCGCGCCCGAGTCGAGGGGGCGCGGGGTTGGCCGGGTCTTGCTCGAGGCTGGGTCGAAAGCCATGGCGGCCCGTCGAGCGCCGACCCAACTCGTGGCCCGGGTCAAGCCCGGAAATCCCGCATCGCGGCACCTCTTCGCGACCTCAGGCTGGGTCGAGGATGGTTCCACCCCGGAATGGCTCCGGTACGTTCGGCCGGGGAGTGCGGCTCGATGACGATCACGATTGGACGAAGTCTGGTGGGGCAGGGCGCCCCGTGCTTCATCATTGCCGAGCTGTCGGGGAATCACAACGGCGATCTTGGCCGTGCGGTAGCGACCGTCCATGCGGCCAAGGCCGCGGGCGCCGACGCCATCAAACTGCAAACCTACACCGCCGATACGATCACCCTCCGGTCGGACCGGCCGGAGTTCATCGTGCCGGGCACCGGCCCCTGGGGCGGGCGAACCCTGCATGACCTGTATCACGAAGCCCACACCCCTTGGGCGTGGCACGAACGGCTCTTTGCCGAAGCCGCCGCCGTGGGCCTCGAGATCTTCTCCAGTCCCTTCGACGACACCGCGGTCGAGTTGTTGGAGTCCCTGGACACACCGGCGTACAAGGTGGCCTCGTTTGAGCTGGTGGATGACCAGTTGCTTCGCCGGGTGGCCGCCACCGGGAAGCCGGTCATCCTCTCGACCGGCATGGCAAGTCTCGAGGAGATCGCCCACGCGATCGATACCCTCCGGTCCGCCGGGTGCCAGGAGCTCGTCCTGCTCAAGTGCACCAGTAGCTACCCGGCGCCCGACGCCGCCATGAACTTGGCCGGCCTCGCCTCGCTGGCGGCCATCGGTCAATGCCCGGTCGGGCTCTCGGATCATAGTCTCGGCATTGTGGCACCGGTCGTCGCCGTGACGTTAGGTGCCGTGGTGATCGAGAAACACTTCACCCTCGATCGGTCGGCTGGGGGCGTTGACAGTCACTTTTCTCTCGAACCGGCGGAGTTCCAGTCCATGGTCGAGGCCGTGACTCGGGCCCGCGCGATGGTGGGACACCCCTCGTTCGGCCCCGGCCTCGCCGAAGAGGGTAGCGCGACCTTTCGCCGTTCGTTGTATGTCGTCGCGGACGTTCGGGCCGGGGATCTCCTGACCCCGACGAACGTGCGATCGATTCGGCCGGGATTCGGTCTCTCGCCGCGGCACGCCTCGGTGGTGATCGGCCGGCCGGCGGTCCGGGATGCGGCCAAGGGCACTCCCGTCACCTGGGAGCTCATCGCCCCATGAGGACCATCATCACGATCGAAGCCCGGATGGGTTCCACGCGCCTTCCAGGTAAGGTGCTCCGTCCGATTCTTGGCCAACCGATGCTGGCCCGGATGATCGAGCGTCTCCGGCGGGTCCGGCTGGCCGACGGGATCGTCGTCGCGACCACCGACCACGCCGCTGATGATCCGATCGCCGCCGTGGCCGCGCAACTCGGGGTGGGCTGCCATCGGGGCAGCGACACCGACGTCCTCGGCCGAGTCCTCGGAGCGGCCCAGGCAGCCGGCGCCGAGGTGATCGTGGAGACCACGGCGGACTGCCCGTTGATCGACCCGTTGGTGGTCGATCAGCTGATCCACACGTTCCAGAGCAATCCGGTCGACTATTGCGCCAACGTCGTGGTGCCCACGTATCCGCGGGGCCTCGACGCCCAAGTCTTCCCGGTTCGGGTGCTCGAGGAGGTGGCCGGTCTGACTCAAGACCCGGCTGACCGGGAGCACGTGTCGCTCTACATCTACGAACACCCGGAACGGTATCGCCTGCTGAACGTGGCGAGCGGCCTCCCCGGCACGGTGAGCGAACTCCGCTTGACGGTCGATACCGCCGACGATCTCGCCCTGGTCACCGCGATCTATGATGAACTGTATCCCGCGAACCCGGCGTTCGGTCTCAGCGACATCATCGCGCTGATGGACCGGCGGCCCGCCCTTCGAACCATGAACCAGCACATCCGACAAAAGACCGTGCGATGAGGAACCGATCATGACGACCACCGATCAGCTGCAAGTCTGGACCTCCGGCTTTGGCCGCGAGTATACCGACCGGAATACTCTGTCGGTTGATGAGATGGACGCCGCCTTCGGCCAGCAGTTCGGGATCCGGAAGTCCGAGATCTACCGCGATCTGGTCGGTCCGGTCCGGTTGCCGTCCGGCCGGGTCCTCGAGGTCGGTTGCAACATCGGGCTCCAGCTCCGGTTGCTGGAGCGGGCCAATCCCGGACTCGAGTTCCACGGCCTCGAGCCGCAGCCGTATGCGCTGGAGCAGGCGAGGGCCCACTCGCCGGGCATGCAGTTCCATCAAGGCACCGCCTTCGCGTTGCCATTTCCCGATCGGTCGTTCGATCTGGTCATGACCCATGGGGTGTTGATCCACATCCACCCGAATGATCTGCCCCAGGCGATCGGTGAAATTCACCGCGTCAGCCGCCGCTACATCCTCTGCCACGAGTATTTCGCGCCGAACACGGTCGAGGTCAAATACCACGGCCAGCAGGGCCTGCTGTGGAAGACCGATTTCGCCAAGCGATACCGGGATCTCCATCCCGGGATGCGTGAGGTGGCGGTTCGGTACTACCCGTACAGCGACGCCGACGGCGGACCGGGGCTGGTTGATCAGGTGGTCTTGTTCGACAAGGAACCAGCCCAATGACGCTCCGCGCGTCGGTCGTCGGCTGCGGCTTCATCGGCGCCGGGGTGTTGGTGCCGGGATCGGGGATTCAGTCCCATGCCGCCGCGTGGTACCATCATCCGGGAACCGACCTGGTGGGCTTGGCGGACACCGACGGCGCCCGGCTCGCGGAGGCCGGACGACGGTGGGAGGTGGCGGCCCTGTTCGGGTCGGTCGATCGGATGCTCGCTGAGTCGGCTCCGGACATCGTCAGTGTGGCGACCCCCGATCCAACCCACGCGGAGGTGCTCGACCGGGTCCTCGAGGCGCCGTCGGTCCGGGCGGTGCTGATGGAGAAGCCGTTGGCACTCGAACTTGGGGAAGCGGAAGCCCTGGTTCGCAAGGCGGAGCGTCGCGGGATCGTCCTCGCCGTGAACTATGTCCGGCGGTACGCTCCGAGCCACCAGCACCTGCAGCGCTGGCTGGCCACGACTCCGTTAGGCCCGATCGAGTTGGTCCGCGGCAGCTACTCCGGGGGCTTGAAACACAACGGGACCCATTGGATCGATCTGGCTCGGTTCCTGGTTGGTGAGATCGCCCGGGTGGAGGGCTTCGGACCGGTCGACCCCCAACGTACGGACCAGACCATCGACGTGGCCCTCGAGTTTGAATCCGGGGCCCGTGGCATGCTGCACGGACTCCGGACGGCGCCCTACTCGTTGTTCGAGCTGGATCTGGTTGGGCCGAAAGGCCGGGTCCGGATCAGTGACGGTGGCCAGCGGGTCGATGTGTACACGGTGGCCGGGAGCCGACGGTTCCCCGGGTTTCGCGAGTTGATCGCCGCCATTGGGCCCGCCGGCGGCCTGGGTGATCTGCTGATGCATGCCGCGAGCGATGTGATCGAAGCGCTGGCCACCGGCCGGCAACCGGCGGGAACCGGGGCCGATGCTGTCGCGGCGCTCGGGTGGGCGGCCGCGGCGATCGACGACGCGGCACGGAGGGAGCCTCATGGCCTGGTCACTCGCTAGCGTCGTGGCCGACGCCGGCGGCGCCGAGGCCCTGGTGCCGGTCCTCGAGGGAATGGCCGCGAGCGGGACGCTTGCGGGCGTTGTCGCGGGTCCGCCCGCGGCCGCGGTGCTCGGGCGGGCGGGGCTGCCGTTCACGGCGGCGGCCGACGTCGCCGCCAACCGGGCGGCCGATTGGCTCGAGGCCGCTGGGGCCACCGGGCTGGTGACCTCAACGTCGTGGGGCGACAACCCGATCGAACTCGGGTTCCTCGCAGCCGCCAAGACCCGCCAAATCCCGACGGCCGCCGTGATCGACTTCTGGTCGAATTACCGCTCGCGGTTCGTGACGGCCGGTGGCGATCTCGTCCTCCCTGACTGGATCCTGGTTCCCGATGAGATCGCGGCGGCCGAGGCCGCAGCCGACGGACTTCCGGCCGAGCGGCTGGTCCCGGCGGGCAATCCGCACTATGAACGCCTCCTCGACCGCAGTCTGGAATTCAGTCCGGACCGCCGGATGGCCTTTCGGGAGTCGGTCGGAGTCCCCCGGAAGGCCACGTTGGTGGTCTTCGCATCGCAGCCGATTCGGGATCTCTATGGCCGGTCGATCGGCTATACCGAGGATGAAGTGTTGGCCGACGTCGGGGACGCGCTGGAGCAGGCCATGGAGTGGCTGGGGCATCGCGCCGTCCTGGCCGTCCGGTCCCACCCCCGGGACCAGGGGCCGCTCCCGCTGTCCTCAACCGGGCACGTCACGGTCCGGTCAGGGAATGGGGATGATCCGCTGTCCTGGATCATGGCGGCGGACCTGGTGGTTGGAATGACGAGTGCGTTGTTGGTGCAAGCCGCCCTCCTCGGCGGGCGGGTCCTTAGCGTGCAGCCTGGTTTGGTCGGCGTGGACCGGCTGCCGACGAACCGGCTGGGGCTGAGTGACGGGGTGTACGACCGGGAGACGATCGCGGTCGCCCTCTATCGGTCGCTCGCGCGGTCGGCGCACCTCGGTTCCGGGCGGGCCCTTCAGCGCCTCCGGAGCGCGGCGGCCGGCGCCACTCTCCGTGTCACCACCTTGGCCGCCGACCTGGCGCAGGGAAATCTGATTGGAGCACTGCCATGACGCTTGCTATTGATGGCGGCCGGCCGGTCCGAAGCCAGCCGTTTCCAACCTGCAACACGATCGGCGCCGAGGAGCGCCGCGCCGTGCTCGAGGTGCTCGACAGCGGCGTGCTGTCACAGTTCGTCGGTGTTTGGGGACCGGACTTCTTCGGCGGACCCCGAGTCCAAGCCCTGGAGGCGGCGTGGGCCGACTACTTCGGAATCCGCCACGCCGTGTCGATGAACTCGGCGACTTCCTGTCTCTATGCGGCGGTCGGCGCGGCGGGCGTGGGCCCCGGCGACGAAGTCATCGTATCGCCGTACACCATGAGTGCATCGGCGGCCGCGGCCATCGTTTACGGGGCGGTCCCGGTCTTTGCCGACATCGATCCGGACACCTTCTGTCTCGACCCCGCGTCTGTGGCGGAGCGGATCACAGACCGGACCCGGGCCATTATCGGGGTGGACCTTTTCGGCCACCCGGCACCGTGGGCCAGCCTCCGAGCCCTGGCGGCCGGTCGCGATATCGTACTCATCGAAGACGCAGCCCAGGCGCCCGGGGCGACGGTCAACGGACGGTACGCCGGGACGCTCGGCGATATCGGCGTGTTCAGCCTCAACTACCACAAAACGATCCACAGCGGCGAAGGCGGGATCGCGGTAACGGACGATCCGGTCCTGGCCGAACGGCTCCAAATGATTCGGAACCACGGCGAGGCGGTCGTCAAAGCCCGCGGGACGGACAACATCGTCAATCTGGTGGGATTCAACTATCGGATGACCGAGATCGAAGCCGCGATTGCCCTGGAACAACTCCGAAAGCTCGAGTCGCTGGTGGCCCCGCGGACCGTGGCGGCCGACTACCTCACGAAGCGGTTGACGAATCTCCCGGGCATTACGCCACCGGTGGTGCGGCCCCGGGTCCGCCACGGGTACTACGTCTATGCCTTCAAGTACGACGAGACGGTGACGGGAGCCGATCGGGGGTGGCTGGCCACCGCATTGAAGGCGGAGGGCATCCCGGTCACGACCGGGTATGTCGAGCCGCTCTATCGGCAGCCGATGTACCAGCGGGGGATCGCGATCGGGCCGGGCGGTTTCCCCTTCCGCCAGGCCGGCGGAGCGCTGCGGTCGTACCCCGACGGACTCTGTCCGGTCACCGAGCGGATGCACGAGCGCGAGCTGCTCTATCTGAGCTTCCTCCATGCCGGTCTCTCCGAGGCTGATCTCGATGATGTGGCCACCGCGTTCGAGAAAGTGTTCGCGGCGGTCGGCACGGCGGTGGCGCCATGACCGCCGGCACTGTCGTCGATCTTCGGCGTCACTATCAACAGCGGTTTGCCACTCATGGTGACGGTCCGCTCGCGACGCAAATGAGCCGCGAGGGCCAGCGGTTTCGGTTTCTGAAATTGTTCGAGATCGCCGACTTGAACGGCTGCTCGGTGCTCGACATCGGGTCGGGGCTCGGCGACATGTACCCGCTCCTCAGGTTACAGCACCCGACGGCACGCTATCAGGGGATCGATATCGTACCGGAGATGGTGGCCTGGTCCTCGGCGAAGTTTCCGGATGTGCCGTTTCGGGTCGCGAACTTGCTCGAGGACACCATCACCGACCACGCCGACTACGTCTTGATGTCCGTGGTGTTCAACAACGCCATGGCGGATCCGACCGGATTCCTGGAGGCGCTGGTGAGCCGCGCGTGGGAGCGCTGCACCCGGGGCCTGGCATTCAACTTTCTCTCGGCGCACGTCAATTTCGTCGACGAGTCGATGGCCTATCACGATCCCGCCCGGGTCCTCGACTTCTGCATTCGGCGGCTGTCGCGGAAGGTCCGGATCGAGCACCACTACGAGCGGTGCGACGTTGCGGTGTTCGTGTACCGATGAGCGTCTCGGTGGCAGACGTGTCCCCCTGGACCGACCGGGCCGGATGGGCCCGCTTCGTGGCCGAGTCGCCGCAGGGATCGGTGTTCCTCCGGCCGGAGCTCCTTGACGCGCTGGACGTCGAGTGGACGCCGTGGCGGCTGACCGGGCCGGACGAGGAGACCCGCGCCGCCGCCATCCTGCTGACGGATCGCGCGGGGCCGGCCGCGGCGCCGGTGCCGTTCTGCCTGTACCAAGGGGTCGTCCTTCCCGGTACCGTCACCGCGGGCCCCGCGCACCGCCGGGTTCACGAAGCGCTGGAGGCAACGACCGCGTTACTGGAGGGACTGAGCGGACGGCAGGACCGGCTGTCCTGGTGTCTCCATCCCGCGCTGGCCGACCTCCGCGCCTTCTCATGGCACCACTACCACGAGCCCGCCCTTGGTCAGTTCCGACTCGATCTCCGGTACACCGGCCTGATTCCCGTCGACTCGACCGGCGGCCTCGAAGCGGTGCTGGCCGGCGCCCGAAGCGTCCGGCGCCAAGAGTACCGCAAGGCCTCCGGGCGCTTCCGGCTTGAGACGTCGGATGACCTCGACCTCCTCGACCGGCTCCATGACGCCACCTTCGCCAGGCAGGGGTTGGCGCGAAGCGCCCGGGAACGGAACCTCCTCCGCGGGGTGACCGACGCGGCGCTCCGCCATGGGTTCGGCGAGGTGCTCGTTGCCCGCGCCGCGGATGGATCGGCGGCGGGGGCCGCGGTGTTTCTGTACGACAGCCACACCGCCTACTACCTCGTGGCCGCCAATGACCCTGCCTACCGGAATGCGGGCGTCTCGACGTTTCTGTTTCTGTCCGGCGTCGCAGCCGGCATCGGGCGCGGGGTGCGGTCGATCGACGTGGTCGGGATGAACTCTCCGTCCCGGGGCGACTTCAAGACCAGCTTCGGAGCCGAACCGATCCCGTACTTCATCGCCAATTGGGAGCGACCATGAACGTCGTGGCGGTCATCCAAGCCCGGATGGGATCGACTCGGCTGCCCGGCAAGGTCCTCGCCGATCTCGCGGGCGTCCCGATGCTCGCGCGGGTCATCGAGCGGGTTCGACGGGCCCGGCGGGTCGATGCCGTGTGGGTGGCCTGCTCTGACGCTCGCGCCGACGACCCGATCGCCGCGCTCGCGCTCCGCGTCGGCGCGCCGGTCTATCGCGGCTCGGAAACGGACGTGCTCGGCCGCTTCGTCGGCGCAGCCGACGCGGCGGCCGCCGACCTCGTCGTCCGCCTGACGGCGGATTGCCCGTTGCTCGATGGGGCGGTCATCGACCGGATCGTGGACGAGTTGCTGACGCATCCCGGCACTGACTACGCCTCGAATGTGACCGAGCGGAGTTATCCCCGCGGCCTCGACGTCGAGGTGTTTACTCGGGAGGCCCTGACTCGAATGGACCGGCTGGGCCGGTCGCCCGAGGCCCGGGAACACGTCACCGTCGTCGCGCGGCTTGAACACCGGGCCGCCTTCGCCTGCCGGAGCGTGCGGAGCGACACCGACGAGAGCGACCTCCGCTGGACCGTCGACACCCCGGACGACCTGGCGTGGGTAAAGAACGTGTATCAGACGTTAGGCCTGGCCGGCCGGCCCGATTCGTATTCCGAGCTGGTGGCCTGGTGCCGGGCCAACCCAGAGCGGTCAAGGCATGACGAAGCTACGACCTGGGACCCCAGCCGACTCGATGTGACCACCAGTAAAGGAGGCCGGCGATGAGCTTGGTCTATGAAATGGCCCAAGGATGCCAGATGGCGTTGCAGGCCGACCCGGAGAACCCCGAGTTATTGCACCGGCTCGGCCGCCTGATGGGGCAACTGGGCCAGCAGGACTTGGAACTGGCCTTGGTGGGGCAAGCGATCGCCCGGGCCCCGACGGTCCCCTCGTACCACGCGGATCTCGGTGACGCCTTGCTGCGGGCGGGGCATGCCGGCGATGCCCGGGCCGCCTTCGAACACAGCCTGGCGATCGACCCGGCCGGCGGCACGGCGGCGGCCGGCTTGGCCGATCTGATGCTGGACGAAGGCGACGTGACCGGAGCCCAGGCCCTCGTCAACGCCGGGATCGGGGAATCGCCGAGGCGAAACCGGGTGCTGGCCCGGCTCGCCCTCCTGGACGGGCGGGCCGCCGAGGCGGTGGACCTGCTGGTGGCGTACCTCCACACGGCCGCGACGGACGCCACGGCCTGTTTCTACCTCGGGGTGGCCCTCCAGGCTGAGGACATGCTCGAGCCGGCCGTGGCCGCCTACCGGCAGGCGGTCGGGCTCGATCCGGATCTGTTCGAGGCCCACGCCAATCTCGCCACGGTCCTTGCCGCGTTAGGCCGGCCGGACGAAGCGCTGATCAATGCCGATCTTGCCGTGGCGTTGGCGCCGGAGCGGGCCGGGGCTTATCTCAATCGCGCCAATGCCCTTCGTGATCTGGGCCGGCTCGCCGCCGCTCGAACCGACCTGGTCTATGCCGTCACCCTCGCGCCCGAGTACTCGGAGGCGTGGTCCACCCTCGGCAATCTCGATCACGATCTTGGCGCCATGACCCATGCCCTCGATGCCCATGACCGGGCGGTCCGCCTCGCCCCCGAGTTGGCCCAGGCCCGATGGAATCGGTCGTTCACGTTGTTGGCCACCGGGCAACTCGAGGCGGGCTGGACCGAGTACGAATGGCGGCATCGGACCGACGCGGCCCGGCCCGAGCCCCGGGCATTCTCGTGGCCGGCGTGGCACGGGGAGCCGCTGGCCGGCCAGCGAATCCTCGTATGGCGCGAACAAGGCATCGGCGATGAGTTGCTGTTCCTGACCTGCGTGACCGATCTGGTCGCGGCGGGAGCGACGTTGACGTTGCTGGTGAGTCCGCGTCTCGTCTCGTTGGTGGCCCGGGCATTTCCGGACGCCCACATCCTGCCCGATGATGGCACGGTCGTCCTGACCGGACCGTTTGACTTCCAGAGCGGGATCGCCAGCTTGCCCCGCTGGACCCGGGCCCGCCGGCCGGCCTTCCCGGTAACCGGCGCGTTCCTCTCGCCCGACCCCGGACAGGTGGCGAAGTGGCGGCACCGGCTCGACCAACTCGGTCCGGGCCGGCGCCTCGGCCTGTGTTGGCGGAGTGGGCTCATGACCCCGGAACGGCAGCGCCACTACCCGCCGCTCGACGCCTTCCGCCCGCTGTTCGACCTGCCCGGCATCGTATGGGTCAACCTGCAGTACGACGAGTGCCAGGAGGAGTTGGCCCGGGTCGAGCAGGAGTTCGGCGTTCGGATCCATGATTGGGCCGGCGAGGACCTGAAGAACGATTTTGAGTCAGTGGCCGGGTTGATGGCGGCCTCGGACGGAGTGGTCACCGCGCCGACCGCGGTGAGTTCGCTGGCGGGAGCGGTTGGCCGGCCCACCTGGCAGGTAGACTCCGGGAGCGACTGGACCGTGTTCGGCGAATCCCGGTCGCCGTGGTTTCCGACCGTCCGGGTCGTGGCGCGCACGGCGGCGGACGAGGGATGGGGTCGCGTGATGGAAACGGTTCAGGCCGAACTGGGGTGCTAAAGTATTTCCGAGGTGGTGCCGAAACCTAGATGTGAGGCTGGGAGAATCCCTGACCTCCGACCCCTAGAACAGGAGTACATCTCGTGGCTACCATCTCTCTTTCCGCAGGAATCCGGAACAACCTTCTGAGCCTTCAGCAGACCAGCGGGTTGATCGGCACCACCCAGGGACGCCTCTCGTCCGGCCTCAAGGTCAACAGCCCGATCGACGACGCCACCGCCTACTTCACGGCGGCCAACGCGCGCGGTCGTGCCGATGACTTGTCGGCTCGGAAGAACGAAATCGGCGAAGCGATCCAGACCATTAAGGCGGCCTCCGCCGGTGTGGAATCGATCTCCAAGCTGGTCGATACGGCGAAGGGTCTTGCGGAGTCGGCGCGGTCGGCGACCACCGCCGGTCGGTCCACGCTGGCGGCGCAGTTCAACGAAGTGCTGAAACAGATCGACCAGGCCGGTACGGACGCGAAGTACAAAGGCACCAACCTCCTGGCCTCCGGCGGCGAGCTCGTCGTCAAGACCAACGAGACCGGTACCTCGAAGATCTCGATCAACGGCTTCGACGCCACCTCGACCGTCGGTCTCTCGGTCTCCTCGATCGCGGCCAACACCTGGACCGCGGACACCGCCCTCGATGCGGCTGTCAGCCAATTGAACGCCGCTCAGTCGACGCTCCGGACCAACTCGTCGACCCTCGGCGCCGTGTCGAGCCAGCTCTCGATCCGGGACGACTTCCTCGATCAGATCAAGAACGTCCTTCGGGAAGGCGCGGACAAGTTGACCGTGGCCGACCAGAACGAAGAAGGGGCGAACTTGCTCTCGCTGCAGACCCGCCAACAGCTGGGCGTCATCTCGCTCAGTCTGGCGAACCAGTCGCAGCAGGCGATTCTCCGGTTGTTCTAAAGGCACGACGGGTGAACGGGTGGGGGGAAGGTCCCCCCACCTGACACACGCACAAAGGTGGGCGCATGGCAGCAATCGCAGGGGGAGTCGGACCACGGTTCGCTCCGGCCGAGGTGGCCGCGGGTCGAGCTACGCCGTTTCCGTCAGTGCCGGGTGGCCGCCGCGAGGTGCCGGCAAACACCGGCGATATCGCATCCACCGAGGGCTTGGTTCGGTTCTACGAAGCCCAGGGTCAGCGTTTCGATGAAGCCGTGACCATCCGCCAGGTCGACCGGACGCTCGGCCGGCTCTTCGGCGAAACCGACGATGTGAAAGTCCGGCTCGAGCAGGTCAAGCTGTATCCGCCGTACCCGATCGACGAGTCCCGACGGGCACGGGCCATTCGTGACTTCAACGGCCTCACGGCCGAGGTGAGACGAATGCACGTGACCATCGACCCCGCCGGGGCCTCCCTCACCTCGCTCAGTCCGAATGCCTCGACGGAGGAGGCTGAGCGGGCGGTCAGCGCGTTGGCCCAGGTCGGGATCGGGATCCAGGCGAAGCGAGCCGTTTTGGCCGCAGAGACCGCGCCACCGCCCGCCGGGTCGGCTACCCGGCAGAGTCTTGAGGTCGCGGCGCAACTCGGCGAGAGCGACATCGGCGGGATCTCTCGGAACAGCGGCGACGTACTTCGCCGGATCGGCTGACCCGATGCCACTCAGAATCTCACTCAAGGCCGGCGAGCGGTTGATTGTCGGTGGGGCGGTCGTGAAGAACGGCAAGTCCCGGTGCGAACTCCTGATCGAGAACGACGTGCCGATCCTTCGGGGCAGCGAAGTCCTGAGCTTGGATGACGCCGATAGCCCGTGCCGGCGGATCGTCTTTGCCATCCAGTTGATGTACGTCGACCCCGGGCACCTGGCCGAGCATCGAGCCCTCTACGACCAGCTCGTCGAGGATGTGGTGCAGGCCTCGCCCAGCATGAGGCCGCTGATCACGGAAATCGGCGAGCGGATCGCGGCGGGCCAGTTCTACCCAGCGTTGAAGGTCGGACGCATGTTAATCGCCTATGAAGAGGAATTGATCAGCCATGTCGCAGTACGCAGCTGACGCCTACACGACCGTCGAGAAGATCACGGCCAGCGGCCGGCAACTGGAAGCCTCGGCGTTGTTTCGAGCCGCCCGGACCCTCCAACTGGCCCAGGACGGGTGGGGGAAAGCCGGCGCCGACGCCAAGCTCGATGCCGCGCTGAAGCTCAATCAACGGATCTGGACCTTTTTCCAAGCCGAATTGACGGCCGCCGACAATCCACTGCCGGACGAACTCAAGACCCACTTGCTGAACCTGATTCATTTCATCGACAAGCAAACCTTCGATGTGATGGCGTTCCCGGCTCCCGAGAAGCTGTCGATCTTGATCTCGATCAACCGGAATGTCGCGGCGGGGCTGTCGGCGGCGCCGGTCGCGGCCGGCGTCTAGCCGGCCGCTAGCGGAGGTAGTCTGACAGCGAGAGGCTGATCAGGCGGCCGGTCGCCGTATAGGACGCCTGGATCGTGGTCTGCAGCGAGAGGAGCTTGGCGACGGCTTCCTCGAGGTTGACGCTCTCGACCGCGGCCCGCACGTTCTCGAGATCATTCTTCCGGCCGACATTGGTGGTGAGCGTCGAGGCGATGTGGGCGGCCGTCGTTCCGGTTTGGGCTTGGGAGACCAGGAGATTCTGGCTGGCCGCGAACACGTTGTCGACTTCGAGCTGGACTTGGGCCTCGGTCTGCCCGTTGGCTGGGTCGATCGCGTCCCGAAGGGCCTTGAGGGCCGCAATGGCCGGCCCGACGTATTGATCTCCGGTGTGATTGACCGACACCACGACCCCGTCGGCGATCCCCACCTGGCGTTGGCTCGTCCCGCCCTGATAATTGCCGAAGGTCGCTCCGGGGGTCAGATCGAACGGTGGGGTCGTCGACTTCTCCCCAGCCAGGATGTACTCGTTCCCGATCCGGGTATTGCCTAAGGACACCGCCTCCTCGAGGAGCCGGTCGAGGTGGTCGGTGGCCAACTGGCGCTGCGTCGTCTGGGTTGCCGTGTATGGGGGATCGCCCTTGGCGAAGCTCAAGGCGAAGTTCCGTCCTTGGCGGAGCAGGTCATCGAGTTGCTTGGTCACCGCCTCTTCCGCCCCGATCCGGACCTGGGCGTTGATCCCGTTCTTGGAATACTGATCGATCCCCCGCTGGCCTTGCCGGGCCCGGAGCACCTGGGCGGTGCCGAGTGGATCCTCGTCGGCGCGGCTAAAGCGCTTGCCGGTGGCGACCTGTCTTTGCAGGTCGGCCATCCGGCCCAAATTGCCCTGGATCTCCCGGAGCGTCTGGTCCCGCTTGAGCTGGTTGGTTATCCGCACGGGTGCTACCCTCCAATGGACCGCCGAACCGCGGTCTAGGTATATTGGTTATCGGCACTTACGTCGCAAACCTTGAGCCACCGTCCGGGGGGGCATGGCCACCATCCTGTGTGTTGATGACGAACCGTCGGTCGGCGTGGTCCTCGAGGCCGCGTTGGCGAAACTCGGCCATACGCCGATTCTGGCCACCAGCGTGGAAGATGCCGTCCGCGCTGTCACCCGCCAGCAGTTCGACCTGATCATTTCCGACTACCGGATGCCCAATGCAACCGGGCTCGACCTGATGACCAGCCTCGAAAAAGAGGGTTATCAGATCCCGGTCATCATCATGACCGGTTACTCCTCGGTCGAACATGCCGTGATGTCCCTCCGGAGCGGCGCCATCGACTACTTGACCAAACCGGTTCGCCAAGAGACCCTCCGGATTGCCGTGACCCAGGCACTCGAGGTCATCCGACTCCGGAAGGAAAACGAGACCTTCCGGCAAGAATTGTCGGGTCTCAGGGGTAAGAGGCAAATTCTGGGCGAGAGTGCCCCGATGCGGAAGGTGCTCGAAGTGGTGGCCACCGTGGCACCGACCAAGGCCACGGTCCTCCTTCAAGGGGAGTCGGGGACTGGCAAGGAATTGGTCGCCCGGGCCATCCACGAACAGAGCCCTCGGCGAGACCGTCCCTTTATTACGATCAATTGTGCCGCGATGCCCGAAGGGCTGGTTGAGAGTGCCCTCTTCGGCCATGAGAAGGGGGCCTTCACCGGGGCCACCTCGCGGACCCAGGGGGCGTTCGAGCGGGCGGACGGCGGCACCTTGCTCCTCGACGAAATCTCCGAAATGCGCCTCGACCTCCAGGCCAAACTCCTGCGCGTGATCCAGGAGCAGGAGTTCGAACGGGTGGGGGGCCAGCAAGCGATTCGAGTCGACGTGCGCCTGGTGGCCACGACGAACCGGGATCTCAAGGTCGAGGCCGACGCCGGAAAATTCCGCCAAGACCTCTATTACCGGCTGAACGTCGTGCCGATCCACCTCCCGCCACTCCGGGACCGCCCGGAGGATATCCCGGTCCTCTTACACCACTTTCTGAGCAAGGCGGCGTCGCAACTCGGGGTCGAGGTCGGCGGCATCACCTCCGAGGCGATCGCCACGCTCCAGCAGCGGACCTGGGGTGGCAACATCCGGGAGCTGGCCAATGCGGTCGAACGGGCCGTCATCCTCTCCCGCGGCGGGGTGCTCCGTCCTGAGGCCTTCACCGAGGATGCCAGTTCGATCGCGGCCCCGCCACGCACCCTGACGGCGGGGCCCCCGGTCCCTTCGACGGCCGGTCCCGCGCCGGCGCCGTCGCCCGCCGGCGCGACCTCGGTCGGGGCTCCTCGATCGGATACTCTCAACCTCGATGAGTTGGAGGCGATGGCCATTCAACGGGCGTTGCTGGCCACCGGCGGCAACCGGACCCGGGCCGCCAAGCTGCTCGGCATCAGCGAACGAACGCTGCGCAACAAGCTCAACACGCCGAAGCCGATCCCGACCGCCTAACCACGCCGGCGGCAGTTGCTGCCGGACGTTCTTTCCCCCTCCGGCCCGGTTGCCCTAGTGGTGACCGGGCCGCGTGGTCTGGTACCCCTCGTTGGTAATCTCATAGCCCACAACAGTTTCCAGGCCTAACGGCGACCGGCATTGGTTCGGCCGCCCGGAGGTACGCGGCTTGCCCAAAGGGATTCCGCCTCAACCCTTTTGCGCGAGACCACCATCATGATTCGTGGACTGTTCGGCGCCTCCACCCTCCCGTCGTTGCTTCGGGGAGGACTCGAGGAAACCAGCGCGACCCAACGCGGCATCGGCCAGCGCGTGGCGCAAGCACTCGCCACGAGCACCAGTAGCGGCTTCGCGGACGCGAGCCAGGCGGCGGTCGCCAAAGCGGCCCAGACCGAGGCGGACATTCAGCGGGAGATGACCTCGCTCGCCGATACCCAGCTTCGGTACGAAGCGGACGCCCAACTCCTGCGGGAAGCGTATCAACGCTTCCGGACGGCGATCGGCAGCCGTGGCTAATCCGATTACGCCCCGGCCGGTCCGGCAGTTCATGGGCTCGTTGTCGACGAGTGCCCAGGGCATGGCGACCCAGCAGAAGTTCCTCGACATCATCGCCGAGAACATCTCGAACGCCGAAACCACCAAGACCGCCGACGGCGGTCCCTACAAGAGACAAGTGGCCGTCGCGTCACGCGATCCCCGAACCGGGGCCATCGGCGTCAGGGTCGTCGACGACAACCGCCAGGGCCGTTTGGTCCACGATCCGGCTCATCCCGACGCGGACGAGAACGGCAACGTGTTCTTCCCCAACGTGGACCTCAATACCGAGATGGTCGATCTGATGCTGGCGCGACGCCTGCACGAGGCCAATCTCTCCGCGTTCCAGACCGCGAAGCAGATGTTGCGCCGCGCCATCGACATCTAGGAATGATCATGCGGATCGAGAGCCAGAGTATTCCCATCCAGCCGGCGGAACGCCCGGCGACGGCCCAGCGGCCGGCGCCTGAGGATGTGCGCGCCGTGTTGTCGAACGACGAACTCAGCTACTTCGCCGACCTCGAGCGAATGGGCCCCCTGACCTACGGCCGTCGCGGCGCCACCGCGGCCTCGCTGGCTCCACCGGTCGCGATCGGCCAACGCCTCGATGTGAGGGCCTGACCATGACCGCGCCCATTGGCCCCCGACCGGGCATCATCAGTCCGCTGGAACGAGACGGCGGCGGAATCTCGCTTCAGGACGGCGGTCCCTCGTTCGGGGACCTCTTCAAGCGTGCGCTCAACGACACCTCCGGGCTCGAGAACGACGCCAAGAACGTGATCAACTCATTCCTCCGTGGCGAACCGGTCGAATTGCACCAAGTCATGGCCGCCAGCGAAGAAGCTGCCATTTCGCTCGAGCTGTTGGTTGAAGTCCGGAACAAACTCACGGATGCCTACCGTAACATCATGAATATGCAGGTCTAGTGGCAAACGAACTCATGCAGCAAATGTCCGGGTCAGTGCAGCGCATGCCGGCCTCCCGCCGCATCATGTTGCTTGGCGGACTCGTCGGCGTCGTCGCCACCGTCATTGGTGTCGGCCTCTGGGCGTCGGAGCCTTCCTGGGTCGCGGTCTACAGCGGCGTCGCGCTCGGCGATGCCTCCCAGATGACGACCGCCCTCGACAAGGCCGCGATCCGGAACAAGCTCGGTCCTGATGGGTCGGATGTCCTGGTGCCCAAGCAGGACTATGCCCGCGCCAAGGTCCTCCTCGCCAAGGACGGCCTGCCCGGCGCCGACGGCATGGGGTGGAGCGACATCTTCGGGGGCACCAGCGGCATCGGCGACACCGAAAGCCGGGAACGAATGAAGTTCGAACGGGCGCTCGAAGGAGAGCTCGCCAAAACGATCTCCGCCACGACCGGGGTTGCCCGGGCCGATGTCCACCTGACGATTCCCGAACCCAGTGCGTTCCGGCGCAACGAACAGCCCTCGAAGGCGGCGATTCGGATCAAGATGCGGCCCGGGATGCAACTGGTGCCTGGGGCCGTCCAAGGGATCATCGCGACGGTGAGCAACAGCGTTCAGCGGCTCACCCCAGACAACGTCGTGGTGACCGATGAAACCGGCCGGATGCTTTCCGCCGCTCCCGACGAAGGATCCCTGATTGGCGGGGCCGGCCGGCGGATGGAGTTGCAACAGTCCATCGAGAACTACTTGGCCGCCAAGGCCGAGGGCCTGCTGGCCTCGGTGGCGGGTCTCGGCAGTCCCCGGGTCCTGGTCTCGGCGGATCTCAACTTCGATCAGGTGGAAAACACTTACGAATCCTTCGACCCCGACGGCCAGGTGTTGGCGAACGAGGGGCGGAGCGAAACCGAAGCCGGCGCCGAAGGCGGCGGCGGGCAGACGATCGTCAACAATACCTACCAGAACTCGCGGCGCCTCGAGCGGGTCACCAGTGCCGGCAAGGGAATTACCCGGCTGATGGTCTCGGTCATGGTCGACGAGCGAGCGTTAGCCGCCGATACGACCTCGACGACCCCGGTCGCCAGTCGGCTGGCCGACGTGGAGTCACTGGTCAAGAACGCAGTCGGCTTCGACAGCGCCCGGGGCGACCGCATCAAGGTGGTGGCGGCGCCCCAGCAGGTCGCCGTCATCGACTCGATCGCCCCGCCGCCGCCGGCCGACATGCTCGACGTCGTGGACCGGTTCGCCCGCCCGGCGATTGGTCTCTTCGCGATCATCGCGCTGCTCATCGTCGCCCTCCGGACCGTGAAGGCCCTTCAGACCGGTCGGAGTTTCGCCGCGGGTAGCGGTGGCGCCAACTACGAGGGATCGGATCGCGAGTTCGGGAATCCAGGCTCGATTGCCCCGCTCGGCCCGCCGCCGGAGACCGTCCTCCTCAAGAACCGAGTTAGCACGGAATCGGCCGAGAAGCCCCAGGTCACCGCGCAGGTCGTGCGAGCCTGGATGGGTGAAGCCCGATGAGCACCAGTTTGATGGCGATGTCGAAGGAGCCGACGGTGACCCTGACGGGGATGCGGAAAGCCGCGATCCTCTGCATGACGCTCGGCAAGGAAACGGCCGCCGAAATTCTGAAGCTCCTGACTCCAACGGAAGTCGAGGAACTCAGCCGAGAGATTGCCATTACTAAGACCGCTGAGCCCGACACGGTTCATCTCGTCCTGACGGAGTTTCGCGGTGTCTTTCAAGCCGCCGAGGCCGCCGCCCGGGGCGGTGTCATGGTGGCCCAAGAGATCCTCGAACGAGCCCTCGGCCCGCAGCGGTCCCGGGTGATCCTCGAGAAGATCCAGGAGCAGATCGCCGATACCGGCCTTCGGCGCCTCAAGAAGGCCACGCCCGAACTGCTGACGAGCGTGCTCCGCGGCGAGCACCCTCAGACCATTGCCCTGATTCTGGCCCACCTCGATGCCCGTCAGTCGTCGAACGTCATTGCCGGAATGGAAACGGAGCTGGCGGGTGACGTGCTCTACCGGGTGGCCCGGATGGACAAGATCTCACCGGAAATGCTGGCCTTGGTCGAAGCGGGACTGGCCAACAAGACCGACTTGAGTCTCGGACAGGAAATGACGACCTCAGGGGGCCCGGCCACCGTGGCCAAGATGCTGAACTTGACCGGCGGATCCCTCGAGAAGCAGCTGTTGGAAGCCATCGACAAGCGAAACTCCGACATCGCCGTCCAAGTGAAGAACCTGATGTTCGTGTTCGAGGACCTCAAACTCCTCGACGGCCGGGCGGTCCAGCGCCTCCTCCGAGAAATCGACGGCAAGGAACTCGCGCTCGCCCTCAAGGCGGCGAGCGACGAACTCAAGCAACACATCTTTACGAACATGTCCGAACGAGCGGCCGCGGCCCTCAAGGAAGAACTCGAGTTCATGGGGCCGGTCAAGGTGCGGGACGTCGAGGCCAGTCACACCCGGATCATCGAGGTGATGCGAAGCCTCGAAGATCAGGGCGAGATCATGATCAGCGGGCGGGGCGGGGACGACGATGTCATCGCCTGATCCGACCCGGCCAGAGTGGGCCATCCCGGCGCCATTGGGCCGGCCGGGCGTCTGGGGATTGCCCGAGCTGAGTCAGGGACTGAACGGCGGCGTGCCCGATGGCGTGCCCGATCCGGTCGAGCAGGCCCACCAGGAAGGTTATCGCGAGGGCTACGAGGCCGGCGTCCTGCAGGCCCGGACCGAATTGGCGCCGGCCGACGAGGCCTTGCGCCGACTCGTGGATCAGCTCCAACGGGAGATGGCGTTGGTGCGGCCTCGAGCCGAAGCCAACCTCTATGCCCTGGGTCTCACCGTGGCGCGGTGGCTGATGCAGCAGGAGATCGCGGCCAATCCGGCCGCGGTCGAGCCGCTGATTCGGCGGGCGGTGCAACTCCTCCCGGCCGGTACCGCGGTCGAGATTCACGCCGGCGCGGCCGACGTCGAGGCATTGAGCAATCATCTCCGCTTGGCCGAGGCGGACGGTCGCCCGTTGCCGGTACACTGGGTAGCCGATCCCACGCTCGAGCCGGGGAGTTTCCGGTTGGTGAGTCCCGAACGAATTGTCGACGGCCGCGTCGATGTGGCCTTGAGGGCCTTGTATGAGCGATTGGCAAGCGAGTGATCTGGCGGTGGGCCTGGCGGAAGTGCCCCGGTTTCCGGTGCACGGACGGGTCACGCGCGTCATCGGCCAGATCGTCGAGGCCACCTCGCTCGAAGTCGCGGTCGGGGAAGTCTGCCGGATTCTCGTGAACGACGACATCGGGGTCCTGGCCCAGGTGGTCGGTTTCCATGACCGGGGCATCATGCTGATGCCGCTCGGCGATCTCGACGGCATTCATCCCGGCGACGTGGTCGTCCCGTTAGGTCGCTCACTGTACGCCGATGTCGGCGAGGGCTTGATCGGCCGAGTCTTGAACGGGCTCGGCCGGCCGATCGACTCCGACCGGCCCCTCGGGCGCTGCAAGCGATACCCGCTGAGCGCCGAGCCGCCGAGTCCGCTCGAGCGGAGCCGGATCGATGCGCCGCTCACCACCGGGGTCCGGGCCATCGACGGCTTCATGACCGTGGGGCGCGGCCAGCGGATCGGCATCATGGCGGGCAGCGGGGTCGGGAAGAGTGTCCTGCTTGGGATGATCGCCCGGCATACCAGCGCCGATGTCAACGTGATCGCGCTCCTCGGCGAACGAGGCCGCGAGGTCCGGGAGTTCATCGAACGCGATCTCGGACCGGAAGGCCTCCGCCGGAGCGTCATCATTGTGGCCACCAGCGATCAGCCCGCCGTGGTCCGGGCCACCGGCGCCCTCGTGGCCACCGCCATCGCCGAATACTTTCGCGACGCCGGCCGGAACGTCCTGCTGATGATGGATTCGGTCACGCGGGTGGCGATGGCGTGGCGGGAAGTCGGGCTCTCGATCGGTGAGCCCCCGGCCACCAAAGGATATCCGCCGTCGGTGTTTGCCTCGCTGCCGCGACTCCTCGAACGGGCCGGCACCGGACGTCGCGGCTCGATTACCGGGTTGTACACGGTGCTCGTGGAAGGGGACGACTTCAACGAGCCGGTGGCGGACGCCGCCCGATCGATCCTCGACGGGCATATCGTGCTGTCGCGGAAGCTCGCCAACCAGAAGCACTTCCCGGCCATCGACGTGCTCGACAGCGTGAGCCGGGTCCGGGATCAAGTGACGTCCCGCGTGGATCTCGAGGCCGCCAACTCGTTGCTGGCCCTCGAGGCCACCTATCGGTCGCAAGAAGATCTGATCACGGTCGGCGCCTACAAGACCGGCACCGATCGCCGCCTCGACACGGCGGTCCAGATGCGGCCGGATCTGTTGACCATCCTGCAGCAACGTCCCGAGGAGAGCGGCGACCTGGAAGGCACTCGGGCCATGGTGCGCCTGCTCGCGGGTCGGGCCGGCGAAGGACTCGTGGCCCGATGAAAGCGTTCTCGTTTCGTCTCGACCGGATCCTCAAGTTGCGGGAAGACGCCGAGCAGCGCCAAGCCCGCGTCATGGGCGACGCGTCGCGAGCCGAGGCGGAGTTGGACGACCTCTGCCGGGAACGCGCGGCCCACCTCTTGTCGGTATCCGAGCGAGCCACGCCCTCGCCGGGCCTCCGCACCAGTGCGGGGATGCTTCGGATGCTCCACTTGACCAGCGCGGCCGCCGCCGGCCAACTCGATGACGCCGAGCAGTCACGAGGCGAAGCGGCGAAGGTGGCGGATCAGGAGCGGGAGCTCCTGGCCCTGGCGAGGCGGGAACGGAAGACGCTCGAGCGGCTGAAAGAGCAAAAGCAGGAACAGTGGCGCGAGGACGAGATCCGTGATGAGCGGAAGACCATGGATGAGATTGCCGGCCGCATCCGGGGCGGATTGCGATGAAGCAGACCCTGGTGTTGGCCTTGTTCTCATTCGTGGTGGCTGCCGGAAGCGCCACCTGGTTCTCGGCGTATCTCGCCCCGCCTCGACCGGCGGCTGGCGTCACCGCTCCGGCGGCGGCTCATCCGGGGGCAGCGGCGGAACCCGCCGCCGCTCGGCGCTCTCAGCCGGCGTTGCAAGCGCCGCGGCCGGCCGGAACCGATAGTGTGGCGCCGTCGGCGCCCGCCCCTCTGACCCCGGCCGGACCGCCGCCCGTCGATACCGTGGGCGAGGGCAGTCGGGCCAAGGCTGTGGCCAAGATCATCGCCGCGATGAAGCCAAAGGAAGCGGCCGACATCGTGGCCCGGCTCAGTGATGACGAGGTCGAACGGATCGTTCGTCAGTTGAATGCGAAACAGGTGGCGGCGCTCTTGGCCGTCCTTCCTGAGGAACGGGCGGCCCTGCTGAGCCGCCGGTTGCTCGAACCCAGAACGGGTCGACCAGGAGGTACATGACATGGGTTCCCCAATTGGGCTTTTCACGGGCGTGACGCTCGAACCGGTTGCCGGTCCGGTGACGGGGCCGGCCCTCGGTGATGCCGCTCCGTTTGACGTCACCCTCGGCGTGGCGATCGCGTCGGCCATACCGGCGCCGCCGCCCGTGGTGGCCGAGCCATTGCTGGAACTGCTGCTCGACGGCGATTGGCTCCCAGACGAGCCGTCCGAGACCGAAGGCTCCGGCCGTCCGGTGACCGGAGCCGCGGTTGGCGATCAGGGCCGGGAGGCGGCGCCGACAACCGCCTCCGGTGAACCGATGGTACTGGAGAAGAACCTGGATTCGTGGCTGGCCGCCTTCGGCCGCCGCGAACGGCAAGTCCGCACTGCCGATGACACGGACATCGATCCGAATTCGGTGCAGCTTGACGAGCCGGCCCTGGTGCCGGCTGCGAGCCCGGACCGGCTGACGACGATCGTCCCCTCCATTGGAGTGGGCACGGCGATCGCTGCGGACAATCAGACCGCCGCAGCCACCACCGGACCCCGGGAAGCGCCGACTCGCAATCTCACGGAGGCATCGTGGGCCGGTCGCCGGATGTTCGACGGCGAGGACGGGCTTCCCGATGGGCTCATTGACGCCGAGACCCTCCTCCGCACCCGGCGGGCGTACGAGCCCGCCGTCGAGGTCGGCGGGTTCGGGTTTCCAACTCTTCCGGATTCGCCGGATGCTGGCGTGATGCTGGATGGCGGTGACCCGCGATCCCGGCTCCCGCTGGCGGACTCCGCTCTGGCCGATGGGACGCCCGACCCGACGGTACCGGTAGGTCGGGCAGCCCTCGGGGCTCGGCTCGAGGCGCCGACGGCCGCAGCTGACCTGCTGTCGGTGTCGCGTCAAGCCGCAGCGCCGGATCCGCGGGTGTCGGAAATCATTGCCATCCGGACCCTCGAGGGCGCCAAGCACCAGGCGAGCGGCGCGGCCGAGCCCGGGCTTGAGTTGGTGGGCCGCCATCCGGCCATCCGGTCCCGCGAGGGCGAGCAAGCGCCGGCGGGCCAGTCCCGATCCGACAGCCCACCCCGGGATGACTCCCGCTTCCGCGGGGAGCCGTCCGCGATGCCCGGCGACGGCCCGGTTCGCCGTCGGCCCGGGTCCGAACCGTCTGCCGAGCCGCCAGCGGGCTCCGGCCAGGTTGCCGCCGCCCCGCAGCCGGCGCGAGGCGAGCGCTCGAAGGCCGTGGATGGGCCAGTGGCGTTGGCCCAGCCGACCGCCTTTGACCGAATCGCCCGGCGCATCGACCATCTCACCCTCGACCTCAAGGACGATGCCGGTGACTACGGCCGGCTCCGGGTCTCGGTGAGCGGGCCGCTGGTCCGCGCCACCATCATGCCCAATGATCCAGCCATGGCTGACCGGCTTAATCTGGAAATCCGCCAACTCAAGACCAGTTTGGAAGAGCGAGGCTTTCCGGAGCCGAAACTGACTGTCCTGGCTCCTCGGGCCACCGAGCCGGCCGCGTGGGTTCCCGTCGGCCGGGAAGTCGTCGCCGACGCGATGCCGACAGCCCAGACGAACACCGAGCGGCGGACCAGCGAGGACGAACGGCGGGACCGGTGGGCGGCCAACCGGGATCAACGGCGCGACGAACAGCGGCACCAGGAGCACCCCCGCCAACCCCGACGGGATCAACCGGGAGAACCGAAATGACCTTTCCCTTGGCAGGGCTTGGCGCCAAAGCGGCACCCACGCCGAAGCCGGAACGAACCGATCTGGGCCGGGATCAGTTCCTCAAGCTGCTCGTGACGCAGCTCAAGTTCCAGGACCCGCTCAATCCCCTGCAACCGGACGCCTTTGCGGCGCAGTTGGCCCAGTTCAGTTCGGTCGAACAGCTGACCAAGCTGAACGAAACCATCTCGTCCCAACAGCAAGATTCCGCCCTCCGGACCTTGCTCGACAAGACCACGCTCGGCGCCTCCCTGATCGGCAAGCATGTCTTGGCGGAAGGCAATGAGTTTACCGTGGCGAGCGACGGGAGCGCCACGATTCGCGCGAACATCGGCGCCGACGGCGGCAAGGCGACGCTGGTGCTGCTCGATGGCAATGGCACGGCGGTCTCGACCCGGTCCGCCGGGGTACTCCGAGGCGGTTCGCAATCCATCAACCTCTCCACCGGGTTGCCCGCCGGGACGTACCGCTACCGGCTCGATGTCGAGTCGCCGAGCGGAGCGCGGGTCGCGGCGCAGACGTTCACGGACGGCGTGGTGGATGGCGTGGTGTTCGAAGGTGGTGTGGTGTGGCTCAAGATTGGAAACCGGAAGATCCAGCTCGACAAGTTGTCTGAGATAACCCCTTGAAGTCAGGAGAAACTGAATCATGATGCGCGCACTCTTCGCCGGCGTGTCCGGCCTCCGCAATCACCAGGTGCGGATGGACGTGATCGGCAACAACATCGCGAACGTGAATACCGTGGCGTTCAAATCGTCCCGGGTGACCTTCGCGGAATCGTTCAACCAACTGCTCCAAGGGGCCACCAGGCCGCCCGCCAACTCGGGCGGCCGGAATCCGACCCAAATCGGTAACGGCATGAACATCGCCAGTATCGACACCAAGTTCACCCAGGGCACCCTGCTCGGCACCGGGGTGAAGACCGACGTGGCGATCACGGGCGAGGCCTTCTTCGTGGCGAAGGGCAACGGGAAGACGCTCTACACCAGGGCCGGGAACTTCCAGTTCGACGCCAACGGCCGTCTGGTCGCTCCGAGTAACGGCTTCATCGTGCAAGGGATCAACGCCGACAGTCTCGGCAACTTCTCCGCGTCGTCGGCGGTCACCGATATCGACTTGACGCTGAATCGGAAGTCGCCGGCCCGGCCAACCCAGCAAGTGACGATGGCCGGCAACCTCAACTTGAATCAGCGGATCACCCAGACCAGTCCGACGACGGTCTCCGAGCCGCACTTGATGTCGATCACGGTGTTCGATACCGTCGGCCAAGCTCACAATCTGGTCATGGAGTTCAACCAGGTCTTTGGCGGCACCCCGCCGGCGCCGGACAACACCTGGACCTTCTCGATCAAGAGCGCGACTGGTACCGTCGAGGCCATCGACAACGCGACGCCCCCGGCAACGGGCCCGCTCGACGCCAATCAGGGCTTGGTCACGTTTAACGCCAACGGCCAGATGGTGGATTTCAGCAACGGATTGGTCAGCTTGTCGGCTGAGCCGGTTCGGATCTTGGTGACGCCGGCATCGGGCGGGACGCCGTTCGAAGTCAAGATGGAGCCCGGGAGCATCAACGATATCAACGGGCTGTCTCAGTTTGCCAATCCGTCGAATGCCGTGTTTACGAGCCAGGACGGCTACACCAGCGGCGACCTCCAAGACCTGGCCATCGACTCGAGCGGGGTCATCACCGGCTTCTACACCAACGGCGTGAGCCGGCCGGTGGGCCAGCTCTCCCTCGCGAACTTCAACAACCCCTCGGCGCTGCTCCGCCGGGGTGACAACATGTTCGAGACCTCGCCGAACTCGGGGGTACCCGTCTTGGGGTTTGCGGGGACCAGCAATACCTCGACGATTACCTCATCCGCGCTCGAGTCCTCGAATGTGGACTTGGCTGAACAGTTCACGGATTTGATCACCGCCCAGCGTGGCTTCCAGGCCTCGGCCCGGATGATCACCACGGCCGACGAGATGCTGACGGAGCTCGTCAACTTGAAGCGTTAGGACGTCGGTTGACCCGGAGGGGGCGCGGATAGCGCGCCCTTCGGGTCCTTCCGCCGGATTGTGCCGGTCGGCAAGAACCGCCGTCCGGGTCCGGAAGAGAATTCCCCAGTTGGCGCAGGCCTTCCCAGGTCCCTCGGCGTAACCCCCACACTTACAACAACTTGCCGTTCCGCAACGGACCGTCGAAATGACGGCCCAACCGTTGCTTTTCAGGGAGGCGGAAGATCACATCACTTCGACCAGATCCAGGTGAGGCATGTCCGAAACGACGAATCCCGAGGCAGCGGGGGAGGCCCCAGGCGAGGCCCACGCCGCCAAGGGCCCCAACAAACTGGTGCTCCCGCTGGTGGTGGCCGTCATGACAGTGGCCGGCGCCGCCGTCGGCATGTTGGTAATTGCCCCGAAGCTGGCCGCCGATCGGGCCCCGATCCAGGCCGGGCTCGAGTCACCCGATGCCACCGAAGGCGGGGGCGAGGGTGGGGAGCACGGCGAGGCCGCCGCCGAGAAAGGTCCCACGTTCAAGATCGACAACTTGATCGTCAATCCGGCGGGCTCCCAGGGCTCTCGGTTTCTGATGGTGTCCGTGGCCGTCGAAACCCCGGATGCCAAGATGGAAGAAACCCTGCGTCACAAGGAATCACAGATTCGCGATGTCGTGATCGCCTTGCTCGAAAAACAGACCATGGAGACGCTCAGTGCGGAGGGGATTCGCGACTCCCTGAAGAGCCAACTCGGGGACACCATCACGGCGATCGTGGCCTCGAAGGCGAAGCTCCGGGTGTTCCTCCCCCAGTTCGTCATTCAATAACCGCCTCACACGGTCATGACTGATCCAGGGGCGGACGGCGCGCGCGAAGGGGGCAACAACCCTTTGAGCCAAAAGGATATCGACTCGCTGCTCGGCGGTGGCGACGGCGCCGGAGGGGCCGCCCGGCCCGGCCGGAGCCAAGCCGTCGAGGTCGCCCCCTATGATTTCCTCCGCCCCCCCCGAATTTCGAAGGACCGCCGGGTCCAGTTGGAGTCGATCTTCTCCCGGGTCGCGCTGTCGATGCAGTCGATGCTCTCCTCCCGGCTCCGAACCCCAATGGATGTCAGTTGTACCATCAAGCAGGCCACGTTCTCCGAGTACGTCCTGTCAATCGCCGATCCGTGCGCCGCCTTCGTGTTCGACTTGGGCGGCGCGGATGGCGGACAGGGTGTGGTCGATCTGAGCACCGATCTGGCGTTCTTCGTCGTTGATCGGGTGTTTGGAGGGCCGGGGGAGATCGCCCCGATGCATCGAGGGT
>JANMHX010000389.1:0-3074 GCA_031375485.1 Gemmatimonadota bacterium | reverse complement strand
TGGCGGCGGCCTCCGTGTCGTGCTGGCCCCGCGCCACCCCAAGGCCGGCCTCCGCCTGCGCCAGCTCGGGCCGTTGACCGACCGCCGAGGCCACCGCTTCCGAGGCCGAGCCGCGAATCCCGATCCCCAGGGCATGGTCCTCGACCAACTCCAGCGGGGCGTCGAGCGGCCGGTCGATCAGAAAATTGACCCGCTGCCGGGCGGCGTCGACGAGCCGCCCGGCATCCAACTGGCGTTGGGCGACCTCCGCCTGATCCGCCCGGGCTCGGAGCACCGCATCGGGAGTTCCCTTCCCGGCGGCGACCAAGGCCTCGTTGACCCGGACATTCTCGGCCACCAGCATGGCCGTCGAGTCGGCCAGGGCGGCCAGACTCCTGGCTTTGAGGTAGCCGAGGTAGGCCCGTCTGATGTCCGCAGCGACCCCGTGCCGCTCGACGGACTGCCCCGCAACGACCGCCGCAAGCGCCGAACGCGCCACCAACCGGCCGGCTCCGACCGCCGGGTTGAACACCGGCTGCACCACCCGGATCGCGGTTTCCTGTTTCTGGGGAAACTGGAGGTTGAGATCGGTCGGAAAGGCGGTTCGTCCGAGCAGATCGTTGAGCGCACTGAATGCCGGGTTGACCAGGGTTCCGATGTTCGGAATCGCCCCTTGGAGCTCGCTGTAGCGCGCCGTCAGCGTCACCGTCGGCCACCGGGCTGCCCCTGCGGCCGTCACCCCTGCCCTGGCCGCCTCGACCCCCCGATCCGTCGAGCGGATCTTCCGGTTGGCCGTCAGGCCCTCGGCGACGAGACCATCGAGCGTGGCCTGTTGGCCCGACGCCAAGTGAGGGGTCAGGACCACCACTCCCAGGCCAAGCGGCCAGATCCGCTTCCATCCCATTGGTCATCTCCGTTCCGGGTTCGTTACAAAGTGGAGTCTTTGTTCCACTTCACTGATAATATGTGGAGCCTTTATTCCACTTGTCAAGAGCGGCCGTTCCCGCCAGATTTCCCCCATGGCCCAGCGCCCCTCCGTTTCCACCACCGGCAGTCATCGCGTCCCCGCCCAAGACCGCGGGCAGCGCCGGGTCGACGAGATCCTCGATGCCGCCGAGTTGGTGATTGCCGAGGTTGGAGTCGACCAGGCCACGACCAACGCGATCGCAGAACGAGCCGGGTCGGGGATGGGTTCGCTGTACCACTTCTTCCCGAACAAGGACGCCATCGTTCAGGCACTGGCCGAGCGATACACCGCGGAGATGGCGGTCATCTTCGAAGCGATGCGGCAGCCCGAGATGGGTACGATGCCGGTGGCCGACATGGTGGACCGGATCGTCGACCCTCTGGTGGCTTTTCACCGGCGGGCCCCGGCGTACCGGCATGTCTACCACGCGATCAACCGCCCCGGGAACCGGGCGCTCTGCGAAGCGGAGTTGCAGCAAGGGATCGTCGCGTGGGTCGAGCAACTGATTGCGGTTCGGGCGCCGGACACCGAGCCTCGGCTGCAGCATGTCCGGGCGGTGGTGAGCGTCGAAATGGTGCACCGGATGCTCGACTTCGTGGCGGAAATGCCGGCCGGGTCGCAGCGGGAAGTAGTGCCCGAGATCAAGCGGTTATTGGCGCTCTACTGTTCGATGATGGAGTCGGGGGCGGATCCGCTTGGACGCTAAGGCCACGATCCTCGCCCACTGGCGGTCGTATCGCGACCTCGACCAACTTGGCACCCTGCTGCCCCGGTCCACCCCGCGGAGCTTCGGCGAGTCGGCGGAGCCAACAGCCATCGTGACGGTTGACTACCGCACCTATCGGGATTTTTCGGTCGAGGCCGGCGGGCTCGCGCCGCCGGCGTCGGTGGCCGACTTGCTGGAGGTGTACTGGACCGTCCGGCTCAAAGGGGGCGTCCAGGACCCCAACTGGGCGACCGCGATCAACGCCCACGTGATTCGGATTTCGACGGAACCGTTAGGTACCGACGACCTCGAGGTGGCCTATCGCCAGGTGGTGGCGGTCCGGCGGGCCCTGCATCTGGGAGGGATCGGCGGTTTGATCGCCGAAGGGAAGCCGATTGCGCTCCACGTGCGGGGGCTCGTCCTCGGGCCGTCGCTGTCGGCGCCGGTCGCGATCATCGAGGGTTTGGCCAATCACACCGACGTGCCGCTCACGGTCGGACGTTACGCGGTGGCGGAGGACGGGGCGGTGTCGTTCCTGAGCGGGAGTGCCGATGCCAAACCGTGGGAGCACGGCACCGCCAACGAGGAGCCCCTCGAAAGCCTCGGACGCCGGCTCCTCCGGCATGACGGCTTGATGCGGACCCAAGGCCGTTGGCCCCTCGAGGCGCCGCCCAAAGAGTCTAAATACGGATTGGAACGTCCCGAACTCTGACCCCGGTGGCATGGTACACGGCGTTGGCCACGGCCGCGCCGACCCCGATCGTCCCGATCTCGCCCACCCCCCGGGCGCCGAGCGTGCTGGCGTGCTGGTCGAATTCCTCGGCAAACATGACCTCGATCTCCGGCACATCGGCATTGGCCGGCACGTGGTAGCCCCCAAACCCTTTGGCCACGAACCGCCCGGTGGCGGGATCGACCCGCGATTCCTCGAGCAAGGCTTGGCCGATGCCCCAGATGATTCCTCCGATGGCCTGGCTCCGCGCGGTCCGCGGGTTGATGATCCGCCCGACGCTGTAGGCTCCGACGCAGCGGGTCACCCGCGGCATCAGGATGACCGGATCCAAGCGGACCTCGACGAAGACGGCCCCGTAGGCGTTCATCGCGTAGGCGCTCTCTTCCGGCTTGGGCGCCCAGGAGCCGTCCTCGGTCAGGTGGTCGAGTTGCCGGAGCTTCAGCACTTCGACGTACTCGGCCGGTTCGAGACCGGGTTCGCCCGCCAGGGTTTCCAGGGCCGCCCGGAGTTTGGTGGCGGCGGCATGGACGGCGGACCCGACGCCGATCGTCGTCGCCGACCCGAACGTCCCTCCCGCCTCGGCCAGATTGGTGTCACCTAACGCCACGTCGATCCGGGTCGGATCGAGGCCCAGGATGTCGGCCGCGATCTGGGGGAGAATCGTGGAGACGCCGGTGCCGATCTCATGC
>JANMHX010000373.1:0-30361 GCA_031375485.1 Gemmatimonadota bacterium | reverse complement strand
CCTCGAACTCGAGGTCGGCGTCTATCCGGTCGACCCCTGGTACCGCTCCCGTGAGGGCAAATCACCGCTCAACTTCGGCGCCACGGTGAGCCACATTGCCGCCCGGTTCTTCGTCTTCCACGGGATCGAAGTCGGCCATTGGCCCGTCAATCGAGCCAACGTCGCGAAACTCGGCGCCATGCCGGCCGGCGCGAACGAGCCGGCATCCGACGCCCAGACCGAGCAACTCGGCGGCGCGATCCGGCAAGGACTCGCCGACGGGGCGCTCGGCGTCGGATTCGGCATCAACTACTCGCCGGGGGCCACTCCCGCTGAGATCGAGGCCATGTTCGCGGTGGCCGCCGAAAAGAAGGTGCCGGTGTTCGTCCACACGCGGGCCTTCGGGATCGGCGCAATTCGGGAAGCCATCGGCGCCGCCAAGAAGACCGGCGCCTCGCTCCACATCGTGCACATCGGGAGCAGTGCCGGCCGTGACCTGCCCGAGGCGCTGGCGGTGATCGACTCGGCGCGGGCCGCGGGCCAGGAGTTGACCACCGAGGTCTATCCCTACATCGCGGCGTCGACGATGCTCGAATCGGCGCTGTTCAATCCGGGATGGCAGCAGAACCTCGGGATCGACTATCCGGATCTGGGCTGGGCCGCCACCGGCGAGCGTCTGACCAAGGCAACCTTCGACAAGTATCGGAAAGAGGGCGGCTGGGTCATCATCTACATGATGAAGGACGAGTTCATCGAGAAAGCCATCGCGCACCCCGGTGTCATGATCGCGAGCGACGGCGTACCCTTCGTCAACGGCACCGGCCACCCCCGCGGCGCCGGCACCTTCGCGCGGGTGCTCGGCCACTACGTCCGGGAAAAGAAGACCCTCGGGCTGATGGACGCCCTCGCCAAGATGACGATTCTCCCGGCCCGTCGGGTCGAGGGCATCGCGCCGGCCATGCGGAGCAAAGGCCGGATCGCCATCGATGCCGATGCCGACCTCACCGTCTTTGATCCGGCCACGATCATTGACCGCGCCACGTTCGAGAAGCCGGCCCAAGGTTCGACCGGCATTTCCAACGTGCTGGTCGGCGGCACTTTCGTCGTCAAGGGCGGCCAACTCGTGAAGGGGGCCATGCCGGGGCGCCCGATCCGAACCGGCACGAGGGACAGTACTCCCTAGTTTCCAGGCTTGGCCTTGACCACTTCGCCGATCTGAAGCTCTCCGTCACGAATCGTGACGGAGACACTCTCGCCAGCCGCCGCACCTGGTGGAATCCACTCGAAGGCCATTTCGCCGTCCATCGCTTCCTCGGGGTGGGCCCCCGCGGGCAGGTTCTTGGCATAGAAGGCGGCCACCTCCTGCACGGGATCCTTGATGGCAAAGAACCACGACTTGCTGGTGAACGTCACCGGTCCGCCGATGTCGTCGTAGTAGTTCCCGCCGGTCGTTTCTCGAAACTTGGCGCCGTAGTACACCGGAATCGGCGCCGCGTAGGCTGAGTTCTTCATCGGACTCTTATCCGGATCGAGCCCGGCTTCCTTCGAATCGGCGTTTCGGCTCATCACGATCAACCCGGCCAATCCCGCAACACCCACCAACATGCCCCGCTGCATCCACGACATAACGGTCCTCCCCCGAAGACAGACAAGGTTGACGTCCGAACCGGGGGCAGAAAATGCAAGAGGCGGACCGACCGGCGGACGAAGCACCGCCGGTTGGCCCGCCCGCTCCAAAGCATTGACTTACAACGAGTTAGAAACGCTAGACTCCGGCAAAGACGTACCCGGATCCCCGGCTTTGGGCCATGGCCATGGCCGCCACCATCGCGGGAACTACCATGACTCCTGGCAAGAGCCCAGCCTTGAGCTCGGCCCGAACCTCGTCGTACGGCCGGCTGGTTTCCCGCATGGCCTGGCGAATGACGCCGCGAAACACATTGTTGCAGAGCAGGAACTGCGCCCCTCGGGCCTGGAGGACGTCGACCCCGAATTCCACCATCGGCTCGCCGGCGCGAGGCTTCCAGAACACATTTCGCGTCGCAGGCTGACCGGTCCGGGGGTCGGTGGTCTTGCTCGAAACCCCGTAGTGGTACTTCTCCCAGATTGGGTCGCTGAACACGATCGGGTAGGCGTTACCGCTGACGCCAAGCAGCGGGAGTACATCGGGGGCCTCCACCGCCCAGCCGTCGCGCATCCCGTTGAGGTAATTCTTGACGTAGTAGAGCCCGCCGCCGTCGAGATACGCCCCAACGTCGAACATCAATTTGTGCCGGGCCCGGTCCACCCGATCGAGCCACGACATGTCCCAGGGGCCGTCGTCTTTCGTGGGCGGGAGCTGAATCGGGGGTCCCAGAGGCCGGGGAGGAGGTGCGGCGGCGGGGGCCGCCGGGGTACCGCCCGCCGGGGCCGGCACGGTCGACCCAGACGAGGGCTTGGCGCAGGCCGCGGCCGCCGCCGCCAGGCTCCCGATGGCGAGCGTGGAAACGAAATCCCGGCGGGTGGCCGGGGCGGGACGATCAGAGGACGGTTCGGACATGGTCAGGGCACCGGTTTCGAGGCACGATCGATTTGTTGCTGGATCATCGGACGCATGGTTTCGGGCGCGAGCGCCAGCGCCTTGTCGAACGACTGCTTGGCCCCCTCGGTATCGCCCGCTTGAATTTGGGCGCCGCCGAGCGTGACGAAGGTCCGGACATCGTCGCCGGTGTTCGCCAACTCGAGCTCCAGGATCTTCACAGATTCGGGGTACTTCTTCCGCCGGGTGAGGCGCTCGGCCAGGGCCGTGAGCGAGCCGCGGCTGAAGTCGTAGGTGAAACCGCCATAGTACCGTTTCTTGAGTTCAACATACCGGGCGATGCCGGCGTCGATCCCCGCGGAATCGATCGTGGCGTCGAGTAGCGCCGCCAGCATGACCGGCCGCGCCGCACCTCGATGGCAGGTCGTACAGGTCACCGCCAGCCGCTCGGCAGCCGGGATCTCGAGTTCCGCCATGTGGGTACCGTTGATCGCCTGCACCATCTTGTACATGATCCGCGCCTTCTGCTTGGCCGGCTTGTCGTCCGAGGCAAAATCGAACTTCGACAGGTCTCCCTCGCCCACATGGCAGTGCTCGCAGCGGACCCCTAAGGCATTCGTGAAACCGCGCATGACCTGGCCCAAACGCTGCCCCCGGATGCTATCCGGCAGGACCTTGAGATTCTTTGGATTCTCGGGCCACTGAAAGCCGCCCTGGGCGGAAGCGGCACCCGCCGCTCCGAGGACAGTGGCGACGGTGAGGCAAAGGCGGCGCATGGGCGCTCCACAGGAGAGAGTGGGAATGGACACCGGGCGAGGAAGGTCGCCCCTCGAACCAGAACCGGCAAGACCGACCGGCCTGGAACCAACCGGCGCGGACCGGCGTAGGACTGACAGTACAATGCCCATTCCTACTTTTCGGAGCCTCCATGCAACGTCCCTCCCTTGCCGTCCTGGTGGCACTGGCCGCGACCCCGGCCGTGACGAGTTCCCTCCGGGCGCAAGACGTTCTCGATCTCAAGTCCGCCACCGAGATCAGAACCCGGTTTCTGGCCGATCTTGATACCGTGCACGTCAAGATCATGGCACTGGCCCAAGCCATTCCCGAGGTCAAGTACACTTGGCAACCGGCGCCGGGAACCCGTACCGTCGCCAATGCGCTGATGCACGTCGCCACCGAGTGGTACGTGTATGTGCCGATGGTCGTGGGCGCCAAGCCGCCGGCCGGCTTCGGTGTGCCGCGGGAAGCCATTCCCAAACTCGAGCAACTGACCGCCAAGGCCGAGGTCATCGATCATCTCACGAAGGGGTGGGAGCATGCCCGCCAGCAGTTGCTGGCCGCCGACCTCTCCACCCTGCTCGGCCCGCGGCAGCTTGGGCCCCAGAGCATCACCCTGGCCCAGTTCGCCTTCGTCATGGCCGGTGACCTTCACGAGCACCTTGGTCAGTTGGTGACCTACGCCCGCTCGGTCGGCGTGGTCCCTCCCTGGAGCGCCAAGGCCGGGTCATAGCCCGGGCCGAACCGATCGGCCTTGGCAGCCGACCTGCCAAGGTCGATCTTTCGACCCATGATCCGCAGAGCCCTGCCGCTCCTCACCTTGCTGGCGATCGCGCTGCCGGCTTCTGCCCAGCAGTTCGAACCCCGAACCACCACGGGACTCCGGTGGTTCAAAGGCAACACCCATTCCCACACCACCGAGAGTGACGGCGACTCGCCACCCGAGGTCGTGGCCCGCTGGTACAAAGAGCACGGCTACCGATTCCTGGTCCTGTCCGACCACAACGTGTTCACCGATCCAACCCGCTTCCCCGATCTGGTCGACTCCACCTTCCTGCTGATCGGCGGCGAGGAGTTGACCAGCCAGTTCGAACGGCGGCCGGTCCACGTCAACGGCCTGGCTTTGACTGAGCGGGTGGAGCCCGAGACCGCCGCCACGATGGCGGCCACCATCCAGAACAACGTCGACGCGATTCGCCGTCATGCCGGGGTCCCTCACATCAACCACCCCAACTTCCGATGGGCGTTCGGGCTCCCGGAACTCCTTCAGATCCGAAACGACCCGCTCCTCGAAATCCACAACGGGCATCCCCTGGTGCACAACGAAGGCGGCGATGGGTCCGCCGGCATGGAGGAGATCTGGGACGGGCTCCTCTCGGTCGGCAAACGGATCTATGGCATTGCCGTCGACGACGCCCATCATTTCCAGGGCCCGTTCACCAAAGAGCGGTCGAACCCGGGCCGCGGCTGGGTCGTGATCGCCGCCGAACGGCTGGAAACCGGATCGCTGATGCGAAGCCTGGAGCGCGGCCGGTTCTACGCCAGTAGCGGCGTCACACTCGAGAGTGTCGAGGTGTCGTCCTCCGCCTTCGCCATCAGGATCCGCCCGGACGGCGACTTCAAGTACACCACCACCTTCATCGGCGACCACGGCCGGATCTTGGCCCGGGTCGGCGGCCTGGCCCCGACCTATACCCTCGACCCCGCTCGCGACCGCGCCCTCCGGTACGTCCGGGCCCGGGTCGACGATTCGGGCGGATTTCGCGCCTGGGTCCAGCCCGCGTTCTTGGTCCCGCGGTAGCTCCGGGGGGCCGCGCGCCTCCATGAAGGCCTCGTCATCGAGCCTTGGGTTCCTCTTCACCCGTCCCAGCCGATTAGTTCATCCGGGACCAATCGACCCCAACCCGTAGGTTTTTCCAGAGGAGGCACGATGGCGACAGGACGGCGGGATTTTCTCGAAACCCTGGCGACCGGCACGCTGGGCGCGGCGGCGTTAGGCACGATCGAGACCGGCCGGGCGGAGGCCCAGCCAGCGGCGCGGGGCTGGGACCTCGCCTGGACCAAGAAGCTGACCGGGAAATACCGGGCGGTCTTCGACGTCCCGGTCATCGAGGACGGCTACGGCGTCTGGCGCACCGTAATTTGGCGAAAGCAGTATGCCACCATCTTCGGCGTTCCCGAAGCCAGCCTCAATACCGTGGTGGTGCTCCGCCACGACGCCATTGCGTTGGCCCTGAGCAATCTGTTCTGGGACCGCTACGACATCGCCAAGAAGTGGAACGTCCATGATCCCGCCACCCGAAAACCCTTTGCCAAAAACCCGGTGATCGAACGAACCGGAGCGGCGGCACTGCCGGGCGAGTTCGCTGGATTCACGATCGAGGACTTGATCAAGGGCGGCACCACCGTTCTGGGCTGCTCGCTGGCGCTCCGGGACTGCGCCCAGTTGATCGTCGAGAAGGACAAAGTCAAGAACGAGGACGCCATGGAGCAGGTCAGGAAGATGGTGTTGCCGGGCGTCGTCATGCAGCCATCGGGCATCTTTGCCGTCGTCTTGGCCCAGGACAACGGCTGTCGGTTCGTCCGGGCGTCCTGACCCGCGTCCGGGAGGCACTCATGGCCCCCCGGGACGCGGGAACTCCTCAATCGCCGGATCGGTTCCGCAGCGACGCCTCGATTTCCGCCTCGGTGAACCGCCGCGGCTCGATCGGAATTTCGGCATAACGGCTCGGCCGGGTGGCCGCCTCGACCCCGACCACCCGCCCGCCCGAGATCCGCACCATCACCTCGGCCGCGCCACCCCCGTGCCCTTCCTGCTGGTTGGTCAGCACCAACGTCCATTCCCCCCGGTCACCCCAGGAGTTCTTGAGCGCAAAAACCCCGGGTCGGGTGGTCCGCTCGAACGCGAGGGTCTGGCTCCGGCGCTGCCCGTCGACGATCCCAATGGCCCGCCCGGCCACCGGATCGTCCCCCTCCGCCGAGTAGTGAAACACATGCACCAGGGCAAACGCGCCCCGGCTCGCTCGGTCGAACGGATTCGGAGGTAACTCGACGGTGATCCACGGAGGACCCGCCAACAACGGAGTGGCAACAGCCAGGAGGGCAACGAGCGGCAGCAGCAATCGGGTCTTCATGGAGGAATCCTTGGGTTGGGATACCTCCATCAGACGGCTCAGCCGCCCTTCGGGTTTGAATCGATCCGGATTCCGCCCGAGAAGGTCCGGACCGTGATCCCCGCCCCGCGACCGGCGCCAGCCTTCTTGCCTAACGTAAATCGGGCGGATCGGTCGCCCGGCGCCGCCGCCGCCGCGTGGATGGCGCCTTTCACCGTCGAGAGGTCGAACCGGGCATCGATGGCCGCCGGCAGCACGAGGAGCACGTCACCGTCGTGGGTTTCGACCTCCAGAATCCCGTCCGGCGGCACGCCCGAATGCACCGTCACCCGGCCTGATACCGAGGTAATCCGGCCCGCCAGGAGTTGATCCGAATCGACCGTGACCGGACCCTGCACCGTGGTGACCGCCACGTCGCCGCGGGCCCCGGTGATCGTGACGGCTCCGGCGCCGGTCCGAATCCGCACCACGGTGGCGGCGCCACTGATCGTCACATCGCCGTCGATGCTCTCGAGCGTCGTCACCCGGGGCGCCCCGTCGAGTTCGATCGACCCGGTGATGCTCGTGGCTTCGACCTCACCGCCGAGATTCGTGAGTTCGACCCGGGCCGACGCGCTCTTGATCCACACCCGGGCGCCGCGTGGCACTTTGACATCGAGCTCCGATCCGGGGCCGGTCAACGACGGGTCCTGGCCTTCGATGCCCATCTTGGCGAACCGGCCGGACCCGCCCCCGAAAAAGCTCCCGCCCCCGCGGGGAATCATCGCTGCCACCACGATCGAGTCACGGTCCCACCCCGTGACCCGGACCAGCCCCACGAGATTGTGAATCCGCACGGCCACGTCCGGCGCCACCGCAAACGCCTTGGACTGCTTGGTTTGGGCGCCCAGCGGCACGGCCCCGATCAATCCCGCGAGACCCCACGTCCAGGCCCGCATCTCAGCTCTCCCGGTCGAGCGCGGCAGCTCGTTCGAGAAAATCGATCTTCCGCCGGTAGGCGGCCACCACCATCGCCTCGATGGTCCGGTTGGCCGGATCGGACCGGAGCGCCTCGCGCGCCTCGCCTAACGCCCGCTCGATGACGGCGAGATTCCGTTCCAACACCAGCCGGGTGTCCGGCGCCAGGGAGTCCCGGGCCTGCTCGTACAACCCGGCCACGGCCAGCGCGGCCTGCTGGTACCGGGCCTCCGTCGAGGCGAAATCGACCGCAGCGGCGGGCCGGGGCCGGCGGACCACCGCCACCGTGAGCGCCGAGCTCACGGCAACCAGGAACACGGCTGCGGCCACCAGCCACCAGACCGGAAGGGACAGCCGCCGAGGACCCGCCCCGAGCCGCGGAGCAATCCCCGGCCAGAGATCGGCCGCCGGGACGATCTCCCGGCGAAGCCCGGCCGTCGGGGCGACGAGAAACCGCGCCGCCTCGAGGTCGGCTTGGCACGCCGCACACCCGGCCACGTGCTCGGCCAGCGCCCCCGACTCGGCGGGATCGAGCGTCCCCGCCACATGACGGTCCAGTCGGTCGCGTACGCCATCACAGGTCATCGGTCGAGCGCCTCGCGAAGAAGTCGTCGGGCCCTAAACAGCTGGGCTTTGGAAGTGCCCACCGCGATCCCGGCAAGCTCGGCAATCTCGGCATGCTCGTAGCCCTCAACATCATGAAGCACGAATACCGTCCGGGCCCCCGGCGGAAGACCCGCGATGGCCCGGTCGAGATCGAGACGAAGCCCCGGCGTCGCGGGCCGGGCTTCCGGTTCCAGGTCAATCAAATCGCCCTCGGGGCTGACCCGACGAGTCCGGCGCCACGCGCTCCGGCGGTCCGTGAGGACCACGTTGACCGCCAGCCGGTGCAGCCAGGTGGCAAAGCTGCTCTCGCCGCGGAAGCTGGCCAGCCGCTCCCACGTCCGAACGAATACATCTTGGGTGAGTTGGTCGGCATGGCCCGGATTGTCGGCCAGCCGAATGACGAGCGCGTGGATCCGGCCGACATGGGTCCGATAGAGCTGCTCGAAGGCGGTCTCGTCTCCACCGGCCGCCGCCGCCACGATCGGGTCGCCCGATCGGTCGGCAGTGCCGAATTCAGCGCCAGTGGTGCGCGCCACGGGAATCGGAATGGCCCAAGAAGTCACGAGAGCTTGGATGCCGCCCACCGGTCAAGGGTTTATCCGGACAATTTACTCCCTCCAGCCCCGGGCGGGGACCAGCCGGTGGCGCTATCTTGTCGGCTCCCATGAGCCCATTCCTTCAGAAATTTGCCTCGCGCCGGACCCTTCTCGTCGTCGGCGCCTTGGTCCTGGCCTGGTGGGCTTGGTCTCGGGTCAGGCCGGTCGCCCTCGAGACCATCCCCGTGGAACGCCGGGACCTCGTTCAATCGGTCGTCGCCACCGGCCGAGTCCGGAGTCTGTCTACGGCGCGTCTGGGTTCGGCGGTCTCCGGCACCGTCAAGACAGTCGCTGTCCGGGAGGGCGACCGGGTCCGTCCCGGACAAGTCCTCCTCCAACTCGACGATGCCGAGACCCGGGCGCAGCTGCTCCAGGCCGAAGCGGCGCTTCGGCAGGCCGAGGCCGGGCTTGCCGGTGTCGGAGAGGTTCGAGCCATGGTGACCTCGGCCAACCTCCGATCGGCTGAAGTGGCGTTCCAGAAGGCCGAACTCGACTACCAACGGACCCAACGGCTCGTGGCCGCGGGCGCAACATCCACGGAGCAGCTCGACCTCGCCAATCAGGTGCTGGCCGCCGCCCGCAGCCAGCGGGATATCGCCGTGGCCCAGAAAGACGCCACCGCGGGAGCCGGATCGGAGCGTCGGGGTTCGGAAGCCACCCTGGCGCAGGCTCAGGCGACCGTGGCCCTGGCCCGGGCTCGGCTCGCCAACACTCGGATCACCGCGCCCGGTACCGGCCGAGTCCTGACCCGCGACGTCGAGCCCGGCGACGCCATCCAGTCGGGCCGGGTGGTCCTGACCCTGGCCCTCGACGGAACCACCCAACTGGTCGCGGTGCCCGATGAAAAAGACGTGGCCCGGCTCCGCGAAGGCCAACCGGCCACCGCCTCGGCCGAGGCGTTCCCGGAACAGACGTTCGCCGCCCGGGTCGTCTATGTGGCCCCCGCCATCGATCCGGATCAGGGCACGGTCGAAATCCGGCTCGATGTCGACAGCGTGCCGGCCTATCTTCGCCCGGACATGACCGTGTCGGTCCAAGTTGAAACCGCCCGCCGCTCGAAGGCCCTGGTGCTCCCGTCGAGCGCCATCCGGGACTTGGTGACCCCGGCGCCGTGGGTCATGATCATCCAGGAGGGCCGGGTCGTTCGCCTGCCGGTGACGTTAGGCATCCGGACCGAACAATCGGCGGAAATCCTTACCGGCCCTGCCGAGGGTGACCGGGTCGTCGGCGCCGGTGCCCGAAACGCCGTCGTCGGGATGCGGGCCCGGCCCAAGGCCTGACCGGATGAAGTTCGAGTGGTTCGTCGCGCTTCGCTTCCTCCGGGAGGGCCGCACCCAGACGGCGCTGATCCTCACTGGGGTGGCCGTCGGGGTGGCCACGATCGTGTTCTTATCGGCCCTCATCAACGGGCTCCAAGAAAGCATCATCTCGAGGACGTTAGGCAATCAGGCCCATATCGTGGTCCGCCCGCTCGAGGACATCCCCCGGACGGTCGGTCTCGACTCCATCGACGGCGCCGACGCCCGGATCATCCGCCCCCCGCAACGGATCCGGTCGGTCCGCCAATGGCAGCAAGTAGCCGCCATCATCGCCGCCACGCCGGGCGTGATCGCCGTGGCGCCGACGGTCAATGGCCCGGCCTTCGCCCTCCGCGGCAACGGCACCAAAGCCGTCGCGATCCGCGGTCTCGATCCGGAAGGCTACTCCGCCATCGTCGACCTGAAGGCCCGCCTCGTCGACGGCACCCTGACGATCAACGGCTTCCAGGCCGTGATCGGCGTCGAGCTCGCCCAGGCCCTCGGCGTCACCATCGGCGACAAACTCCGGCTCCTCGTCGGATCCGGGACCACCGCGATCTACACCGTGGTCGGCACCATCGACATCGGCAACAAGGATCTCAACGAACGATGGGTCCTCGTCCCGCTCCGTGCCGCCCAGACCTTGTTCGGCCTCGACGGCGGTGTCTCCACCATCGAGGTCAAGGTCGACCGGATCTTCGAGGCTGAACCGATCGCCAAGGTCATCGGCCAGCAAACCGGGCTCCTGTCGGAAAGCTGGATGAGCAGCAACTCCCAACTCTTGGTGGGACTCCGGTCGCAAAGCGCCTCCAGCAACATGATCCAGACCTTCGTGATCCTGGCCGTGGCCCTCGGCATTGCGAGCGTGCTCGCGGTGACGGTGGTGCAGAAGTCGAAAGAGATCGGCATCATGATGGCGTACGGGACGACCCGGGCGAAGATCCTCCGGATTTTTCTCTTTCAGGGCGGGCTCGTCGGCCTCTTGGGATCGGTGGCCGGCGTGCTGCTCGGCATCGGACTCGGCGCGTTCTTCGCGAGTCTGGTCAAAAACCCTGACGGCACCGCCACCTTTCCCGTTGAACTCAGGCTGGGGCTCTACCTTCGGGCGTCGGCCACCGCCACCATCACGGCCCTGCTCGCCGCCTATCTCCCGGCTCGGCGCGCGTCTCGCCTCGACCCCGCCGTCACGATTCGCAATGGCTGACCCGATCCTCACGCTCGAGGGCTTGACCAAGAACTACGGTTCCGTCGTCATAACCCGGGCCCTCCGGGGGATTGACCTCGTGGTGGAGCGGGGTGAGTTCGCGGCGCTGACCGGCCCGTCGGGATCCGGCAAGAGCACCTTGCTCAACCTGATCGGACTGCTCGACCAGCCGACCGCCGGCCGGCTGGTCATGGCCGGGACCGATACCGGAACGCTCGACCCCAATGGCCTGGCCCGGTTCCGCGGCCAGACGATCGGGTTCGTGTTTCAATTCCACCATCTGTTGCCGGCCTTTACGGCCGTGGAGAACGTGATGTTGCCGGGTTTCGCGCAGACCGGCTCCATGGGTGCCGAACTCCGGCAAACCGCCGAGCGCCTGCTCGATGACGTCGGCCTGGCGGACAAGCGGAATTCCCCGCCGGCCCAGCTCTCGGGGGGGCAACAACAGCGGGTGGCGATTGCCAGAGCCTTGGCACTCTCGCCCGCCCTGGTCTTGGCCGACGAACCCACCGGCAATCTCGACCAGGAATCGGGCGAGCAAGTCCTCAGGCTGCTCCGCCGGCTCAACCAGGAGCGAGGGATCACCTGCATCATCGTGACCCACGATGACCGGCTGGCGGCACAATGCGACCGGACCATCCATCTGGTCGACGGCCTCGTCGACTACGACCGCCGCAACTCACCCCCGGGGCTGACGCCCCAGTAGTGCCGGATCGCGTGCCCAATGACCGGCGCGCCGCGGAACCAGCAGAAGACGACCGCGGCCCAGGCGGTCACCTGGAAGACCGCAACCATCCCGGGAAGTCCGCCCAAAGCCTGGGCCAACGCCAACCCGCAGAAGGTCGTGGTCTTGGTGATGGTGTAGCCGATCCGCATGAACGGCGAGGCCACCAGAAACCGCCCGAGCGGGGTCCGGTGTCCGGCAAACGGCGCGGTGCCCTGCCCGACCCAGAGGGCTCGGAATGCGTCGGTGAGGGTGGTCCGGGCAATCACCAGGAGCGGGATGACCAACGGGATCATCCCAAGGTCGGCAAAGCAGAGCCAGAGGACCAACTCGTAGGTGCGGTCAGCCGCGATATCGAGGACGCTCCCGAAGAGACTGGTCTGCCCGGTCTTTCGGGCCACCACACCATCCACCGTGTCGAGCGTGAGCCCGATGAACAATAGGGCCACCGCGGCCAGTCGAATCGGCGGCGATCCAAAGTAGAACACCAGCACGTTGATCAGCAGCAGCGGAAACCGCGACAGGGTAATCCAATTGGGAAGCACGGTACGCCTCGGGGTGAGAGAACTACCCGGAAGTACGCCCGTACCGGTGACCTCGCCGTGACCTGGCTGGAAACGAACAAAGCCGCCTCACGGCGGCTTTGGAAGTTGCCCCTCCTGGGCTCGACCCCGAAGCGCCAGCGAGGGAACGAGAGCGGAGGGGAAACGAACAAAGCCGCCTCACGGCGGCTTTGGAAGTTGCCCCTCCTGGGCTCGAACCAGGACTCTTCTGATCCAGAGTCAGACGTGTTGCCAGTTACACCAAGGGGCAATGAATGGAGCGGAGGGGGATCGAACCCCTGACCTCTGCAGTGCGATTGCAGCGCTCTCCCAGCTGAGCTACCGCCCCGAACAGGCGACTAAGCTAGTGACCTCGCCCGAACCCGTCAACCGGTGATCAGCCCGCGCCGACATCCCTATCTCATTGTCTGACAATGCGATAGAAACAAGATTCTCGGGGCGGGACCGGAAAAAAACGAGCGGTGAGTGGGAACCGGTTCGGGGGGAACTTAGTCCTATAGCCCCGTCCCTAGCTCTCCCTCACCGCTGCTCTTGGAATGCAACTCCCTTCATAGCAATTGTCGGGCCCCATCGGGGCCCTTTCCGACAAAGCAATACACCTCATGCACTTACACGTGATCAGGCCGCCGTTCGGCAACCCCGAACCGTCCGACGATCCGGCAGGAATGCCACAAAAGAGGCAGGGACCGCAAGCCAAGTGGCGGGCCGACCCCGATCGAGGCTACCATCCCCACCATGGTCGATTCCCTCCGAATCCACGCCGCCGATGAGCGCGGTCCCCGCCGGAATGGCGAGTTCGTGCTCTACTGGATGCAGGGCGTCACCATGCGTTCCCGGGCCAACTTCGCCCTCAATTTCGCGATCGAGCAAGCCAACCAGCTCGGCTTGCCGGTGTTGGTCTACCAAGGCCTCCGTCACGACTACCCATGGGCCAGCGATCGATTCCACACCTTCATCCTCGAATCGGCTCGCGATCTGTATCGGGGCTTCGGCGAACGGGGCATCCAGTACTCGTTCTACCTCGAGACCCGAACCGAGCAGGCCGGCCGCGCCACCCAGGAATCGCCGCTCACGGCCCTCGGCCGCCGGGCCGCGCTCGTGGTGACCGACTTCTTTCCGACCTTCATTCAACCGCGGCAGCTGAAACGGCTTCGCGACCGCCTCGACACCCCGGTGGTGGCGGTCGATTCCGCCACGGTGGTCCCGATGCGGTTTCATACCAAGGAATACCTCGTGGCCCGGTCGATTCGGCCGGTCCTGATGGACGCCCTGCCCCACCACCTCTACCCAGTCGAAAATCCCGACCCCATCAACCGCCGCCCGATCGAGATTCCGTTCGAGGAACGTCTGCACGCCGGCAGCACCAAAGACGATCTTCGGGCTCTGGTCGCCGACTGTGACATCGACCACTCCGTTGGACCGACCCCGGCCACGCCGGGCGGCGAACGCGCCGCCAGGGCCCGACTCCATGACTTCGTGACCCATGGACTGCCGCGGTACGACCAACGGGGCGACCCGAATGTCGATGCGACGAGCCGGCTGTCCCCTCACCTTCATTTCGGCACGATCAGCATCCAGGAAGTGCTGCTCACCGCCCGGCAAGCCGGCCCCGACAACCAGTACGCCACCTTTCTCGATCAGGCCCTCACCTGGCGTGAGTTGGCCCACAACCTCGTGTTCCAGAACTCCAAGCACCGCACCCTGGCTGTAGTACCTGAGTGGGCCCGCAAAGAACTGAACGACCACTCCGAGGATCCGAGACCCGCACTCTACGCCGACGGAGACCTCGAAGCGGGCCGAACCCATGACCCGTTGTGGAATGCCGCGGAGCGTTCCCTGGTCGACCACGGCGAGATCCACAACTATGTCCGCATGCTCTGGGGCAAGTCGGTCCTGATGTGGACCAAGGACGCCGCGGCCGCACTCCGCATTCTCGAGCACTTGAATCACAAATACGCCCTCGACGGCCGGGATCCGAGTTCCTACGGCGGAATTCTGTGGTGTTTCGGCAAGTACGACCGGCCGTTCTACCGCCGGCCGATCTTCGGCACGGTTCGGTACATGAGCCTGACGGCGGCCGCGAAGAAATTCGATGTCCCGGCCTATGTGGCCCGGTTTGCGGCGCCCGGAGCCAAATAGCGGACGTTTTGGTTATGTGGCCTGACCGGGCCTTTGCTACTGTGTTCCCGCCTCCAACCGCGGGACACAACGATGATCTGGCATTCGGGTATTTGGGCCGTCACTCTCTGGACCGCCGGGCGGGTCCCCTCACTCGTGGCGTTCGGCCCCAAACGGGTCGATGCCAGTCTCCTGGGCCGCCTCGTCCTGGACCGGTGGCGAGAGATGCCGAATCGGTTTCCTGAATTGATTGTGGACGAGTTCGCCATTCTGCCGGACCGGTTCCGGGCCCTGGTCCACACCTCGAGCCTGCGGCGCCTGGAGCGGGCCGTGCTCTGGTTCAAGGCCACGATCGGCCGGGAGGCCCGGGTCACGGCACTCTCCGATCGAAGCCACCTCTTTGAGACCGGCGCCGAGCTGCAGCCGGTGGCCGCCGCCGAAGAGCTGGCCAGTTGGCGCCGCCGGATTCGGACCGGGCGGGCGCTCGGCCTGTCCGGCCGGCTCCCCGACGATGGCGCGTGGTACCCAAACGAGCGGACCTCGATAGATTTCCGCCGATTGGCGGCACAGACTTCCCCCGAGGGGGCCTAGTCGCGACGGCGACTCGGGCCCTGGACTATCCAGTTTCCGATGCGCTCCGACGTATTGGCTTTTGTCGGTCAGCAGGCGAGTCACGCCCTTTTGGCGGGTTCGCTTGCGGTTGCCCATTTCATGCTCGTGCGCCACGACCGGCGTCAGTTCCTGTCCCTCTGGGGCGGGGCCTGGGTCGCCATCGCCGGGTTCAAGCTCCTGACCGCGATCGAGGCCGCCTCGTCGGTTCGGCCCGGAATCATCCAAGCCCCGGCGCTTTGGCTCGGCTTCGCCAACGATTGGCTCGGGTTCATTGCCCTGGCGGCGCTGGCCGCGGGAAGCCATGCCTTCCGCAAGGGGCGGGACGTGCCCCGGCCGGTCCTCGGCTGGCTAGCCGGCGCGGCGGCGATCCTCGCCCTTCTGACCAGTGTCATCGCGCCTGAGTTCCTTCGCTACCCTCTCCGATTGGGCGGGGCGGCCGTCGGATGTCTGGTGGCCTCGTTCCGGATCTGGCGGAGCGCCCGGATGCTGGCCGGGTCCATTGGGGCCTATGCCGTTCCGATGGCAGGGTATGCGGTGGCCGCCCTCCAGGGCGATGGAAGCCGCCCGGAGGCCACCCTCGACCGGCTGGTAGCCATCGGCCACCTCGACGCCGTGGCCATGACCGCCATGGCGCTCTCGATGATCGTGTGGCTCCTGAGCGGCGAACGGGTCACGGCGGCGGCCGCCATTGACCGCGAGAAGTCGTTGCGGGCCGACATCGAGGCCAGCGAGGCCCGCTTCCGTTCGATTCTCGATCAGGTTCCAGACGGGATCGCGGTGCTCGACGCCGAGGGTCGTTACCTCGTTGACCTCCGCCCGCACCGCCGGTTCCTCGGCATTCCGAACGACCGCCTGATCGGCGGCTCGATGTTCGGACTGGTCCACCCCGACGACCGGGACCGGACGATCGCCTCCTTCGCGTCGCTCCGCGACCGGCCGGGCGCCGTTGCCACGGCGGAAATCCGGGTCCGTCACGCCGAGGGACATTGGATGGTCCTGGAGTGCAGCGGCACCAATTGCGAGAATGTTCCGTCGCTGGGCGGGATCTTGGTCGTGGCCCGGGACGTGACGGAGCGCCGGGGCCTCGAACGCCGGCTGGCCGAGGCCGAGCGGCTCGAAACGGTGGGACGGCTGGCCGGGGGCGTGGCGCACGACTTCAACAACCTGCTGACCGTGGTCCAAGGCAACGCCAGCCTGCTGGTGCAGGCGCTCCCGTCCGACTCGATGACGCGGGCCTACGCCGAGGAAATCGCGGCGGCCGCGCTGAAGGGGGCCCACCTGACCCACCACTTACTGGCGTTTGCCCGCCGGGAGCCGGTGGCGCCCCGGGTGATCGACCTGAACCACCTGATCACCGACCTGCTCCCGATCCTCCGGCGTCTGGCCGGCGAGTCCATCCTCCTCGAGTGGCGGCCCTCACCTTCGCCTGCCGTCATCCGGGCCGATCCCCATCGGATCGAGCAAGTGTTCCTGAATCTCTGCGCCAATGCCCGCGACGCGATGCCTGGCGGCGGATCACTCCGAGTCCACGCCGATCACGATACGCCGGGCTTGGTAACCCTCCGGATCACCGATACCGGCATGGGCATGTCGGAGGACACCAAACTCCGGGCCTTCGACCCCTTCTTCACGACCAAACCGGCCGGCACCGGCACCGGCCTTGGCCTGGCCACCAGCTATGGCATCGTCCAGCAGGCCGGCGGAACCATCGGCATCGACAGCGAGCCGGGACGGGGTACCTGTGTCACCCTCCAGTTTCCCGCCACCCGTGAGCAGCCACCGGCCGCCGCCAAGGCGCCGGCCGGCAATCGGGCTCGCGGGTCGGGGTTGATCCTTCTCGTCGAGGACGAAGCCGCGGTACGCGCGATCGCGGCGCGAATCCTCAAAACCGCCGGATTCGAGGTAGTGGAAGCCGTGGACGGACTGGCCGCTACGGAGCGCTGGGCCGAGGCCCCGGGGGTCCGGTGCATCGTCACCGACATTGTGATGCCGAGGCGTTCGGGAGATGAACTCGCGGAGCGGGTGTGGGCGGACAATCCCGATCTGCCGGTGTTGTTCACTTCGGGCTACACCCAGGAGTTCCGGCCCGATTTGATTTCGTCAGAGCGCCGGGCGGCGTTCCTGCAGAAGCCCTACAACCCCGAGCAGCTGGTGGCGGCCATCTTCCGCTTGATCGGCTAACCGCCGTTGGCGCCCCGGATTTGGTCCGGGAACGGCACGTCGACCGCCATGCCATCGCGGGCAATGGTCACCGTTGGAAAGAGCTCTCGGGCCTCGTCGATCAACTCGGGCGCTTCCCGGCTGTATCGGGCGCTGATGTGGGTCAGCACCAGGCGTTTGACGCCGGCATCGCGCGCCAGCTCCGCCGCCTCCCCCGCCGTGCTGTGTCCGGTTTCGACCGCCCGTTGGCGCTCGTCCGACCCGAACGTGGCCTCATGGATCAGCAGGTCGGCGCCGCGCGCGGCGTCTTTGACCCCCCGGCAAGGGCGGGTATCGCCGGAGTAGACCACGGTCCGGCCCGGCCGCGGCGGCCCGACGATACCGTCCGCCGGCACGACCCGGCCGTCCGGGAGCGTCACGGACAGGCCCCGGTGCAACTGCCCCCACAGGGGGCCCTCGGACACCCCCAACGACTTGGCCACCTCGGGATCGAACCGGCCCAACCGGTCGCGCTCGACCAGGGCGTAGCCCACCGTGTCGGTCCGGTGCTCGGTTTCGAACACGGCGATGTCGTACTCTTTCCGCTTCAACCGGTCGCCCGGCTTCACTTCGATGATCTCGACCGGAAACTTGGTTCGCTCGACCCCGACCGAGAGGGCGTGACTGATGATCCGCTGGGCGTGCTTCGGCCCGTAGAGAGTGACACCCTCTTTTCGATCGAGCAGCCCCATGGTGCGGAAGAGCCCGATGACGCCCAGGAGGTGGTCGGAGTGGTAGTGGGAAAAGAAGATCTCGGAAAAGCTGAAACCCACGCCGTAGCGCATCATCTGGCGCTGGGTGCCTTCGCCGCAGTCGAACAGCATCATTTCGCCCTCGCGCATCAGCGCCAGGCCGGAAACGTTGCGTTCGACGGTCGGACAGGCCGCGCCGGTCCCCAGGAAAGTCACCCCGAGCATCGCGGCAAATTAACCTCGGCCGGTGCTAGATCAGAACATCGACCTGCTGGGCAATGCCGGTGGTCCCGTTTTCGTTGAGGTAGATCCCCGACCGGGACACCGTCGCCACGGTCTGGTTCGACTCATCGGTAAACCGGTAGGGCGTGGCCACCGACCCGGTGAAGATCGCCCCGACCCCGCGGCTCTCCAAAGTGTCGGCGGTCAAACCGGTGGCGCCTTGGTCCACCAACGCCAGCTTGCTGAAGATGCTATCGCCCTCGTCGATGAAGCCGTTGCCGTCCTCATCGTACTCCGCCAACTCGGCGAACCCGTTGCCGCTCTGTCCCACCAGTTCCGTGGCGGCATCGATCCGGCCGTCCTCGTTCCCGTCAAGCCCCAGCACACTGCCGCCGACCGAGAGGGCTTGCTGGCTGGGTGGTGCGACGCCTCCCGGGGCCGGGGCAGCCGCGGGCGACGGCACCGGTGCCGGAGCGCCGGCACCCGACGGGATATTCAGCGTTCCCGAAGCCCGGAGCGAGATCGTTTCGGTCCGGGCATAGACCCGGGCCAAATCGAGGGCGGCGGTAAAGTCGATCTGGCGTCCGTCGGCCGTCGCCACACTGCCGGCGGCCCGGAAACTGGTGACCTCGACCTCACGCTCCGATTCCCGGCGCTGGTACTTGACGTCGAACTGAACTGCTTGGTCGCCGCGTCGCTCGCCGATCCGGGCCACCAGGCGATCGATCCGGTCGGCCGACTTCTCGTTGTTGCCCTCCCCGGGACGGCCCTCGAAATACCGCTTCAGGAGCTTGGCCAACTTCTCGAGATCGTGATCCCCGCTCGCCCCGCGGACAAACGAGTCCTCGGCGGGTCGAACGGCCACGGTGAGCCGCTCCCGAACCGAGTGGGCGGCCTCGAACCGATGGGCGCTGCTGAGCTGGATGTTCGAGGCGACGATCTGCATGCCACCCAGTATCGGCGTGGCAGGCAGGGTCTTGAGGCCGGCCTAAAACGCCTTGATCTGGATCGTGATCTTGCCGGGGTGTTTCTTGAGCTCGTCAACCAGCTCTTTCACGGAGGTGGCTACCTTCGTCAGCTCGGCGTACAGGGCGGTATCGGTGACGAACTTGCCGAGGGTGCCCTGGCCCCGATTGATCTTCTGAAGCAGGCTGTCGAACCGGGCCGCCGTCACCGTGAACTCCTGGGTCGTTGCCGACAAATTGGTCATCAGGGTGTCGCTCTTCCTGAGCGTGGTCGGCAAATTGGCGCCGGCCAGGGTCGAGTCGAGATGGGCGGTCAGGGTCTGGAGCTGCCGCATCGTGGCGGTGAGGTCACTGACCGGACCGGACTTGGTGTTGGTGTACACGCCCATCATTCGCTGCATCGCCGAGAGGGTGGCGTTCAGGTTGTCGGCCAGCTTCTTGTTGGCGATCTCGTTAAAGCCGGTCATCGCCTCTTTGGCCTTGTCGCCGAGCTCGGTCCCGAGATCCATCAAGCCCTGATCGATGGTACCCTGAATCGTCGCCCCCTTGGGCAACGGCTGGCTCGATGTGCCGGGGTTAAAAATGATCAGCGCGTCGCCCATCAGACCGGCGGACCCGAGCTTCGCGGTGGCATCGATCTTCGGCTGCACCAGCGGCTTCAGGCTGACGGTGATCATCACCCGGCCCACACCCTCGAAGTCAATCCGTTCGACTGAGCCGAGGTTCACACCGGACACCCGCACCGCCGAGCCCCGCTTCAACGTGCCAACATCGGCGAAGGAAATCCTGACCTGGTCGCCGGAGCTCGAGAAGCTGCTGCCCTTGAGCCACATGGTACCGGCCATGAACAGACCGATCCCGCTGAGGACCAGCAACCCAACCGTTACTTCTTGTTTATGATGAAGATCCATAGTCCGCTCAGGCAGCCTCGTCGGTCTCGAAATCCCGTTCCAGGAACGCTCGCACTTGGTCGATGGTCGACGCCTTGAATTCCTCCGGTGTGCCCTGCAATACGATCCGGCCCTCACTCAGCAGCGCCACCCGATCGGCCACCCGGAAGGCGCCGCGCACGTCGTGGGTCACCATCACGCTGGTAATGCCGAGTTCGCCGGCTAAACGCTTGACCAACCGGTCGATGATGTCCGAGTTGACCGGATCGAGGCCGGAGGTCGGTTCGTCGTACAACAGGTACTTCGGCTGGCCGGCAATGGCCCGGGCAATCCCGACCCGCTTCCGCATCCCGCCGGACAGTTGGGCCGGGAACTTTTCCTGCGTCTCCGGAGCCAGATTGACCAGCCGTAAACACTCCGCAACCCTGGCCTGGCAGAACTTCTCATCGCTGTAGTGCTTTTGATTGACGATGCCGAGCCGGATATTTTCGTAGACATTCATCGAGTCGAAGAGGGCGCCGTTTTGAAACACATACCCGATCTTCATCCGAAGCTCGGCCAAATCATCGCGCCGAAGCAGGGCCACGTTCTTGCCGTCGACCAAAATCTGTCCGGCGTCCGGATGGATCAGGCCGTTGATGTGCTTGAGGAGCACGCTCTTTCCGGTGCCCGACGGTCCCATCAGCGCCACCGTCTCGCCGTCGGCGACGGTGAAGTCGACGCCGTCGAGGACGATTTGCTCCCCGAACCGCTTCTTGATGCCCCGAAGCTCAATCATTGGTTGAGGAGCAGACGAGCCAGCGTGGCGTTCAGGAGCAGAATGACCACCGAACTGGCCACGACCGCGGCGGTGGTGGCCCGACCCACGCCTTCGGCCCCCTGCTTGGTGTTGAAGCCGACGTAGCAGGAGATCAGGCTGATGGCGCCACCGAAGAAAAAGGCCTTGATGACGGAGTAGTACCCGTCAAAGGTCCGGTAGAAATACTGGGCCCCGTAGGCAAAATCCTCGTCGGTAACCGGCAGCACCCGCTTGACCGCGTACCACGCCACCACCACCGCCACCACGTCGGCAATGACCACGAGAATCGGGACCATCAGGAAGCCCGCCAGGACGCGCGGAATGATCAAGTGAGACGCCGGCGAGCGGCCCAGGCTTTCCAGGGCATCGATTTGCTCGGTCACCCGCATCGTGCCGAGTTCGGCGGCGTAGCGGGCTCCGATCCGGCCGGCCAAGACCAGGCCAACCAGGACCGGCCCCAGTTCCAACACGATGTTGGTGACGATGAGGGTGCCCAAGACGTAGAGCGGCAGGCTCGTTTGCCACTGATAGCCGGACTGGAACGCCGTCACGGCCCCGGCAAACCCGGCAACCACCAACACGATCAGCAGGCTTCCAACCCCGATATTGGCGCACTCGGTGACCGTCCGGGGAACCCAGACCCGCCAGTCCCGAAAACCCCGGAATATCTCAGCGCACATCGCGCTGAACCGCCCGAGATGTGCCAAAAACGTAAGGACGACCCGGCCAACCAGCCGAGGAACCCCAAGCACTGCTGTTGCCATGGCTATATCTTGCCCCCCCATGCCGTCGAAGTCCACCCTGACAGCCTTTCGGCGCCGGATCGTAGCCTGGTTCCGGAAGCACGGGCGGGACCTGCCGTGGCGCCAAACCAGGGACCCCTATCGGGTCCTGGTGTCCGAATTCATGCTCCAGCAAACCCAGGTCAGCCGGGTGGAGGGCTTCTACCACCGCTTCTTGGCCGAGTACCCCGACTTGGGCGCCTTGGCCGCCGCCACTCCGAGCATGGTAAGGGAAAGTTGGGAGGGACTCGGCTACTACCGCCGGGCCGCGAACCTCCATCGGCTGGCCCAAACGGTCGTGACCGAGCGAGATGGGACGATCCCGAGCAACGTTGACCAGCTCCGCTCGCTCCCTGGCGTCGGCCGGTACACGGCCGGAGCGGTGGCGAGCTTTGCCTTCGAACAAGCCGAACCCGCCGTCGACACCAACGTGGCCCGGGTTCTCAAACGAGCCTTCCACCCGAGAGCCGGCACCAAAGCCCAGGACCAGCACAAGTTGTGGACCACCGCCGCCGCCCTGGTCCCCCGCGCCGGCGGGACCGCCTGGGCCTTCAATCAGGGCCTCATGGAGTTAGGCGCCCTCATCTGCACCGCCCGCCAAGCCCACTGCCCAATCTGCCCCGTCAAACCCCTCTGCTCCACCGGCCGCCGAGTGCCGAGCGCCGAGCGCCGAGCGCCGAGGGTCACGGCCTCCCCATTGCCCCCGCGTAAAGCGCGAGCAGGCCAAGCAACCCGGAAATCATCCCGAACCGCGCTTGCTTCTTCCGGAGCGCGTCGAACAGGTCGGGCTGGGCCACCGGATCGACCCTGACGAGCTTGCCGGCCCCCGGCACCAGCACGAGGAGCGTGATCAACGCCGCCAGGAGACCGGTGCCCTGCATGGCCATCAGCCAGTGACTCACGCCGGCAACCGTCGGACCGCCGTACATCATGAGCGACAGCACCAGTCCCGACACCACCGCCAGCAGCGATCCCGGCAGCACCAACGCCTGATAGATCGCCGCCAGCATCCGCATGGCGGTGCCGAGATGTTCGCGGGGCTCCCGCTTCGAAGCCAAGCCGACGAACATGGCGGACAACCCGCCGCCTAACCACATGGTGAAGCCTACCAAGTGGGCCAAAAGCCAAAGATGTCTCAAGGAATGATTCCGCTGAAGTCGGCCGCGTCGATCGGTTGCCGGCCCGCAATGCCGGCGTCGACCTCGTGCCAGTGAGTGATGTGCGCTTCGCCCAGTTTCCAACACAGGAACACCAGCCGGTCGTCCCGAAGGGCGTAGAAATCGACCAGCCCGTCTTCGAACCCTTTGAATTGGCACCCGACCGCCTCGAGTTCGAGCAGACCGAGGTTGATCCGGGTCGCCGCGTCCGTCACCCGGCCCCGGCTCCGGAGCAGTTCGGCGGTTTCGCCGGTGTCGGCCCGACTCGCCGCCGCCAGAACCTCGTAGCCGGCCACCGCCTCCCGCCACTCATCGTATTCGACTTTGAGATCGGTGAGAATCTTCCGGACGAGGGGCAGCGTCCGTTCGGCTTCCGCGACGGAAAAGATCTTCAATTCGGCCACGGTGTTGCCTCCGGATCGGGGGGACCCACCCCCAATCATCGACCCATCACTCCAGTCGGTCAAGCGGGTCGGCCCAGCGCCAGGCGGGCCGCGTCGCGGCCGGCCTCGGCGTAGGCTTCGACCTGCCCGACCGCAAAGGTCTCACCCCGGTGGATCAGGGGCCGGATATAGATCAGCCGCGGCCGGCCGGGCGTGGCCCGCCAGAGCGCCACTTGGAGCGCCGTGTTGGTGGCCATCAACACGAACTGCGAGTCATTGTGGGCCCGGACCAACGCCGGGGGCGGCCGGTTCCGCGAAGGTCCCGCGTCGAACCCCGGCCCGACGTCGATGGCCACGACGGTGTCGGCCGGGAATCGGGCCGCGACTTCCAGTGGCACCACCGCCCGGAGGCCTCCGTCGGCCAGTCGCCGCCCCAGCAACTCGGCCGGCGGGTAGAGGACCGGCAGCGCACACGAGGCGTAGAGCGCGTCGGCCAGCGGCACGTCCATCACCCCGCCGTCCCCGAAGACGATCAGCTCGCCGGTGTCGAGATCGGCCGCCGTCACCGAGAGCGGCAGTTTGAGCTCGGCAAAGTGGGTCACCGGCAACAGCGTGCCTAACGTTTCCCGGAGCCGGGGGCCCTTCAACAGCGACTGCGAGAACACCCCTTTGACCAGGGCCGTGCGGTCGAACTTGGCCACATCGTCTTTCCGGATCCGGCTCAACCGGCGGTGAACCTCGGCCACCGAGAGGCCGGCCGCGAGCCCCGCGGCGATGACCGCTCCCATCGAGGTCCCGACCAACCGGGTCGGGATGATCCCATTTTGGGCCAGGACCTCGAGCGCCCCGAGATGGGCCGCCGCCTTGGCGCCGCCTCCCGAAAGCACCGCCGTCACCGCCTTCTTCATCAGGACCGGCGGGCCTCGTACTGGGCTTGGGCCGCCTGGTACCGGGCGTGTTCTTCCGCGGTTTCGGGCACCAGCCGGGGCACCCGGCACGGCTTGTGGTTGCGGTCGATCGCCACGAACACCACCCGGGCGGTGTGGGTATGGACCCGGGCCCCGGTCGCGATGTTCTCGGAGTAGACCTCCACCGTGATCGACATCGAGCTATTGCCGACGAAGTCGACCGTGGCGAGGCAGGTGACCAGCGCCCCCACCGGGATGGCGTGGTGGAAATCGAGCCGGTCGATCGACTTCGTGACCGCCGGTCCGCCGGCATGGCGCATCGCCGCGACGGCCGCCGCCTGGTCGACCAAGGCCATCAGGTCGCCGCCGAAGAGATCGCCAAGGACGTTCTGCATGTGCGGCATGACGAAGGTGCTGATTTCTCCCTTCGAAAACCCCATCGGATGGGATTCCGGCATCGTTAGTAGTCCACCGGACGAAGGTAGAACTCGCCGATGGCCGTCGGCGACAACATGGCCACCGTCGGCAGCTTCCGCTTCCAGTGGGTCGAGTCGAGCCGGCGCTTGACCGTGGTCACTTCGGCTGCCGAGAAGCCCAGCTGCTCGATCGCTTCGCTCGAATATCCCGAGAGGACCCAATGCAATATCAGATCGGCCCGGGCGTAGCTGATCCCGAAATCGCCTTCGTCGGTCTGGCCGGCCACCAGGTCAGCGGTCGGCGCCTTGTCGACGATGGCGGCGGGAACGCCGAGATGGCGCGCCAAGGCCCACACCTGGGTCTTGAAGAGATCGCCGATCGGGTTGACCGGCGGCGAATCGTCGGCGTGCCAGGTGAAGTAGCCGAACAACCGCTCGGTCTTGTTGCCGGTGCCTAACGGGATTGCTCGGCCGGCCGCCGAGAGATCGAAGAGCGTAATCATCCGCATCCGCGCCATGATGTTGCCGAGCCGGGCCGGCGGGGGCCGGTCGCCCAAGGCCGACGCCAGGCCCTCCACGCCGGCCGTGATCTCGATGGTCTTCGAGTGGATGCCGAGGGCCTCGATCACCAGGTCGGCGTGGGAGAGGCTCTCCTGGCTCGACGACCGGTATGGCATCCGAACCGCGGTGACGTGGTCGGGGCCGAAGGCTTTGGCGGCGAGGTACGCCACCACCGCGCTGTCGACCCCGCCCGACAACCCGAGCACCACATGCTCGAAGCCGCGCCGCCGAGTCACCTCGTCCTTCAAGAACTCCACCAGCCAGCGCTCGGTGAGGCCGGGATCGATGGCCAAGGGATCGTCCTGCCGCGGCGGCATGGCCGGGCGGTCCGGTCGCCGGGCGGGGTTGGCCGCCCTGGGTTCCGGCCCCGCCGTGAACGACTCGAGCAAATGCGGCAGATGGGTTTCCAAGTCGGAGAGCAGCGGCTCTTCGGCGCGGGCCCTGGTGATTTCGTCGAGGTCGAGCGCCACCGAGGTTACCGCGGCCTCGAAAATCGGGGCCCGGGCCAAAACGGCCCCTCGGGGATCAACGACCACCGATCCGCCCGGAAACGCCTTGCCGCCTTCAAACCCGACTAAGTGGGTCACCACGACAAAAACCCCGTGCTCGGCCGCGATCGATTGGGCCACCCGCTCCCAGCGGAGGGTACTCTCGGGCCGGCCGTCTCCCTCACCGCTTGGCTGGATGCCCCGGGCCGGACTGGCGCTCAGAATGATGATGACCTGAGCTCCATCGAGCGCGGCAATGGTCGGAACCAGCGAATGCCAGGCATCCTCGCAGACCAGCACCGCGGCCCGGCACCCCCCGAGGTCGAAGGCCTGAACCGATCGCCCCGGCTCGACAAACCGCTCCTCGTCAAAGACGCCGTAGGTCGGCAGAAAGATCTTCCGGTGGACATGCTTGACCCCGGCCTCCGGCCCGCCGAGCCGAGCGACCAGGGCGGAATTGTGGAGCCGGGTGTTCCAGATTTCGTAGAAGCCGGTGACCAGATCGAGCGGCGGCAGGCCGGAGGCTTGGTGCTCCGCGGCAAGGTCCGCGAACAGCTGCTCGGCGCTCACCGCCAGTTCTTTGACGCCGCCCTCGACGAAGTAGCCCGTCAAGGCCGTCTCCGGGAGGATCACCAGATCGGGCGCCTCGGCTCCCGTAGCCAACTCCGCCAAGAGTTGGCCAACTTGGGCCAGGTTGGCGCGGTAGGCAGCCTTCCGGGGCCGAAATTGGGCGAGGGCAATCCGAAGCATGGCCGGTAAGGTAAGGTGGGCGCTAATCTTCAGGAATGACGAATCCACTCGACGCACTCGCGGGGGTCGCCAACGCGGCGGCGCCCCTCCCTAACCTGCTGACCGGCGGCCAGCCGTCGGCGGGGCACCTCGAGGCGCTGAAGGCGGCCGGGGTCACGGTCATCCTGGACATCCGGGATCCCATGGAGCCCCGCCCGTACGACGAACCGGCGGCTACCCGGCGGCTAGGGCTGGAATACCTCAACATTCCGGTCACCGCTGATACCCTCGATGACGCCACGCTGGAACGGATCCTCGAGGTGGTGCGCGCCAACGCCGGCCGACCGCTCCTGTTTCATTGCGCCAGCGGGAATCGGGTCGGTGGGGCGTTGCTGCCGCATTTCATCCTCGACCACGGGATGACCGAGGACGACGCGATTCAGGCCGCCATGCGGATTGGCCTTCGCGGCGCCGAGATCCTCGAATGGGGCCTCGATTACGCCCGCCGGCATCCGGCCCTGAGGGGGCCCAGTCGCCCCGGACAGTGACGGGTCGAGGCACCGGGCTCGCTTCCACCGAGGCAACAAGTTCCCGTAGATTCCGGTCCGATCTCATCGAAAGACTTTCCGCAGCGTATTCAGTACATCGGCCGGAACGGGAAGCTGCTTCCCATAGAACGTCCGTGAGGCTAGCGCGATGAGCTGGCCTCCGAGTTTGCCGACGGTGACAACGGTCGCACCTTCCGGGAGAACACCTAGGGCCCGCGCGTCGAGGTTGCCGTGCTCCCAGTGTGGCTCACCGCGGCGTAGGCCCCTGTTTGCGGCCTGATGGGTCGCCTCCGCCGCCCCCGACAGGAGCCGAACTGAGGCGCCGCGGCAATAGTCGTACTGTCCCTCCATCTGCATATCGAAGGTCGTCGAAGCTACCGTAGGGCTCAGGGATCTTGTGTCTTCAAGCGTGCGAGAGCGACTAGATAGACTCCAGAGGCTTCGAGCGCGCGAGCGGTACCAGCTAGGTGAACCTGCGGGCGGTCAGTCCGGTCGCCTGCCCAAACGGCCACCGGGTTCGAGTCGGATCGGATTGCTACAACTAGTTCCTCGGTGAATGGCGGCTCCGTCGGAAAGTTTCTGAAAACACCTCGCTTCGGTTCGTCTCGGCCGCCTGTATACTCGAGGGACAGCGTGATCGTTTCAGCAACTCGTTTGGTCATTCTTCAGTCCTTCACGTTGGAGAGCCATTCGAAGGCCTTCAGGATCGCAGCTTTCACGGCCTCGTTGCTCCGAATCTCGCCTGGAATGTTCTTGAGGTCATCGGCCGCGGTGATGAGGATTTTACCCACCCCCTTGACGTGAACGTGAACTTGTCCAAGCCCACTGCCGCCGATTTCAGCATCGACCGCAATATCGCGGCCGCCAATCTTGAGGCCACTTAGTACGAATTTGTTGGCAAAGCCGCCTGCGCCCGCCGGCCAACTCCGCCTCGAGGCAGACCTCCGTGTCTTCGGTTGGCCGAAAGATCGACTGAATAGCGGTCAGGAGTATGGTCCGTCCCGGCCGCCTCGCGGAGGGCTCCGCATGGACGAGTCGTACAACTCCTCCATGGGCGCCTTGGGGTCGCAGCAGACTTGGCTTTGGGCACGTGCTGATGGACGAATCGATGGCGATCAAGGTGCACCGGAATGACGCAGAGCGAATCAAACGGTAGGGACGCAACCGCCACTTCGGCAGCAGTGGGCGTCACGTTGGGCGCCGTCCCGACAGCCCTGGGGACGCAATCGGAGGCGGCGGCCAACACAGCACCAATGGCAACAAGCCTTCAGAATCGTTGCTCATTGGCAAACTCGTAAAGGTTTAGATCGGCCTGTCGGCATAGCTGGAGGTGATAGATCACTCCGTCGAGGCTCACCGCTACGATATCATACGGGCTCCACACTGAACCCGGTGGAGAGAACTGTGCCGGGAAGAGTTTGCATGCCCCAATAGGTCCTGGTGGCCGCCTGTAGCCGTCCCTCCGACCCCGATCCCACCAGACTCTCATGGACGCGCAGGGCGAGACGCGCCGTCCGTCCGCTGCGGAGGTTGCCCCGAAGGATACCGGTGAGCCGATTGGCCGCTCCCAGCCAGCGGTAAGCCGCCAACTTCTCGGCGTACATCGACGGCGACTCGGTTGATGCCCAGGCCAGGGCGACGGCCGCACCAAGAGCATTCCGGGTCTCGAAGGCGGTTGGACCGACCAGTTGGCACCCACCTCCCCAGTACATGGCAACCAGCTCTCGAATCAGTTCGAAGCGGAGCTCAGATGAATCCTGCCGGTACTGGGCGAGCCAGCGGGCATCGATCTCGACCACCGGGCGGAGGAGATCGAGAGGAGCATACACCCGATCGTCATCGCAGACGAAGAGTGCGTCAAACGGGACGACGCCAAATAGGTCTTGAAGGGCACGAAGCGCCGCCGAAATCGCACCTCGATACTGTTGAACACCCTCGGGCCCAAGCCGTTCTGCAAGCGCGCCGGAAAGCCAGCAAGTAGCGGACTCCGCACCGTCCACACCAATCGTTCCCCCTGGCTGAAAGATGGCTCCGGCGCGATAAGCTCCCGGCTGGCCACCGCCAAAATCGGCCCGAACCCCCGCGATCCGAACATCCGCTCGTTCGTCGATCACAATCCGCAGCCTGGGCGCCGGCCGCGCCGTGGTCATCCGCCCTCCCCACGGCACGAATCCCGTGGTCAACAGATTGGTCGGAACGAAGATCACCGATGGTTCCGTTGCGTTTTTCGGATTCCACGCGAACTGGTAGTTGACTTTGGCCTTGCGCCAGTCCGCCGCTACTAACGGTCCCAGGAAGACCCCGTGCCCCTCTTGGTACGCCGGAGCCTCGATTGTTAGCTGCGGGCCATCAAACATGAAGGGCGAGCCTGTCAGGTCGAGCCCCAGCACCCCACCATCGCATTCCCCAAAGGTGCCCACGGCCTGAAGAACATCAATGGAAAAACCCGTCGAACTGTCTATCACTTCGATGGTAGCGTCCCCGAGTGCCAGCCGGCCGTCCACCTTGCCAAGCAAGGTCCGATAACGGGCCTGTACCGCCCGGTCTTTGCGCCACTGGGCAAGGGCCTGCAGGCCGGGACGAAGTAACTCTGACATCGCTACGGGGTCGGCCGATCACCGGGGTAACGGGCAGACATGATCGGTGCCCGTTCAAGCGGTGTTGTTGGCCGGGCTTCGCATTTTTCCACCGCGCAGCCTCTTTTGTCGTAGGGTTGATCGTCTGGCGCAAACAGGGACGCCAGCCCCGCTAGGACGCCTCGGTTCATCTCGGCCCGCAGCTCGCCTGAATTTCTCCGCCAATTCGCGCGCGGTGATCCTAGATCCTCCGTCATTCTTGGGAGAAGGGTGCGCTCGCCCGGTGCCAGCACTCCCTCCACTTCCAGTGCAGCCTTCTTGCCGATCACTAGTTCTGCCGCCACGATCACGCCAAACATCCCCTCGATCAGCGCCCCGCCCGCAGCGTTGACCAATAGTCCAGCGTACTCACTGCCGGCGACCACCGCGCGAGCCCGGTTGCCGGCATTGACCATCCTGATAAAGCGGCATTCCGGCCCGTTCGGATCCTCCTTGCACCCTACCAATCCAAAGGGATCCGAGAAGTTGACAGGATCCCCGTTGGCGAAGCCGTACAGATTGAGCCCCCCGGCGACTCCGATCGGATCCACCTGAGTAAACCGCCCCGTCAGCGGGTCTACCAGTCGCGCCCGCCGATACCCCCACCCCGACCCGTCGCGCTGATCCTCGACCAGACTCCCATGCCAGGCCCACGTTTCGCCCGCGTTGTGCCGAAGGTCGTAGGCGCTCTGGGATCCCAACCAGTGCATCACCACGCACCGCGCCCCCGTCGTGTCCGCGATAAACCCCGGGCCCACCAAACAACTCGTGCCAGCGCCCCCCGCGCCGGCTGTGAACTGCTTGAACCGCTTCCCGTCCGCGAAGGTCCCGAGGATCGGTACGCCCCGCCGATCCCAATGCGGAAAGAAGGTAAATGTTGGCCACACCTTGACCGCCCCCAAAGAGTCCGGCCGGTCGGTATAACTATAGCGGGTCACGCTG
>JANMHX010000366.1:0-3812 GCA_031375485.1 Gemmatimonadota bacterium | reverse complement strand
CGCTGGTGATCGAGGCCGCGGGGAAGACGGTGATGCCGGGGCTCGTGGACCTGCACACCCACCTCACCTACTCCGACCCGAGGGATCCGCCGGAGGAAGCGCTCAGTGAGCCCGATGCGGTGCTCCGCGCGGTGGAGCGGTTGCGGTACTTCGTTGAGAGCGGGATCACCAGCGTGCGCGACGTCGCCTCCATGGGCGACATCACCTTCCGGCTCAAGGACTGGGTGGCTCGCAATCGGATTCCCGGGCCTCGGGTGTTCGCGGCCGGGCAGCTCCTCACCTCGGTGAGCGGGCACGGCGCCCAGGGCATGGGCTCGCACCCCGCGCCGAACCAGTTGAGTCGCGTGCTGATCGGACCCGACGCGTGGCGCAACGCGGTGCGCGACCTCTTTGATCGGGGTGCGGACGTCATCAAGGTTGCCAGCCATTTCAGCCGCGAGGAGGTGAAGGCGGCGATCGATGAGGCCCACGCTCTCGGCCTCAAGGTCACGTGCGACTGCGAGACGTTCTACACGCAGTGGGCGGTCGAAGCGGGCGTCGACATGATCGAGCACCCGCTTCCGCGCACCGACGAGACGATCCGACTGATGGCCGCGAAGGGGGTCGAAGCTGATCCGACGCTGGTGACCTACTCATACCTGTTCGCCTCGTATGGAGGCGGCTACTTCGGTTCGACCTCCCGCCGATTCTTCTTCAACGACAGCACGAACCTCGACATGCTCCGGCGGCTGAAGCGGGCCGGGATCAAGCTGGGGATCGGGACCGATCTCGTGGTGGGCTGGTACCGCGCGCTCCCGGGGGCGTACATCACCGAGCTCAAGTCGTTCGTCGCCGCCGGGTACTCCGTGCCGGAGGCCCTCGTCGCGGCGACACGGACGAGCGCTGAGATGCTCGACATGGGCGACAAGCTGGGGACGCTGGAACCAGGCAAGCTGGCCGACGTGCTGGTGATCGACGGCCGCCCCGACGTAAACCTCGACGACCTAGCCAAGGTCGACGTCGTGATCCGCGACGGGTATGTCGTCGTGCGAAACGGTAAGGTGGAGTTGCCACGTCACGTATCGGAGCCGGCCCCCAAGTCCAACGGGCAGACGACCCCGCAGTGAGCGGACCGCCGCGGCATGGCGCCTCCTTGTCGCCCTAGGCAGTCCGCCGAAAGTGGGACTGTTTCGTCCGCCATCTGCTCGGCGATTTGCGTCACCCTCGCAGAGAGTCGAGCTACAAACCGTACTAATGTTTCTCATAAGAGGTATTCGTAGCATTTGATCCTACTGGTTCATTCGCTAACTTGTTCCAGTTGCCGGGACCACTATCCTGTTCGAAGAGGACGACACCATGGGTACAGCCGATAAGGCCGATCGGGAGATCTGGGAGCGCACGACCCTCGCCGCGAGCCTCGAGCGGCTGCCCAAGCGGAAGGAAGCGTTCACGACGCTCTCGGGTCTCCCGATTGACGATGTATACACGGCCGCCGACGTCCCCAGCGGTGATTCGGCCAAGGTGATCGGCCTGCCCGGTCAGTACCCGTTCACCCGCGGCGTGCACGCCACGATGCACCGCGCCCGCCCGTGGACCCTCCGCCAGGTGGCGGGGTTCGGCACGGCCGAAGACACCAACGGGCGATACAAGTACCTGCTCGCCCACGGCGAGACGGGGCTGTCGACGGACTTCGATCTGCCGACGCTGCTTGGCTACGACTCCGATCACCCGATCGCGGTGCCCGAAATCGGCAAGATCGGCGTTGCCGTGGACACAATCGACGATGTTCGCTTGCTGATGGCGGACATTCCGCTGGATGAGGTGTCGACTTCGTACACGGTCAATGCCTCGGCGTTCGTCCTGATCGGCATGTATGAGCAGGTCTGCCAAGAGCAAGGGGTGGCGAAGGAGAAGATCACCGGCACCTGTCAGAACGACATCCTCAAGGAGTACACGGCCCAGAACGAGTATATCTACCCGCCGGCCCAAGCCGTGCGTTTGGTCGTGGATACGATGGAGTACGCGGCCAAGACGATGCCGCGCTACAACCCGGTGAGCGTCTCGGGCTATCACATCCGCGATGCTGGCGCGAATGCACTGCAGGAGCTCGCCTTCACCCTCGCCGCAGGGCATTGCTACGTGACCGAGGCCGTGAAGCGCGGCCTGTCGGCGGATGCCGTGGCGCCGCGGATTTCCTTCTTCTGGAACATCCAGAACGACTTTTTCGAGGAGATCTGCAAGCTCCGGGCGTCGCGGCGGCTGTGGGCGCGGATGATGCGGGACTGGGTCGGCACCAAGGATCCGCGATCCTGGATGATGCGGGCTCACTGTCAGACCTCCGGGGTCAGCCTGACCGCGCAGCAGCCGGACAACAACATCGCGCGGACCGCGATCCAGGCGCTCGCGGCGATTCTGGGCGGGACGCAGTCGCTCCACACCAACTCGAAGGACGAGGCGTTTCAGATCCCCTCCGAGGGCGCGATCAAGATCGCAGTCCGAACTCAACAGATCCTGGAGCTCGAGACCCGGGTGGCCGACGTCGTCGATCCGCTGGGTGGCTCCTACTACGTCGAGAACCTGACGAACCGCCTCGAGGAAGAGGCCGAGGCGTTGATTCGGCAGATTCTGGATCGCGGCGGCATGGTCCAGTCGATCGAGGACGGGTTCATCCAGCGGCACATTGCCGACTCCGCGGCGGCCTTCCAGCATGATTTGGAGAGCCAGAAGGAGTTCATGGTCGGGATGAACATCCATGTCGACCCCGAGGAGGCGCTGCCGTTCGAGCCGTTCGAACTCGACCCGGGGCTCGGCGAACGGCAGATCAAGCGGACCCAGGGCATCCGGCGCTCGCGCGGCCAAGCCGAGACGACGAGCGCGCTCAAGGACATCAAGCAGGCCGCCACGTCCGGCGACAACGTGATGCCGGCCGTGGCGCGGGCCGTGAAAGCGCAAGCCACCGTGGGAGAGATGTGCGATGTCCTCCGCGAGGTATTTGGCACCTATCGCGGACCCATCGTCTACTAATCGCGCTGAGAGGGCAAGGACCCATGAAGCAACAGCCGTTACGTGTCGTGGTGGCAAAGCCGGGACTCGATGGGCATGATCGGGGCGCGAAGATCATTGCTCGTGCCTTCCGTGACGCCGGCATGGAAGTGATCTACACCGGGATCTTTCAAACTGCGGAGATGATCACCCGCACCGTGGTGGAAGAGGACGCCGACGTGCTCGGCTTGAGCATTCTGTCGGGGGCCCATTTGCACTTCGCCGACGAGATCTGTCGCGCCATTCGCGCCCAGGCGGTCAAGGACGTGTTGATCGTGATGGGCGGGATCCTTCCGCCGCCCGACATTCCGAAGGTCAAGGCGTTTGGCGTGGCCGAAGTGTTCGGCCCGGGCACGCCGACGTCCAAGATCGTCGAATACGTTCGGCAGTGGCAGGCCAGCCGGTGAGGATGGCGGAACGCGGCAGCGCGCCGCGGCTGGATGCCCTGCTGGCGCGCGCGGCGCTTTCCGAGCCGGGTCGCGACGCGGTGATCTACGGCGGCACCGCGTGGACCTACGCGGAGGTCTACGATCGGGCCCGTCGGCTGGCGGGGGTGCTGACGACGCTCGGCGTCGAGAAGGGCGACCGGGTCGCCTACTGGGCCCCGAACCGGCCGGAGTTCGTGGAGGTGCTGTTCGGGGTTCCGATGTTGGGCGCGATCGCCTCGCCGTTGGACCACTGGTGGACCTGGAATGATGCGTTCGTCGCGCTCGAGCAGATTCGTCCGAAGGTCCTGATCGTCGGGCCATCCCAGGTCGCCGCGATCAAAGGGTATGCGGCCTCGATCGAGG
>JANMHX010000354.1:0-4364 GCA_031375485.1 Gemmatimonadota bacterium | reverse complement strand
CACCCGCCACTCGCCACGCGTCCCCCGGAACCCGCCACCCGGTTTGCCCTCCGCGGCCCGAGCGCCGAGTGCCGAGTGCCGAGTGAGCCCTATTCGTACCGCAGGGCTTCGACGGGATCCAGTTTGGCGGCTTTGCTGGCGGGGTAGAGGCCGAAGAAGATGCCGGTGATGGCGCTGGCGGCCAGGGCGGCGATGACGGCCCAGAGGGGGACAGTGGCCGGAATGGGCGTAAAGTATCGGATTGCCCAGGCGATGGCTCCGCCCATCAGCATGCCGATGGCGCCGCCCAACAGGGTCAGGGTGGAGGCTTCGACCAGGAACTGGAACATGATTTCGCGTTTGGTGGCGCCGAGGGCTTTGCGGACCCCGATTTCCCGAGTCCGTTCGGTGACCGAAATCATCATGATGGCCACGACGCCGACGCCGCCGACCAGGAGTCCGATGCTCGAGAGGGCCAGCATGACCAGGAAGAAACCGCTGGTGACCTGATTGTAGACCTCGAGGATCTTTTCCTGGGTTACGATGCCGAAATTATTGTCCTGGGCCGGCTTGAGGCCCCGTTTGATGCGGAGGGCCGTGATCACCCCGTCCTGGGCGGCGGCCACGCTGGTGGTGTCGTCAGGCTTGACCATCAGGGTCATCCAGCCGCGGTCGTACTCCGCCACTTTGGCGAACGCCGCATGGGGAATGATCGCGATGGGTTCGGACTCGGCCCCGCTGAACAGGCTGGCGGGTTCGCTGTAGATGCCGATGATCCGGAACGGAATCCCATAGATCTTCGCGGTTCGGCCGAGCGGTTCGAGATTCGGGAACAGGCGCTTGGCAGTCGCGCCGTTGACGACGGCGACGTAGCTGCCCGCCGCCGCTTCGACCTCGGTGAAGAGCCGGCCCGATGCAATGACGCCACCGGCGGCATCGAGCATGTTTGGGGTGGCGCCGATCAGGTTGACCGAGTTCATCGTCACCGACCCGGCGGCCATCGGTCCGCTGGTTTCCTCTTTCCAGGCGACCTGAGCGATGCCGGGCACCCGGCGGAGCAGCTGGGCTTCGGCCACCGTGAGGTACGGGTTCCGGTCCCACGGCTCCTCGGATCCGTCGTCAACCCGGAAACCGCCCCGGACGAACCGCATGACCATGAACGTCTTCGGCCCCGCCTGGTCGAGCATGCCGCTGACCGAGCGGTTGATTCCGGTGATCATCGACGCCATCGCAATGACGACCATGACGCCGATGGCCACGCCCAAAATGGTCAACGCCGCCCGGGCCTTACTGACCCGGATCGATTCGAACCCGATGGCGATGCCCTCGACGAGGCGGGCCGGGTCGAGGAGACTGATCCGGGCCAACCGTCGGGTCTTGGGCTCCGCGGGGCGCCAAGGGGCGCCTAACGTCGCGTCGCTCATTCCGACCGGAGCGCGGTGATGGGGTCGAGCTTCGAGGCCCGGCTGGCCGGATAGACCCCCGCGACCATCCCGACGAACACCCCGAGAAAGACCGCGACCCCGATCGACCAGGGGGCGACCGCGGCCGGGAGCGGGGTCGTGGCTTTGATCAGATAGGCGAGGCCGATACCGAGTCCGATGCCGATCACGGCGCCGACGGTCGAGATCGTGGCCGACTCGATGATGAACTGGGCCAGAATGTCCCGCCGCTTGGCGCCAAGGGCCTTCCGGACCCCGATTTCCCGGGTCCGTTCGCTGACCGCCATCAGCATGATGTTCATGATCACGATGCCGCCGACCACGAGTGAGATCGCCACCAAGCCCGGCAAGGCCGCGAACAACACCCCGGAGATCTTCCGCCAACCGGACAGGGCGCCCTCGGCGGTCTGGATCGCGAAGTTGCTGTTCTGGCTCGGGCGGAGCTGGCGGCGGACCCGCATCAGGCCCTCGGTCTCCGCCACCGCACCGGTCATCGCCTCGACCGACGGCGCCTGGACCTGTAACTCATCCATGTAGCCGTACCGGCAGGCCAGGCGTTGGAGCGGGGACGTGAACGGGGCAATCACGAAATTGTCGAGCGAAATCCCGAACAAGGTGCCCTGCTTGGCCACCACCCCGACGATCCGGTAGGGAATCCCGCCGACGGCGACGGTCTTGCCGACCGGATCGATGCCCGGAAACATCTTGTCGGCCAAGTCGAAACCGACCACGGCCACCGGCGCCCCGACCCGGGTTTCCTGGACCGTGAACGGCCGGCCGGCATCGAGGTCGAAGTTCTTGATGGCGATGTACTCGGCATCGGTCGCGACGATCTGGACATTTTTGGCCGATTTGCCGTTCGCGACGATCTGGGCCCGGTCATCGCAGTACCGGGCAAACCGAACCGGGGCCTCGAGCTTGGCCTCGACCCAGGCGGCGTCGCCATAGCTGATCCGGGGCCGGCGCATCCACTCCTTCCACGTCTCGTCGCTGATGTTCCCCATGTTCATGCCGGGGTTTCGGCGGAGCTGGAAGGTGTTGAGGCCGATCAGCCGGTTGGCGAACTGGTCTTCCATGTACACGTTCATGCCCTGCACGATCGAGACGACCGCGATCAAAAAGGTCACCCCGATCAACACCCCGATCAGGCTGAAGAAGCTCTTGAGCTTCTGACTCCACAGGGTGGCCAACGCCATCCGGATCGCTTCGGTAAACGGCATCTCAGGCGGCCTGAATCCGCTCTTGCCGGACGTCATTGGCCACCCGGCCGTCCCGGAGGGTGACGACCCGCGCGGCGTGCGCGGCGATATCGGCCTCGTGGGTCACGACGATGATGGTCTGGCCTTGGCCATGGAGCAGATCGAACACCCGCATCACGTCGGTGCTGGTGGCGCTGTCGAGATTCCCGGTCGGCTCGTCGGCCAGGAGAATCGAGGGCTCGTTCACCAGCGCGCGGGCAATGGCCACCCGCTGACGCTGGCCGCCCGACAACTCATTGGGCCGGTGGTCCATTCGGTTGCTCAAGTTGACCCGGTCGAGGGCCCGGCGAGCCCGCTCGCGACGCTCCTTGCCCGACACCCCGGCATAGACCAAGGGGAGTTCGACGTTTTGGAGCGCCGTGGCGCGGGGCAGCAGGTTGAAGGTCTGGAATACGAACCCGATCTCTTTGTTCCGGACCCGGGCGAGGGCGTCGTCGGGCATCCGAGACACTTCCTGGCCGTTCAGCCAATACTCACCCGACGACGGGGTGTCGAGGCACCCGAGCATGTTCATCATCGTCGACTTGCCCGACCCCGACGGCCCCATGATCGCCAGGTACTCGTTGCGGCGGATCTCGAGCGAGACGCCCCGGAGGGCCTGGACGCGCTCCACCCCCATCAGGTACTCGCGGGTCAGGTCGGTGATCTGGATGACGAGGTCGGTCACGGCTTCTTGGTCCCCTTGTCGACCTTCGCGACCCGGACTTTGGTCGAGTCTTTGAGATCGCGAACGGCTTGGTACGGCCCCGCCACGATCGAGTCACCCACTTTGAGACCGTCGAGGACCTCGAAGTACTCATCGCCGGCGATGCCGACTTTGACGGCCCGGAACGTGGCAATGCCGTTCTGGACCACGAACACGCCTTCGCGATCCTTTTCCTTTGGTCCGGGTTTGGCGGCGGCTTGCTCCGGCTTCAACTCGTTCGGGAGTTCCTCGTGTTGGCGGACGGTCAACGCGATAATGGGAATGGCCGTGGCCTGAGTCCGGGTGTCGGTGATGATCCGGCTGGTGGCCGAGAGGTCGGGGCGGACCCCGGCCGGCGGGTTGTCCAACGTGATCTCGACGTCGAAATCGACGGCCCGGTCGGTCGACCCGCCCGCAGAGGCCGAGGCGGACGACGCGCTATTCGAAATCTTGGTGACCCGGCCCGCGAAAGCACTGTCCTGGAACGCATCGATGGTCACTTCGACGGAGTCACCCAGGTGGACCCGGACGACGTCGGTCTCGTCGACTTTGACCTTGGCCAAGATCGTACCGAGGTCGGCAATCGTCATCAGCCGGCCGGTTTCGCGCGAGAAGGTGCCTGGAACGGCCACTTCGCCGACTTCAACCGGGAGCCGAACGACCCGGCCGTTGATCGGGGAGAGGATCCGGGTCTTGCTCAACTGATCGCGAGACTCGGAGAGGGAGCCGCGGGCTTGCTCGACGTTCGCGAGGCCGGCGCTATAGGAGGCCACGGCGACGTCGTACTGCTGTTGGGCCTGTTCGACCTGTTCCTGTGAGACCAACGCCGCGTTGATCTTCCGCATCTCGTTCCAGCGGTCGAGTTGGCGCTTCAACTGATCGCGGTTGGTCTGGGCCTGCACCAAATTGGCCTGGTTCGACGCCAACAATCCTTCCAGGCGCTTGACCGCCGACTCGTACTGGGCCGGGTCGATCTGAACCAGGAACTGGCCCTTCTTG
>JANMHX010000350.1:0-13243 GCA_031375485.1 Gemmatimonadota bacterium | reverse complement strand
ATTTTTCGGCCACCACCGTAGCCCTCGCGGTGGAGCGGAGCGGGGGCTGGCGCCAAGGCGCGGTCACGGCGCTGCTCGAGGCACCTTCGGCCGGCACGAGTCCCGACCTGCTCGCGGCCGCGGATCGGTCCTGCGCCGCGGCGTTAGGCGAGCGCGGCGCCGACGCGCTCGAGCCGGAACGCCGGCGCTGGGCCGGGTGGACCCGGGCGGGGCACTGGGCCTTGGCTGCCGGGGTGGCGGCCTTCGTGGCCGGCGGGCCCCATCGAGGGGTGGGTCGCCAGTTGTGGTCGCCGGGCGAGGCGTGGGCGACGTTGCTAGCCCCGGTGCAACTCGTCGTCGACCGGGCCACGGTCGATCGCGGCGAGTCGGTCCGGCTCGACCTTCGGGCAGCCGGCCGGCGTGATGCGGAGCTATGGCTCCGGGCCAAGGGCGAGTCGTGGCGGTCGGAGCCGGTGAGCCTCGATTCCACCGGCCGGGCGACCAAGATCCTCGGGCCGCTCGAGGGTGACTTCTACGCCTTGCTGCAGAGCGGCGGACGGACCTCCGACACCGTCTTGGTGCATGTCCGGATGCCGGCTTTCCTCGGGCGATTGGCCCTGACGGCCACCTACCCCTCCTACCTCGGGCTCGATGCCGAGACCCTGCCCACCGGCGGGGACACCCTGCTCCTCCCGGCCGGCACGGTGCTTTCGACCGTGGGCGAGACCACCGCCGACTTGGCCGTGGCCCAGTGGAATCTCGGGGGCAGGTCGGTGCCCCTCGAGGTCCGGCGGCGGGAGTTCCGCGGCACGGTCCGGCCCAGGGCCACGGGCGTCCTCGAACTCGAGCTCACGACGGCCGACGGGGCGCCGATCGGCGGCGATCCGATCCGGATTCCGGTGGTCGTCGTCGCGGACCGGGCGCCGGAGGTCGAGGTCCCGGTTCCCGGGCAGGACACCATGCCGGTGTTAGGCAACGACCTCGCGATGGTCATCGATGCCCGCGACGACCACGGATTGGCGTCGGTCGTGGTCATGGCGCAACTCGGGCGCCCGGGGTCGGCGCCGGTGAGCAACGCTATTCCATTGCCGGCCGCCGGCACCGACCGCGCCCTGCTCTCGACCCGTCTCGACTTGGGCCGCTTTGCCCTCACCGCGGGCGACACCCTGTCGTATTGGGTGGTGGCGCGGGACAACGCGCCGCAACCCAACGTGACCCGAACCCGGACGTTCGTCCTGGTGGTCCCGACCACCGTCGAAGCCCGGGCCGAGCAGCGGTCGGCGTCCAAGCAAGTAGCCAAGACGATCGACTCGTTGGTGAACCAGGCCAAGCAACTCCAGCGCGAAACCGAAGATCTGAGCCGCGAACGGCAGCGGAATTCCTCGGACAAAGGCGATCCGTCCCTCGGATTCGAGGAAGCCAAGAAGGCCGAGCAAGTGGCACGCGACCAGCAGGACCTGATGGATCAGGCCGAGTCGCTGAAGGATCAACTCGAACAGCTCGATCGGGCCACCGAGAAGAGCGGGGTGGCCGACTCGGCCTTCCGCAAACAACTCGATGACATTCGCCAGCAGCTGGACAAGGCGTTGACGCCCGAGATGCGGAAACGGCTCGACGAGTTGCGGGAGGCCCTCAAGAATCTCGATCCCCAAGGGACCAAAGACGCGCTCAAGAAGCTCGCCGACGCTCAGGAGAAACTCAAAGAAGCCCTGGAACGGACCCGGGAGCTGTTCAAACGGGCGGCGTTGGAGGGCGAACTCAGCAGCTTGGAGCAAGAGTCGAAAGAAGTGGCCGAGCAGCAGAAGAATTGGAACGAGCAGGTGAACCAGTCGGACAGCACCATGGCCGGCGCCCAAGAGCAGGCCCTGGCCGAGCGGGCTGATTCCGTGGCCAAGGGTCTGGAGCAAGCGGCGAAGCAGGTCAAGCAGGAAGACCGCCAGGAGGCGCTCAAGGAGAGCGCCCAACAGGCCAAGCAGGCCGCCCAGTCGATGCGGGAGGCCGCCAAATCAGCCAAGGGCGGCAAGAAGCAGCCGGCCAAGAAACAGGGCGAGGATGCGGCGGCCAAGATGGAGCAGGTCCAAAAAGAAGTGAAAGAGCAGAAGGACGAGCAGCAGGACGAGTGGCGTCAGGAAGTGATCGATGCGCTGGACCGGGCGCTCGCCGAAACGGCCCGATTGAGCCAGCGACAGTTGGCGGTGAGCAACTCGGTGGGCCGGGGGACCTCGATCGCGCAATCGCGGCTTGAACAAGGGGTGCTCGAAGAGGGGGTCCAGAAGATTGTCGAGCAGGTGCTGGCGGTGAGCGGCAAGAACGCGCTGGTGTCACCCCAGATTGGGGCCTCCTTGGTCCAGGCTCGGCTCCAGATGGCTCGGGCCCGCGAGGCGATCTCGTCGGCCTCGGCCAACTTGCGGGAAGCGGCGGAGCAGGCGGGCGAAGCGGTCGACGCACTCAACGTCGCGGCGTTCCAGATGCTTCGGGCCCGGGACGACGTCCAAGGGTCCTCGTCCGGTTCGGGCCTGGCCGAGGCCATGCAGAAGATGCAGCAGATGGCCGGCCAGCAGGGCAGCTTGAGCCAGGAGGGCAACAACCTGTTGTCGATGCTCGCCGGCCAACAGATGCAAGGGCAACTGCAGGCGATGGCGCAGCGGCAGCGGCAGTTGGCCCGAGACCTCGAACGGCTCCGGGCCGAGACCCAAGCGCCCGGCACCCGGGACTTGGCCGAGGAAGCCCGTGAGTTGGCTCGCAAGCTCGAGGCGGGGCGGATCGACCGCGAAACGGTGGAGCGTCAGGAACGGCTGTTCAAGCGGATGCTGGACGCCGGCCGGACCTTGCAGGGCGAAGAGAAGGACGAAAAAAAGGAACGGGAAAGCACCACGGCCAAGACCGATTCGCTGAGCATTCCGGCCTCGCTCCGGCGGTTGCTCGACCGCTCCGGGCAGATCCGGCTCCCGAGTTGGGACGAGCTCCAACGGCTGAGCCCCGAAGAGCGGCGGCTGGTCACGGACTATTTCCGCCGCCTGACCGCCCAGGAGAAGCCGTGACCGCCGGCCGGATCTTGGCACTGGGCTGGATGCTGGCCGGGACGGCGCTCCCGGCGCAGGAGCGGCCTCAGGTGCCCGACCCGGCCACCCGGGCGTTCGACTTGGAGCGGCGCGGGCAACACGGAGCGGCCGCCGAAATCTATCGGACGATGCTGGCGTCCCGGCCCGCGGACTTGGGGGCGCTGCTTGGGTTGGAGCGCTCGTTGACCCCGCAGAACAAGGTGGCCGACATGGTCCCGTCGGTTCGGCGGGCCTTGAGCGGCGGCGATCCGTCGGGGGCGCTGTTCGGCATCGCGGTTCGGGTGTACGCCGTGGCCGGGATGGCCGACAGCGTGCGTCCGATCGTGGACCGGTGGGTGGCGTCGGAACCGGGGTCGGAGGCGCCGTATCAAGAGTGGGGTTCCGCCGCGTTAGGGGCCCGTGACCGGATCCAGGCCAAGGCTGCGTATCTCCTGGGCCGGGGCCGGCTCGGCCGGGATGCGTTGGCGGCCGAACTCGCCCAGTTGGCCACGATCGAGTCGGACTACGAAACGGCGGTCCGGGAGTGGCTGGTGGCGGTTGAGAAGACGCCGGCGTACCGGTCGGCCGCGGTGTCCCTCTTGGCACAGGCCGCCGTGGCCGGCCGGCCGACCGTGCTGCGGCAACTCGATCAAGCGAAGACCCGCCCGGCCGAACGGATTGCCGCCACGCTGACGATCCGGTGGGGTGATCCGGTCGGCGGGATCCGGCGAATCGAACGGGCCATGCCGGTGCTCGCGGAGCAGTCGATCGAGGCATTGCAGGACGGGCTCGATGAGATTCGCGGGCAAGCCGGCCGGGAGTTCGGCATGGCGAAGGGGATTGCCCTCGAGCTGTTAGGCGCGAAGGCGCCGGGGCAGGCCACCCGGTATTGGCTTGAGTCGGCGCAGGCGTACGCGGACGCGGGCGACCAGGGATCGGCCCGGCGGATGCTGTCGCGGCTGGCGGCCGATCCGAAGGCGTCACCCACGATGGCCGCGTCGGCGACGTCCACGTTGGTGACCGTGCTGGTGGCGGAAGGCAAGATGGAGGAAGCCACCAAGCAATTCGGTCAACTCAAGGCGGTGTTGGCCGAGGAGGAGCGGGCCGGGTTGCAAGTTCGGCTGGCCGAGGGGTGGATCCGGGCCGGGAAGCTCGACCGGGCCGAGCAAGCGGTGGCCGAGGACAGTACGGTCGATGGATTGGCCGTGCGGGGGCGAATCCGTCTCTACCTGGGCGACCTCGGCCAGGCCTCGAGTCTGATGCGGTTTGCCGGGCCGTTTGCGGGCGCCCGGGACGCCTCAGTGTCCCGCACGACCGCGTTATCCTTGATTCAGGTGATCGACGAGGACAGCTTGCCGGCGTTAGGCGGCGCCCTGCTCAAGCTCGAGCGGCGCGACAGCGCGGGTGCGGCCGCGGCCCTCGAGCAGGTGGCGGCCATGCTGCCCCCGGACCGGGGCGGGGCCGAGGTGTTGCTGCTGGCCGGCCGGGTCCATGGCGGTCTGGGCAGCCGGCCGGACGCCGAACGGCTGTTCCAACAGGTCTGTGGGCTCAAGATTCCGGCCAGCGCGGCAGCCGCGGGCTACGAGTTGGCGCGGATTCTGGTGGCCACCGACCGGAAGGCCCTCGCGATCGAACGGCTCGAGGAATTGTTAGTGGCCTATCCGACCAGCGCCGTGGCTCCTCAGGCCCGGCGGCTTCTCGATGTGGCGAAGGGAGCGATTCCCCCCGGATGATGCGCCGACGGCGATTCCTCGAAATCGGCGCGGCCTCACTGGCCGCCGCCACCCGGTGGCCCCAGGCCGGTACCCCCCGACGGCTGGCGGATCATTTCCTGGTGCCGATGGACGAGACCCAGTCCGACCATCTCAAAGCGTACGGCTTGACCTACCGGCTGTTGGCCCGGGGCGGGAAGGCGGAGTGGTTCCTGAACTATCGGGCGGGCTCGTTCCTCCTCCCCGGCGACAGCGCGACGGCCCGGGATGCCGCGTTGGCCGGTGTGACGATCGAGCCGGTCGATAGCGGCACCGTGTTTCAGATCAAGGCCGAGATCGCGCAGGCCAACATGGATGCCGTGCCGCTCGAGAAGGCGCCGAAGGTTGCGGTGTACGCCCCGCCCAGTGCCGCGCCGTGGGATGACGCCGTGACCATGTCGCTCCAGTATGCCGGCATCGAGTTCGAGAAGATCTGGGATGAAGAGGTGGTGGGCGACAAGCTCCGCACGTTCGATTGGCTCCATCTCCATCACGAAGATTTCACGGGGCAGTATTCGAAGTTCTTCTTGAACTACAACGGCGCGCCCTGGCTCCAGGACATGGTCGAGCGGAACGAGCGAATGGCCCGGAAGCTCGGTTTCAAGGATGTGCCGGCCGACAAGCGCGCGGTGGCGTTTGCGATCCACCAATTCGTGGACCGGGGCGGGTTTCTGTTTGCCATGTGCACGGCCACCGAGACCCTCGACTTGGCCCTGGCGAGTGACGGGGTGGACATTGCCGCGAGCTTCGCGGACGGCACCCCGATGGACGGGAACGCCACCAGCAAGATGGACTGGGATCGAGCGCTGGCGTTCCAGGGCGCCCGGCTCGAGCAGAGTCCGTCGATGGCATTGTACTCGGACATCGACGGCCATCAGGTGAACTCGCCGGATCGGCGGCAGCCGCTCGGCTCCTTCACCCTCTTCAACTTCAGCGCCAAGATCGATCCGGTGGCCACCATGCTGGTTCAGAACCATCGCCAGGTGATCCCCGATTTCTACGGCCTGACGACCTCGTTCATGAAGAACCGCCTGAAACCGGGGATCACGGTGCTGGCGGACGAGCCGGGGGCGCCGTGGGCCAAGTACATCCGGGGCGAACGGGGGCAGGGCACTTGGGCGTTCTTCGGGGGGCACGATCCCGAGGACCCCCAGCACCAGATTGGTGACGCGCCGACCGACCTGTCGTTGCATCCGCACTCGCCGGGGTATCGGCTGCTGCTCAACAACGTGTTGTTTCCCGCCGCGAAGAAGAAAGAGCTCAAGACCTGAGGGCTGCCCGCGTTTAATCGGTACGGCGCTCGGCCCCCGGGCCGCTATCTTCCAGCATGTCCGTTCCTCCCCATCGGATCCTCCCGGTCGCGCAGGATGTGATCGCCCACGAAATCGCCGCGGCCGGAGGCCGGGAGGTGTGCTTCGTCGCGGTCGTCTCGACCGCCGGTGTGGTCACTGAAGCCCGGGCCGTGGCCCGGGGCACGCCGGATATGGTCTTGGCGCTGCCGGGCACGGCCCGCCGGGGCGAGATGGTGCTTCACAACCACCCGACGGGGGATCTCGAACCCTCGCATGCCGACTTGAACGTCGCCGCCCGATTCCATGATGCCGGGGTCGGCTTCGGGATCGTCAACAACGACGCGTCGGCGTTGTATGTGGTGGTGGAGGTGCCGCGGGCCCGGGTGGAGCAACGGCTCGATCCGTTCGAGGTGGTGGCGCTCCTCTCCGAGGGGGGGTCGGTGGCGAATTTGATGGGCCAATACGAGGACCGGCAGAGCCAGCGGGATATGGCGGCCTATATCGCCGACGGGTACAACGACGGCGGCACCCTCGTCCTCGAGGCGGGCACCGGGGTCGGGAAGTCGTTCGCGTACCTGGTGCCGGCGCTGGCCTGGGCTCGGGTCAATGGCGAACGGACCGTGATTTCCACCAATACCATCAACCTGCAGGAACAGTTGGTCGGGAAGGATCTCCCGCTCCTCCGCCAGGCGTTAGGCGATGAGGTCCGGCAGCCGACCTTCGCCCTCTTGAAGGGGTGGCGGAACTATCTCTGCTTGGCCCGCCTCGAGGTGGCGACGGCCGGCCAGCAGTCGCTGCTCGAGGAAGGCCGGATCGGCGAACTCATCACGATTGCGGAGTGGGCCGGCCGGACCGGCGACGGGACCGTGGGCGATTTGGCCACGCCGCCGAGTGTCGAGGTCTGGGATGAGGTAGCGGCGGAGTCCGATCTCTGTCCCCGGCTCAAGTGCCCGCACTTCGATCGGTGTTTCCTGTTCCGGGCCCGTCGGAAAGCCGCCGAGGCCGACGTGGTGGTCGTCAATCACCACTTGCTGGCGGCCGACCTCGCGGTGCGGGCCGCGTCGGATAACTGGGAGGACGCCGCCGTGCTCCCGCCGTACCAGCGGCTGATTCTGGACGAAGCCCACCATCTCGAAGATGTGGCGGCCTCTCACTTGGGACGGCAGCTGTCGAGTACCGGGGTCCGCCGGTTGCTCGGGCGGCTGGAACGAAACGGCCGCGGGCTGGTGCCGACCCTGGTCCGGGAGCTGATGCGGGACGGCGATGTTTTTTCTCGGGCTAGTCTGGAACTCGTTCGGGACAAGTTGGCGCCGGCCATCGGCGACGCCCGGCGGTACGCCGAAGCCATGTTCGAGCGGCTCTACGGCCGGCTGATCACCGAGGGGGGCGGCTCGATTCGGCTCCAGGACGAGTTTGCCGCCGACCCGATCTGGGGCGAGGGCTTGGGGCGGGAGGTCGACGCGTTGCTCGGCTCGTTCCGCCGGGTGGCCGATGAGGTGGCGACGGTGACCGATCGGCTCAGCCAGGGCGAGATGACGGACCGGCGAAACCAGCTCTTGCTCGAACTCAAGGCGGTCATTCGGCGGCTCGAATCGGGCACCGACGCCCTGAACCAAACCCTCCGGCCCGTTGGGGGTGGTCCGCCGGTGGTTCGGTGGATCGAACGGAGTGGTCACAAAGGCCTCGGCGTCACGCTGGCCGCGGTGCCGCTGGATTTGGCGCCGGTGCTCCGGGATTTGGTGTTCGATCGGAACAAGACGGTCGTGCTGACCAGCGCCACCTTGGCGGCCGGCGGGGAGTTCGAGTTTCTGGAGGCCCGGCTTGGGCTTGATCAGGCCCCGAGCCCGGTGACCGTCCGGGAGATGCTTCCGTCTCCGTTCGACTACCCCTCGCAGTGCCTGTTCGGGATCCCCAATGACATGCCGGATCCGCGGGACAACGAAGCCGCTCACGATCAGGCCGTCGCCCAAGTCATTGGCGACTTGGCGGCGGCCTCGGACGGCGGGATGTTTGCGCTGTTCACGAGCCACGGGGCGCTCCGCCGAGCCGCGGTCCGGCTTCGAGGGGTGCTTGACCCCCGGTGGCCGCTCCTGGTCCAGGGTGAGGGAGGCCGCGATCAGTTGCTCCGGCGGTTCCGCGAGTCGGGCAACGGCATCCTCCTCGGCACCGATTCATTCTGGGAGGGTGTCGATGTCCCCGGCCGGGCGCTCCGGACCTTGGTCCTCGGGAAGTTGCCGTTCAAAGTGCCGTCGGAGCCCCTGACCGCGGCCCGGCTCGAGCGGCTGGCCGAGCAAGGGGTCGACGGATTCGCCCAATACTTGCTTCCCCACGCGGCGCTGAAACTCAAGCAGGGGTTCGGCCGGCTGATCCGGTCCAAGACCGACGTCGGGGTCGTGGTGCTACTCGACAGCCGGGTGTTGACCCGCCGCTACGGGCCCTGGCTCCTGAGCGGCCTCCCCAGGGCCTCTCGAATCGAGGGACCCTGGTCGGCGGTCCGGACCGCCGCCGAGGACTTCTTTGCCCGCCACGGGATCGGCGCCTCGACCTGAACGGGCGACCATTCGGCCCTGCCACGCATTATTCTTCAGGGATGAAAACCACACCCTCCAAGATCGTCTGCGTCGGGAAGAACTACCTCGACCATGCCAAAGAAATGGGGAGCGAACTCCCGGCCGATCCGCTGTTGTTCCTGAAGCCGCCGAGCAGCTTGATCGGACCGGGCGACGCCATCGTCCTGCCCACGCTCTCCACGCATGTCGAACACGAAGCCGAGATCGGGATCGTGATTGGGACGCGGCTCCGGAAGGTCACCGAGGCTGTGGCGATGCAGGGGATCCGGGGTTTCGTGTGTCTCAATGACGTGACCGCTCGCGACTGGCAGAAGAAGGAATCCCAATGGGCTCGGGCCAAGGGGTTCGACACCTTCTGCGCCGTGGGCGACGAGATCGTCGGCGGGCTCGATTGGGCCGCCCTCGAAGTCATCGGCCGGGTCAACGGCCAGGTGCGCCAGCACGGCAAGGCCCGGGACATGCACTTCTCGATTCCGTTCCTCCTCTCCCACATCAGTCAAGTGATGACGCTCGAGCCGGGCGACCTGATCGCCACCGGAACGCCAGCCGGGGTGGGCCGATTGAATCCCGGCGATGTCGTCGAAGTCGAGATTCCGGGGGTTGGCGTGCTTCGGAATCCCGTCGTGGCCGGATGACGATCTCGGGGAGCGATCGACTCGGACAATTGCCCGGCTATCCCCTCGCTGAGATCCCCGGGATCAAGCGGCGGTTGCTGGCCGCCGGCGTTGATGTCATCGACCTTGGCGCCGGCGACAACGACACCCCGCCGCCGGCCCCGGTGGTAGCCGCGATGGGCGAGGCGCTCGCCGATCCCGCGATGAGCAAATACGGATTCCAACAGGGGTATTTCCCGTTTCGCGAGGCGGCGGTCCGCTACGTTCACCGCCGGTTCGGTCACCAATTCGATCCGGTGACCGAGGTCCTTCCACTGATCGGGTCGAAAGACGGCTTGGCCCATCTCCCGTTTGCGTTCGTGAATCCCGGCCAGGTCGTGATTTTGCCGGAACCCGGCTATCAAGCGTACATCGGCGGCGCGGTGTTGTCGGGCGCCACGCCCTTCCAGTATCCGCTGGCGGCCAAGGACGGCTTCTTGCTCGAACTCGATCAAGTGCCGGCGGCGACGCTGGCCCGGACGCGGCTGGTGTACGTCAATTATCCGAACAACCCGACCGCCGCGGTGGCGCCGATGGCGTACCTCGATCGCACCGTGGCTCTTTGCCGCCGCCACGGCATCGTGCTCGCGTACGACAACGCCTACTGTGATCTCACGTTCGACGGCTACCGGGCGCCCAGCATCTTCGATGTCGCGGGCGCCCGCGACGTGGCGGTCGAGTTCTTTTCGCTCTCGAAGAGCTTCTCGATGACCGGCTGGCGGGTCGGCTTCGCCATCGGGAATCCGACGTTGATTGCCGGGCTGAATAAGGTGAAGTCGTACACGGACACCGGTCCCTTCCTCGCCACCCAGCGGGCCGGGGTGGTGGCGCTCGATCGGGCCGAGGAATTCACGGCTCCGATTCGCGATGAGTTGGCCCGCCGCCGCGACGCTGGGGTTCGGGCCCTCGCGGCAGTTGGCCTGCCCGTCGAATCGCCGAAGGCCGCCATGTATCTGTGGGTGCCATTGCCGTCCGGGGTTCCGTCAGCGCCGTTCACGCGGTTCGCCTTGGAGACCGAGGGCGTGGTCACTCTGCCGGGGAGCGGGTTTGGACCGGCCGGCGAGGGGTATTTCCGAATCGCCTTGACCGTTGGCCCCGACCGGTTGGCCGATGCGGTCGGGCGGCTCGGTCGGGCGCTCGCCGCATTCCAGGCTCGGAGTGACGACTCCGCCGCGTAGCATCCTCCCGCCGAGCGGGCGGCGGTTCCCTTGGCTTGCCGTTCTGGTGAGTCTCGGGGTCCATTCCTTGTTGCTGTTGGTCAAGGTGGGCTCGTGGCTCCCGCCCTCGCGGGAGGCGCGGCCGCAAGTGGTGTATTACCCGCTCGGAACGGTCGGCCCGCAGGCCGTCGAGATGGTGTTTCGGGAGCCATCGGCCGGTGGCGCTCGGCGCCGGCCGCCGAACTCGGGCGCGTCGCTGGTGGCCACGCCGGAGGTTGGCCCCGAGCCGGAAACGCCCCCGGAGCCGGACGTGCCGACCCTGGTGGTTCCGCCACCGACGGCGGACACCGGCTCCGGGGCTCCGGGCGATGCGGCGCGGGCCCGCTATGGCCGGATCGGGCCGGCTCAAGGCGAGGGCAAGCTCTGGGCGCGACCCCTGCCGCTTCCCCCCAGGGATCTGGCTCGCTACGTCGCTCGGAGTCAGACAGAACTGGTGGACAGCGCCGTCACCGCCATCGTCCAGGCCTACCTGGACTCGGTGCTGACCGTGGCGGCGGCCACCGATCCGATCCCGAAATGGGTCACCAAGGTCGGCGACCAGCAATTGGGGATCGACGCCCAATGGATCTATCTTGGTCCGATCAAGGTGCCGACGGCGTTGGTGGCCGGGATTTTGAGTGCGTTCGGGGCGCTGCCGGCGGGGGGAAGCGCCGAAACGGCGGACTATCCCAAGTTCCGCGCGCTGCAACAGATGCGGGAAGACACCCAGATCGCGGCGCGCCGCGCGGCGACCATGGCCGATTTCAAGCGGGCCATTCGGGAACTCCGAGCCGAGCGCGAGCGGCAGCGGGAATTTGTCAAGAATCAACGGACCCCGCCCCCCAAGACGGCGGACTCCACTGGGACCAAGCCACCATGAAGCTGGTCGATCGAGATGAGACGGTGATGGTCGTCGTCGGGGTCGGGGAGACCAATCGCGACCGTCCCTTTGCCGTGACGGTGCGTGATGCCATCGACGCCCGCGGCAACGGCCAGTTCTATCGCCGGGCCTTGGTCGTCGGCGACCAAGAGTATCTCGACCGCCCCGAGTTGCATCGGCATCCGACGATCGCGATCGGTGGTCCCGGCGTCAACGCCGTCTCGCAACGGCTGGTCGCGGATGCCCCGCAAATGTGGCAATCCGAGGAACGCGCGTTTGTGCAGGGTGATATCGAGGCGATCCCGAAGCGGGTCGTGATCTGGGGTATGGATGCCGGGGCCACCAGCCGGGCGGTGGATGCCTTCGTTGGCGAGGGTCTGCTCGATCTGCTGCTCGACCGGATCTGGCGCTTCAAGCCCGTCGCGATCGTCTAGGACGGGCCCGCCTAGCTCCGGGCCGCGACCTCTTCCAATCGGGCGAGCACCGTTGCCTTACCCACCACCGCCACCAGTTCGTTGACCGGCTCCGAGACGGTATCGCCTGTCAGGGCCACCCGAATCGGTTGCATGGCATCGCCCAGTTTGATTCCTGCTGTCAGAGCCGCCCGTTTGATCGCGTCGAGAATCGGCTCGGGCTGCCAGGCCTCATCCGGGATGGCCCCGAGCGCGGCGTGCGCCAGCCGGAGGCTCTCGGCGTAGGCGGGGCCCATCTTCTCGATCAGCGCCTTGCCCTTGGGCTCCAGTGCCGCCCGGCTCGGATCGAGGCGGACCGCCACCCGATCGGCGAGTTGGGTGAGGGTCCGGGCCCGGGATTTGACGGCGTCGATCGCGGGGCGGAGGTTCCGTCCCGAGCGGGCCACGCCGAGGCTGGTGAGATGATCCGCGATCAGGGCTTCGATCGACGCCGCCGGCAACGCGGATAGGTACTGGCCGTTCATCCATTCGAGTTTGGTGACGTCGAAGACGGCGGCCTTCTTCTGAATGGCCGCGAGGGAGAAGGCGGCAATCAGGTCGGCCTCCGGCATGATCTCGCGGTCGTCGCCGGGGGACCAGCCGAGGAGGGCCAGGAAATTCCGCATGGCCGCCGGCAGGATACCCTGGGTCTGGTAATCGCCCACCGCGGTCGCGCCATGGCGCTTGGACAGTTTCTTGCCGTCGGGACCCAAGATCATCGGCACGTGGCCGAACACCGGCAGGGCGGCGCCTAACGCGCGATAGAGCGCGATCTGTTTCGGAGTGTTGGAAATGTGATCGTCGCCCCGGATCACGTGGGTAATCCGCATGGCCACGTCGTCGGACACGACGGCCAAGTTGTAGATCGGGGTCCCGTTGGTCCGGAGGATCACCAGGTCGTCGAGGTCCCGGCCTTGAAACGAGATCCGGCCGTGGATGGCGTCGTCCCAGGCAATCTCTTCGTCGGGTATCAGGAACCGGATCACGAACGGGGTTCCGGCCGTGACTCGCTGCTCGATGTCGTCCGCGGACAGCCGGTGACACCGGCGATCGTACTTGTAGGTGTCTGCCCCGCCTGGAGATGCTTGGCGCGCGGCCTCGAGTTCCTCTTTGGTGCAGAAACACCGATAGGCCTTCCCGGCCCGAAGCAACCGCTCGGCATCCGCCCGGTGGCGGGCGCCGTCCGCGCCTTGGAAGTACGGCCCCTCGTCCCAGGTGACCCCAAGCCAGGTGAGCCCGTCGAGGATCACTTGGGTGTGGGCGTCGGTACTCCGGGCCTGATCGGTGTCTTCGATCCGGAGGATCAGGGTCCCGCCGGATTGCTTGGCGTAGAGCCAGTTGAACAGGGCCGTCCGGGCACCCCCGACGTGGAGGTAGCCGGTCGGGGAGGGAGCAAAACGGAGCCGGGGTGACGTCATGGGATTATGCG
>JANMHX010000365.1:0-9811 GCA_031375485.1 Gemmatimonadota bacterium | reverse complement strand
GGAAAATTCTTCACGCTTGACGCGTCGCAATTGCCCGGCGGCCGCGGTCACGGGGAGCCAGTTCGATTGATGGTCGACCTCGAAGAGAACCAGGATTTCGTTGAATGCTTCGTTCACGAGCCGGGGCGCAAGCTTTTGGTGGGGTCGACCGGAGGTTACGGATTTGTTGTCGCTGAAGAAGAAATTGTCGCCTCGACCCGTAAGGGCAAGCAGGTGCTGAATGTCAGCGACGGTGAAGAAGCCTGTGTCTGCGTCCCGGCAGTTGGTGACTATGTCGCGACCATTGGCGAAAATCGTAAGATGCTGGTGTTCAAGCTTGACGAGGTCAATGAAATGACGCGCGGCAAAGGCACAATTCTACAGCGCTTCAAGGACGGCGTGCTGTCGGACGCCCGCGTGTTCGTCAAAAAGGAAGGCCTGTCTTGGCTCGATAGCGCCGGGCGGACATTTACCTTGCCGTGGAGCGAAGTCTCTGATTGGGCGGGTGAACGGTCGCAGTCGGGCAAAGTGGCGCCGAAAGGCTTCCCACGCTCTAATAAATTCGGACCGTCGTTCTAAGGCCGTCTTTGGTGTGCTTGCTTGGAAAGTCTATGGCCGTTAAGTTCAGCGTTATGGTGTCTCCCCGCATGACAATCCGAATTTGCTGGCGCGTGCTTTTCGCGGCTGTGACAGCCATGCCTATTTTGTCTTTGTCCACGGCCGTTGCGCAAGACGCAGGTGGTGCGTGCGATAAATCGCAATACGAAGTGGTCGTAGATGAGGCCGGCGCAGCACTGCGCGCGCTCAATCAGAACCACAAGCCGGTGTTTCAAGAAAAGCTGCGCGAGTTGAAAGACAAGCGTGGCTGGTCGAACGACGAGTTCCTGACCCAGGCCGCACCATTCGTGAAGGATGACGCCATCGATGTTTTCGACACCAAGTCGAATGGGCTGCTCGCTGAAATTTCAGGCGGTGGCGAACAGGAAGCCGCCGCCGCTAAAGCGCCAGATTGTGCGTTGCTATTAGAGTTGCGCGCCAAGCTCAAGGTGCTGGTCGAAACTCAGAGCGCAAAATGGTCCTATATGTTCGAAAAATTGGCCACTGAATTAGCGAAGTAGTTGTGGCCCGCGGCGGGATTGTGGAATTTCGTGGACGGAACTGAATGGCGTGAAGAGACCAACTTACATTCTGATCGCCGTCGCCGCGCTATTGGGCATCGGGCTGGCAATGACGTTTGTCCTGCCACCGCGCGAGATCCAGCGTCCGCCGGCAGACGCCGTCCGGCTACCCGATGCCAGCTCGCCTGAAATTATAAGCCGCGTCCCAGAGTTTACGTTTCCAGAGTTGCCAGCAATTCCTGAGCCTCCGCCGCCGCGCATCTTTACCTTGCAAGAACGGATCGACGAAATTGGACCGGCCGCCCGCAACCGGTTGGCTGATCGGTTCAAGGCCGCCGGCGTCAGGTGGCGCTGGTTCACCCCGACGGCGGGACGCAGCTCCAGTTCTCGGTCGTCTGCTCCCAAGTGGAAAACCGGCCGGTCATTACGGCGTTTGCCTGGAGCTATCACGACAGCGCCGCGGTGCTCCTGGCCCAAGTGAGCGATCCGGATCGCAACCTGGTCGGCTACTACTTCGACATCACCGATTGCAACGGCCGGAGTCTCTTGCCGCGCGGCGAAATCGAACGGGGCGGGCTGGCGGGCGGCAGAACCGCCCTGTCGCCGACGGCCACGTTCATCGGCGCCTACGAATTGAGTCAACTCGGCCTTCCGGACGACGCCCTGGAGGGAAGCTGCGCCACCCTCCGGGTCGTTGACGGGTTCGGCAATACTACACCGCCCGTCGAGCGCCCTCAGCTGCGGCCCTCACTGACGGCCCCCCCGAACGCCACCTCCTACAACGCCTTTCTCGTCGGCACCAGCTATTTGACCACCCGGCTCGAGGTGGAGGATCCGGACGCGGACTACTGGGGAGTCTTTGTCGCCGCGGAACTCCGGGATGGCGCGCTGCGGGGCACCACTGACGGCACCAACGATATCGGGATCTACAACACCCAAGGCTACGAGTCGAACCAGATCCCCGACCTCGTGTTCCAGGGGCGGATCGCGTACTCCGACGTGTACGCGCAAATCATCTATTTGGTCGATGCTGCCGGGAACTTCCGGAAGCTGGTTGACCGGGATCCTTTCAAATGATGCGGCGCCTCCGCTGCTGGACCACCGCCCTTTGCGTCGTCGGCCTCGGGGCGTGCTCGACCTTCGACACCGTACCATCTCCGGGGCCGTCGGAGGCATCGCCGGCGCTGCGCCTGTCGTCCGACCGAGCCCCGGTCGGCGACCTGGTGGCCGTTGCCGTCGGGGTCGACGGTCCGCCCGCCGCGGTGGCGGGCATGGAGGGCCGGGTCCGGTTCGATCCGGCTCTGCTTCGATACGTCGGCCAAGATCCGGCGGGCCGGGTCCTGGCGCTCGTCGGTGCCGGGTCGGCTGACCAAGGGCGGCTCCGGTTCGTCATGCTCGATCGGGCTGGACTCACTCGCGACGCGCTGACCTTGGTGTTCGAGGTCCGTGGGGCAGGGTACCCCGCGTCGCTCCGGCTCGAACCGGATCATCTCGCCGGACTCGATGGACGGGCCGTGCGAGGCTGGCGGACCAGCGCGTCGGCCACCACCGACGCTGGATTGAACCTGCCGGCCGACCCCCGCCCGCTCGGCCTCCAAGAGTGGTCGGCCCGGTTCGCAGAACGATCGGGCCCGGACCGGCCACTCCTCCTGCCGGGCGACGGGACGGTCTATGGCGACGTCAATCTGAACGGAGCGATCAACGTCTTCGACGTCTTGGCGGTCGCGAACGTCGCCGCGGGGAACAATCCCTTGCTCCCCGCCACCGCCACCGACTTTGCCGTCGCCGGCGATGTCGCACCGGCCAATGCGCCCGGACTCGGGGAATCGACGGATCCGACGCCGCCGGGGCTCGAGTTCAACGGCGCTCGGAATCTGAATGTGTTCGACGCGCTCGCGATCGCGAACTTCGCCGCGGGGGTGGTCGAGCCGGTCGCCGGGCAACCGATTCCCGGGCGGAGCCCAACGGTCGCGCGGGTCGTGCTCGCCGGGGTCCTCGCGGCCAACCGGACCTTGGCTCGGGACACGGTCTATGAACTGAACGGCACCGTGATCGTGCCTGGGGGTGTCACCCTCACGATTCAGCCCGGCACCCGCCTCGAAGGGACCAGCAGCCCCCGAGGCGCGCTATCGGTCCGGCGGAGCGCCACGCTGTTGGCGTTAGGCACGAGACTGGAGCCGATCGTCTTCACGTGCGTTGGGGCGTCGCCCGCTCCCGGCTGCTGGGGCGGGGTGGTGATCAACGGGGCGTCCCTCCTCAACAATGGCAACGCCACCGGTGAGATTTGTCCGACCCTGGCCGAGCCGAGCGGCGGGTTTTATGGCGGATGCCAAGTGGCCAACTCGAGCGGTGGTCTCCAGTATGTCCGGATCGAATTTGCCGGCGCACCGTGGCCGGGCGGCGGGGCGGCGCCGGGCTTGGCCTTGAACGGCGTCGGCTCGGCGACGGCGCTCAACGACATTCAAGTCGTCAGGGCGGCCGGCCCCGGGGTGTCGGTCTCGGGTGGCCGGGCCGCGATCCGCGAGCTGCTGCTGAGCGAGAACCCCGGCGATGCCCTGAACTGGAATGACGGCTGGCAGGGCAAAGTCCAGGACCTCGTGGTGGTGCGGTCGGCGGGAACCGGGAGCGCCCTTCGGGGGGCCAACGCCCCGAATCCGGCAACCCAGCCGACCTCCTTCCCTCAGTTTTACGGTGTCACCATCGCCCACACCACGGCCGGGAGTCCCGCCGGCGCTGCCGCGGTGCTGCTCCAGGACGGGACGGCGGGCTTCGTTCGCAACCTGATCATTGCCGGGTGGAACGGCGCCGGTCTCGACATCAACGGCGCCGAGTCCTGCGGGCTCGTGATTGGGAGCTCGATCTCGGTCCAGTACGGCGTCTACTTCGGGAATGCCGCCGACTTTTCTGCCGACGTCGATTGTGTCGACGAAGTCGCCCTCGGCACCAGCGGGCCGATGGGCAACCTCTTCGCCGATCCTCTTCTCCTCGGGCCGGCCGTAACCCTTTCGCCCGACCTCCGGCCCGATGTCGGATCGCCGGCGGCCACGCCGGGGGCCATTCCCCCGTCCGACGGCTTCTTCAATTCCGCCGACACCCATCGGGGCGGCGTCCCGATTGCCACGCCGACCCGGGCCAACATCCCGTGGTATGCCGGTTGGTCGAGAGGGTACTGATCGCATGGCTCGCCCGCTTCCCGTCCAGCTGCTCTCCACCGTTCGCAATGTGAGCGAAGCCTCGAGCGTGTTCGAGATGGCCACCGGCGTCGGTACCATCACCATTCGGGGCCACCTGTCGACCGGCAGCAAGGGGTGGAGGCTTCGGGCCGAAGCGGCCCGCCGCCGATCGGTCGTCACCATTCACATCACCGCCATCGAAACCGCCGAGCAGCGGCTTCCCGACCTCGAACACCACGAATACACCGCCACCGTCCGCCTCGCTGAGGCCGGCCGGTACAGTGTCCGGATCGCGCACGCGTTTCTCCTTCGCGATCAAGGCGGCCAAGGGATGCCCCGCCCGGTGTTTGAGGACACGGCCTCCGTCTCCTAGGCCGCCCGACCCGGCGCCACCCGCGCCCTGACATTCCCATGACGTCCGTCCATTCAAGTTGCCACCCCCCCTCTGCCGATACCAGACAGAGGGGGAAGGTGGTCACCATTCGAAGGGCCCCGGTTGGCCCTCGGAAAGTGGACGTCCGTGCGTCGGAACTTGGCTGCAACGCTGTTGGCGTTAGGTATCACCGGCTGCGGTTTCGAGCCCCCCAACGCCGTGCCGTTTGAACCGCCGCCGGAGTATCGGGCCTGGTATGCGGCGACCGAGGCCTGCTCGGAGTTGCGCGGGGACTTCACCAAGATTCGATGGTTCCAAGTGCCGGGCCGCTCGTTTCCGTGCCCGACCGGCGAGTGCGTGGCCCGGTGGGAGCCCGGACCTCGGATCTACGTCGCCGACTACTGGATTGGCCATGAGATGGTGGCCCGCCACGAGATGCTCCACAGCCTGATCGGTGCCCCAGGGCATCCCGATCCCCCGTTCGGCGTCGGCTGCCCCCTCACCTGGAATACCTGGGGCTCCCGCAATCACGGGCCGGTCGCGGAGCTTCCCGTGACCATCGACTGATCGGAGGCGGGCTCGATCGACGGCACCGTCAGCAACGTGGTCACCGCCAGGAGGACGAGACCGACGAAATGGATCACCGTCGTGCGGGTGGAGCCGGGTGCTTTTGTGGCCATATCTCCAGACCGGGAATTTGAACTGGAAGATCGGCCGCCCGGGTCGGTTTTCAACCAATTCCGGGGCACGACTTGGTCACGGGCCGACTACGGTTCGGCCAGTTGACCTCCTTCGGGACCCTGAACCCTCCACTCCCACCCCCCGGGACGTCGGCGTCCGAATTGGCTATCTTGGTCGAGCCGCTCGGGTGGTGAAACCGGTAGACACAAGGGACTTAAAATCCCTCGGGGGCAACCCCATGCGGGTTCGAGTCCCGCCCCGAGCATTCCATCACTGCCGTTGTCTCCACACCCCGAGGACCGAATGACCACCCTGAATGCCAAGAGCAGCTTCCCATCCCTCACGGCCACCGATCTGACCCGGAGCCTCCATTTCTATGTCGACGGCCTCGGATTCGAGATCGTCGAGCGGAACGAGGTCGAAGGCGTGCTGCGCTTTGCCATGCTCAAGTCGGGCAACGTTACCCTGGGGATCGGGCAGGATGACTTCGCCAAGGGCAAGAACCGGGTCAAAGGCGTCGGCGCCCGCTTCTGGATTCAAACCGACGCCGACCTGACCGCACTAGCCGCCAGGGCCAAAGCGGCCGGGATTACCTTGGACGCCGACCCTGCGCCCCTCCCGTGGGGACCGATGGCCTTCGCCCTCACCGACCCCGATGGCTTTCTGCTGACGATTGTCAGCGACGCCGGCTGATCGCCGCCCCCATGCCTGCCGATCTGGAAGCCGGACTTGCCGCCCACCGGACCTCGCTGGCGGCGTATGCCGCGGCCGCAGGGGCCGTTCCCGAGTCGAGGTGGAACCAAGGCCCAGCCCCGGACAAGTGGTCGCCCGGGCAGGTGACCGAGCATCTCCGGATGACCTATGTCGTCGTCGGTGGGGAACTCGACGGCAAGACCGGCCTGACGCCCCGAACCCCGTGGTGGATCCGGCCGTTGCTCCGGTTCCGATTCCTGCGGGGGATTCTCAAGGATGGTGCGGTACCCCCCGGGGCCAAGGCGCCCCGCGAACTCCGCCCTGACGCCGGCCCCTTTGACCGCGACCGGACCCTCAGCGCGCTCACCGAAGGGGCCGCGGCCTTCGAGGCAATCCTGACCCGCCGGTGGAACGATCCGGCGGCGGCGGTCACCCACCATGTCTTCGGCCGGCTCTCCGCGGCCGAGATGCTCCGGTTTGCGGCGGTCCACCTCGATCACCATGCCCGGCAGTTACCCGGCGCCGATGCCTAACGATGAGCCGGTCGGCCGGACCGGCCAGTGGGGCGTGGCGCCGAACCCGGAGCAGGAGTGGTTCCTCGCCGGGCCCAGGTCCCGGCGGTCGGAATTGGCCCGGGTCATCCGGATCGCGGCGGAGTTCATTCGAGGGTTTCGTGCCCTCCACTTCGTCGGGCCCTGCGTCACGGTCTTCGGCTCGGCCCGCTTTCCGGTCGATCACCCGTACTACCAGCTTGGCCGTGAGGTCGGCGGCCGAGTCGCCGGACTGGGGCTCACCACGATGACCGGCGGCGGGCCCGGCCTGATGGAGGCCGCCAATCGCGGCGCCAAAGAAGCCGGCGGCACCTCGATCGGTTGCAATATCGAGCTTCCGAAAGAGCAACACCCCAACCCTTATCTCGACCGGTTCGTCACCTTCCGGTACTTCTTCGTCCGGAAAGTCATCCTCGTCAAGTACAGTTGCGCGCTGGTCGTGCTGCCAGGCGGGTTTGGCACCATGGACGAACTCTTCGAGGTGCTGACGCTGGTCCAAACCAAGAAGATTTCGGCGTTTCCCGTGATCCTGATGGGGAAGGATTATTGGCAGCCGCTGGTCTCATTTCTCGAGACCACCATGGCGGCCCGGGGCACCATCGACCCGGAAGATCTTCGCACGTTCGCCCTGACCGACTCCGTCGACGAGATGGCCTCGTTGATCGGCCAAGCGGTGGCCGCCAACGCGGGGAACTGGGCCCGCGGCCCTCGCCGCCGGCGCCTGCTTGGCGAACGCTGACCACCCCGGTACGTTTTCCGAATGACTCCTCGACTCAAACCGCTGATCCATCCCGGCAAAGTCCGCCTTACCGATGACGATGCGCTCCCGGCCAACGGCCTCCCCAAAGGCCCCGAGGCCGACCAGGCCCTTGAGGAGATCCGCCACCGCATCGAAGAACTCCAACTGGCCCTTGGCGCCGAAGAACGACGCGCCCTGCTCGTGGTGCTCCAGGGCCGCGACACCTCGGGCAAGGACGGCGTCATCCGAAAGGTCTTCGGCGATCTCAACCCGATGTACTGCCAGGTCAGTTCCTTCAAACGGCCGACCCCGGTGGAACTTCGGCACGATTTCCTCTGGCGGGCCCACCAAGTGGTACCGCCGGCCGGGATGATTGGGATCTTCAACCGGTCCCACTACGAGGACGTGTTGGTCGTGCGGGTTCACGAGCTGGTGCCCGAAAAGCTCTGGCGGAAACGCTACGAGCACATCAACGAGTTCGAGAGAATGCTGGTCGATCACGGGGTCACCATGCTCAAATTCGCCCTCCACATCTCCAAGGAAGAGCAGCGCCAGCGGCTCGAAGACCGGCTGGCCGACGACAAGAAGAACTGGAAGTTCGAGGTCGGCGACCTCAAGGAGCGGGGATTCTGGGACCAATACACCGCGGCCTATGAGGAGATGCTCGAACGCACCAGCACCAAGTGGGCCCCCTGGTACCTGGTCCCCGGCGACAAGAAGACCGCTCGCGATTTGTTGATTGGTGGGGTGGTGGTCGAGACCTTGGAGCAGATGGCGCCCGAGTACCCGAAGGCGGATCCTGCAGTGCTGAACTACCTGGGGAAAATCGAGTAGCCCGCTAGAATACTCCCCCCGGCCCCGCGATCAGATACGACAGCGTCCCTCCGCTGACGTAGAACGGCGCCCGGCTCGTGAACGTGGCGATCAGCTTCGCCATCAGCTTGGGATCCGCTGTCGTCACCGCAATAGAAACCAGAGGAGACCCCGCCACCGATTGGTTGTCGAAGTCGAGCACGTACTCGGGCCTGGTGAACGTCGTGTTCAAACCCCCGGGCAAGTACGACTCGAGTCCGGCTGGAACCAGGCCGGCCCCGGCTTCGGGGGGCCAGGTCTCGTTGTCGGCGTAGTAGTTGAGCGCCGCCACCGTCACCGACCGGAAATCGCCGGTGAGGGCCGCCGTCCGCGCTGTGGCCCTCATGTCGACGTACTTGAGCAGGGCAATGGCGGCCAGCAAGCCGATGATGACCATCACCACCAGCATCTCGATTAGCGTGAATCCCCCGGTTCGCTTCATCGGAGCGTGCGCCCTTGGAGGACCCGGATGGCGTCCACCACCCGAGTCTTGAGTGAATCAGTCGCTTGGATCGAGACCACCGAGTCGCCGGCGGCCATTGAGACCTCGAAGTGGCCGCCGGTGCCCGGTTGATAGCGAATGGCCGGGTCGGTGACCCCGACGGCCTCGAGAGTGGCCGGCAGATGCCCGTTCGTTGTCTGGAAGGCCTGCAATTGGCTCACCACTTCCACCAGTGCCATGGTCGCGGTGGCCGCCTGAATGGCTGGGGTCTCGCCGGGCGGCTTCGGGCCCACCAGCCAGGCCGGCTGGGCCACGAGGACCGCCGCCGATGCCACCATGATCGCCGCCAAGAACACCCGAAGCCCGGTTCGGGCCCGGGGGCCGGTCTTGGCCCCCGTCTCGGCCCGTAATTTCTGGTCCGCGATCGCACCTTGGGCGGCCTCGAGGAGCGCGCTCTTGCTGGAGCGTGCCGTCGGTTCCGAAGGGGCTGGTGTCTTCTTGGCTTCCATGATTCCTCACAAATTAATCCCATCGTCCCGCCGCCGCCCCGTCGCGATCGCCTCGGCCACCAGGTGAGCGAATTCACTCACCTGAATCGGTTTGGCGATGAACCCGTCGAAGCCGGCGGCCCGGACTTCGAGTTGATCGGCAGGCAAGACATGGGCCGTCAGGGCCACGACCACGAGTCCGGTCCCGAACCGTTCCCGGAGGTCGCCTAAGACCGCGAGCCCGTCGCGGTCGGGAAGCTGGATGTCGAGGAGGACCACGTCCGGCTCCACGCCGGCCAGGCTATCGGCCAAGCCGACGCCGCTGGTGAATTCGATCAACCGGTGGCCGGCCCGGCTCAGCACGGCCCGGAACAGTTTCATGTTGTCAGGATTGTCTTCCACGATGACGACGGTCGCCATGCGGGCTAAACCTACTGCATTCGGCTCCGTCGGAGAACGGCGCGAACCCGGGCCTGCAACGACGCGGGTTGCACCGGCTTCGTGAGGAAGTCCTGCGCCCCCAGATCGAGCACCTGCGCCTCGGCCTCCCCACTCCGGGCGGTGAGCACGATCACCGGGAGGCTCGACGTCATGACTCGCGCCCTGAGTTCTTCGAGGACCCCAATGCCGTCGAGCCGCGGCATGTCGAGATCCAGGATCATCAGATCGCACTGGCCCGACTCGATCGCGTCCAACGCATCCAGCCCATCGGCCGCCTCGGC
>JANMHX010000314.1:0-11861 GCA_031375485.1 Gemmatimonadota bacterium | reverse complement strand
GACGTGGTTGCCGTAGACCTCGTAGAGCGTCGTGGTGCCGTAGGCCAGATTCGCGGACAGGCCGAGTTGGTCTTGCTCGACCACGTTGAGGGACGACAGGTCCATGTTGTAGTGGCCATGGGCGTCGATCATGCCGGGCATGACCGTTTTGCCGGCCAAGTCGAAGACCTGGGCACCGGCCGGGGGCGTCAGGCCGACCCCGACGGCTTCGATCTTGTTCCGGTTGACGATGATGGTGGCCCGGTCGAGGACCCGGCGGGCGGGATCGACCGTGATGACGCGCGCGTTGATGAGCGCGATGACACCGGTGGGCGCGGCCACGTCGTACTCGACCGAGAGGTTGGTCTTTCGGACGGTGGCCGCCCCCGCCAAGACGTCGGCCAGGGTCTTCTCGTAGAACTCCGGGCCGCGGGTCCAGGTCAGGCCTTTGCTGTCCGGGGTCCACTCGAGATAATCGCCATCCTCCGGGTTGATGCGGTAGGCAACCCCCTGTTTATCGTAGGGACTCACGGTCACCATCTTGCCCGCAAACGCCACGGGAATCACATAGCTCCGGAGATACTCCTGCACCGCCAGCCACCGCCCGTCGGGGGACATGACCGCCCGGACCGCATGCGGGAAGGCATAGAGGGTCCGCCGGTCGAACCCGTCGGAGCGGACCGAGCGGAGAAACATCGTGTCGCGGACCATCTCGGTGAAGAACAGGGTCGCGCCGTCCGGCGAGAAGCTGATGGCGGGGGGCCGGCGGGACGCGTGGGGATAGCTGGGCTTCCACTCGAGGGTGGTGACTTCGCGCTCTTTCCGGTCGGGACCGAGCACCATCAGACCGAAGTCGGTCTGGTCGGCGAGGTCGACCCCGCGGTGCACCTCGTCGCCGCCCCGGAGGTAGGCCAGGGTCCGGCCATCTTGGGAGAGCCGGAGCGACCCGTACTGCACCGGTTTCGTGGTCAACTTGACCGGCGGGGGGCGGCGAGGGGGCACCGCGAGCGACTGGGACCAGACCGCCCCCAGACTGTCATCGGCCCACGACGCGTAGTAGAGGGTCCGAGTGGCCGGGTCGTAGACCGGACTCGACTCGAAGGCGCGGGTCTGGGTCAGATTGACGGGCGCCGCCGGGCCTTTGAGATAGATGTCGCCTAACGCCTCGTACACTACGCCCTGGTCGGTCCGCTGGCCGAACCGGTGCGAGGTACTGCGGGCCTTGCCGTCGCCGGCGAGCGGTACCGGAAACCGGATCGTCTCGGCCAGGACCCGGCTGACCGGCGCTTGGAACGGGATCTCCCGGACCGCGCCCGACGCGACGGACACCGCATGCAATTTGCCCCCGAAGAACGCCACGATTTCCCGGCTGTTCGGGGTCCATGCCACGTTGGGGTAGATCCCGAAGGTGGTACCGGCGCCGGACTCCTGGCGGTCCCGGTCGAGATTCGGAATCAGGACCCGTTCCCGCTGGGTCGCCAGGTCGTGGAGCACCAGCACGGTGCGCTGGTCGTCGCGGTGCACGTAGCTGAGCCACGCGCCGTCCGGCGACAGCTGAGGATCCGCCGCACCACCGGTGCGTTCGATGTAGGTGGCCAGCTCGCCGGTCTTGAGATCGTAGGTCCGAATCCGAAACCCGGATTGATAGATCGGACCGGCCGGCTCGGAGAAGTAGACCTTACCGTTGGACGGATGCTCGTTGAAATGGGTCGCGGCGCCGAACACGCCGTTCCGGACGATCTCGGTGGCGGAGCCATAGGCGTCGACCCGGTGTCCGGCAAACCGGGCGCCCAGGTCCATCGTGCTGAGGTAGACGGCCCGGCCGTCGCGAGACCAGGAACCTTGGAAGGCCCGATTCTCGAACTTCGAATACTTGGCCACCGAGTCGGTCCCGCGGTAGAGCACCCAGACCTCTTCCCGGCCGCTTCGGTCCGACGTGAAGAGGATCCGGGTTCCGTCGGGACTGTACCGCGGCAGGTGGTTGTAGGATCGGCCCTTGGTGAGCGGCACCGCGGCCCCGCCGCCCAACGGCATTTCATACAATGTGCCGAGCAGATCGAACACCAGCTTTTGCCCGTCCGGCGAGACATCGACCGACAGCCAGGTCCCCTCGGTGGCGGTGAACTCGAGTCGCTTCGTCGGACCGCGGACCGAGTCCACGTTGAATGGCTGGGCGACCTGCAGCAGGAGCAGCAAAGACGGAATCATCGGTTACTCAATCCTGGCGACGCCGGGTTGAACCAACGGAAAGCGCTTGAACACCGCCGGGTCGTGACCCGGGACCACAAGGCGGGCGCCGCCGGCGATCGCCACCATGCGGGACTGGGCCGCGAGATTGGACACGGTGTCCCAGGTAGCCGCGATCGGCCGATGACGCTCGAGGTTTTCGTAGAGATAGAGATTGTCGGACGCCAGCACCGCGGTACCCGATTTGACCGGCACGCTGACGTATTGCGATTCCTTGGTATGCCGGCCGCCGATATACACCTGGACGCCTGGCGCAATCGTCTGGGCATCCCCATCCACGAGCGTGAGCCGGCCGGCCGCGGCAATCCGTCCGAGCATTGCGACGTCGGAGGCGAAGACCCCGGTGCGGGGCAAATTGGCCGGGACCCGATAGTGCTCGTACTCCGCCCGCTGGACCCAGACCCGGGCCTTGGGGAAGAGATCGGCGCCGTCGGCGTGGTCCCAGTGCATATGGGAGATGACGATGTCGGTGACGTCCTCCGGTTTGATGCCGAGCTTGGCCACGGCCGCCGACGGCTTCACGAAGTCGGCCACGTTGGCTTTCCACGAATCCAGAAATTCCTGGCGGTAGAAGCCGGCATCGACCAGGATGACCCGGCCTTGGCCCTTGATGACCCAGATCATCATCGAGCCGTCGATTTTCCGGGCCGGGTCGGCCCCGAGAATGAGGTTGTCGGCGCCGAATCCGACCAGCCGGGCATACTCGACCGCGTAGACCTCGTAAGTGGGCCCGGGCGCCGAGCCCAGTGCCAATGCCGCCAGGACCGACCAGAACCGGATCATCGTTCGCTCCCAGACCGGTGCACCGACAAGAACTCGGCCAGCACCTCGTTGAAGGTATCGGGATCTTCCATCGGCAAGCCGTGGTGGGCATCCGGCACGACCACCATCTTCGCGTTAGGCATCAGGCGGACGTACTCCTCTTTTCGCTCGGGCGGGGTGTAATCGAGCTCGGACGCCACCACCAACGTCGGGGCGCGAATCGTTCCGATCCGCGGGGTGACCCGCCAGCCGATCAGCGCCCGCAACGCGGCCAGATAGCCGTCGCGATCGTTGGTGAGGAACCGCTCGAGGAATCGGGCCCGCTCGGGGCCCTGATCCGGATTGGGAAACAGCCGGGGTGCGAGCACCTCGCCCATCTTCCGGAGGCCCAACCACCGGACGATCGCCACCCGGCTCCACAGCCCCACCTTCTCGGTCAGGTTCCGGGGCACCAACTCCGGCCCGCTGTTGACGATGGTCAGGGTGCGAATCAAATCCGGGGCGTCGACGGCAAGCTGAAACGCGATCATCCCTCCCATCGAAAGCCCGACGACATGAACCGGCCCGCCGACCACCCGGCGAATCAGCTCGGCGCTGTGACGCCCGAACTGCGCCAGCGAGTAGGGGCCTTGGGGCTTGGAGGTTTGGCCGTGGCCGCAGACATCATGGACCAGCACCCGGTAGGATGATTCGAAGCAGCGGCGCTGGGGCTCCCAGTCCCGACTGGCGCCACCGAGGCCGTGAAGAAACAGGATCGGCTCGCCGGCGCCGTGATCTTCGTAGTAGAGGGAAACGTCGGACAGATCGAGCTGCGCCACGGGGGCATTTCGCTGGAGTCGACCCTCAGTATATCACCGACCCAGTTACCGATCCACCGTCAAAAAGAGGTTGCCCCCCCGCCGGTTGCAGCTGCCGCGGAGTTCCAGGTTTCGACTGCCGCCCATCAACCCGTAGGCCGATTGGCACAGGACCCCGTCCGTCAACCGGACCTGGATCGTTTGGACGCTCCGCCGGTTCCGGCGGTTGACGCCGGTCGATGACCACCGCATCCGGTAGTTCGCCCCCTGCATGACGGTCTGCCCGTTGCCCGATAAGTACGGCCCAACGCCGGTCGGTACCCTCCCCAGGGGGGCGGTTCTCGGCCAGGCGCCGGAGGATTCGTTGTACTGGAAGGCGCCGAGGCGGAGGGTGCGGATGTTGGCCACGATCTCGGCGCCGACCGCCTTTTGGCGAAGGTTCTGGTACTTCGGCAACGCGATCGAGGCGAGCAGGCCGATGATCGACAGCGTCGTTAACAGCTCGACGAGCGTAAAGCCCCGGCGGTTCATCGGCTCCCCCTTTCAAAAGTCGCGTCTTGGCCCGGAGTAACCGTCATCACCAGGGTCCGACCGCCGATCGTCGACAGGAGTTGGTAACTCCCGGCCCCGGTGTCGATCATCGAGACCGATGGGAACGAGCCTTCGATCTCGCTCAGGGATGCCGGAAGCCGGCCGTGCTCTTGTTGATACAGATCCACTAGCAACGAGGTGGCAATCATCACCTGCTCCCCCGATGCCTCAGTGGAGGGGGCTTCCGGGACGTCGAATGTCGGGTAGAGCCAGGCCGGTTCGGTGACTGTCAGATAGACCGCCAGTGTCAGGCAGACGACGATGATTGCGGGCCGGAGGTACCGTTTCCAGATCGGAATCGGCGGGGGAATGAGGGCGGCCGGCTTGGCCGCCTCGTGCTCGACCAGTTTGTCGTAGGCCCTTGCCAGCTCCTGCTTGCCGTCAACCGGACCGGGAGGGCCGACCGGGGCCGGGGTACTCCCTGGCGACACCGGGCGCCCGACCGCGAACGTCGTCGTCACGGCATCGAGCGCGCTTTGGAGTTCCTGCCGATTGCTGTCGGGACGATCGCCCATTGAAATCCCCGCCGAAAGGACCGGTTGCCTGACCTCCCGGTAGGTATCGGCGGCGGCGGGAAGACCTTGAGAACCGGCGCTAGTGGCCGGCGGCCATCCCGTCCTTCCGGGGGTCGGACGCGGCGGCGTAACCCCGGGCCAGCTTCATGATGGCCTGGGCTCCCCCGGCCGAACTCGGAATCAAGTCGGCCACGTCGTGACCAAGGGCTCGCAACGTAGCGCGGACCGATTCGCCGATTGGCCACTCCAGACCGACCCGGCTTCCGGACAGATGCCGAAACCGGGCTTGGTCGAGGGCTTCCTGCAGGTCCATCCCGAACACCAACAGATTCATGAGGACTTGGACGTGGCCCTGGGGCTGCATCGCGCCGCCCATCACGCCATAACTCATCCACGGTGACTCCGTACCACCTGCGTCGACCTTGGTGACAAAGGCCGGAATGATGGTGTGGAACGGCCGCTTCCCCGGGGCCACAGTGTTCGGCAGGCCCTCGGTCATGGTGAAGGCGGCACCGCGATTTTGGAGAGCGAGGCCGGTACCCGGCACCACCACGCCCGAGCCGAACCCGCCGGCCAGACTGTTGATGAGCGACACCATGTTGCCGAACTGATCGGCCGCCGTCAGGTAGATCGTTTCACTGGCCGTGAGCGCCGGACCCGGCTCGGCCCGGGATGTCGCCTTGGCCGGGTCGAGCTTCGAGCGGCGCTCCGAGATGAATCCATCGGAGAGGAGATGCTCGGCCGGCGTCTTCATCGCGGCCGGGTCGCCGACGAACTGCTCGAGGTCGGCAAAGGCGAGCTTCTTGGCCTCGATCAGGTGATGGAGGTATGGCGCCGAGTTGTGGCCCATGGCTTTGAGATCGAAGGGCTCGAGGATCCGGAGCATTTCGAGCGCCGCGATGCCCTGCCCGTTCGGCGGCAATTCGTAGAGCCGGTAGCCCTTGAACGGCACCGACATCGGGATCACCCAGTCGGAGCGGTGGGCCGCCAAATCGGCGACGGTGATGAAGCCGCCCAGCGCTTGCACCCGCTCGGCGATCCGAGCGCCAAGCGAGCCGCCATAGAACACGCCGACGCCCTTCTTGGCGATGAGCCGAAAGGTCGCCGCGAGGTCGCGATTGGTGATCCAGTCGCCGGTGGCCGGGAACGTGTCGGCTACCATGTAGGTGGCCCGGCCACCGGCATCGTTCCTCAACACGGCCCCGGTAATCCGCCAGTCATTCGCGATCACCGGGGTCAGCGGGAATCCTTCCTCCGCCAGTTTGATGGCCGGGCCCAGGGCCTCGGCCAACGTGATGGTGCCGTACTTGACGAGGAGATCGTTCCACGCGGCCAGTGCGCCGGGCACGGTGATCGACTCCGGGCCGGAAGACGGCATCGTCCGGTGGCCCCGCTCGACGAGGAGGTCGCGCGAGATGAGCGATCCCGAACGGCCACTCCCGTTCAAGCCCACCAGCTTGTTTTGCTTGGCAGACCAGAGCAGAGCGAAGAGATCGCCGCCCGCGCCGGTCATCATCGGTTCGACCACGTTGAGCACCGCGGCCGCGGTGACCGCCGCGTCGATCGCGTTGCCACCTCGTTCGAGCACCGCGAGTCCGGCCGCGGTCGCGAGGGGTTGGCTGGTGGCGATGGCGCCCTTCGGGGCATACACCGTGGACCGACCCGCCAACGAGGGAGCCCGGCGCTGGTCTTGCGCCGCCGAGGTACCGGGCAGGGCGGCGAGAACTCCAATCAAGAACAGAACGCAATGGCGCATGGCATGACCCCGGCGAATGGAGATTTAGCCTGCTTCCAGGCTATCGTTGAATATGGCCGATGAAGCCGCGCTCAACCACCTGCTGTCCACGCCAACCGACGCTCTGGTGGCAACGCTCCGTGAGCTTCCCGGGGACGTCGTCGTCCTGGGCGCCGGCGGCAAGATGGGCCCGAGTCTGGTTGGCCTCCTCTGCCGGGCGAGTGCGGCCGCCGGACCGGATCGGCGGGTGACGGCGGTGGCCCGGTTCTCCGATCCGGCAGCCCGCGCTCTGACCGAGGCGGCCGGCGCCACGCTCTGCCCGACCGATCTGTTCGAGGCCGGCGCCGTCGAGCGGTTGCCCGATGCGCCTAACGTGATCTACATGGTCGGGCAGAAGTTCGGCACCGGCCAGGACGCGGCGCGGACGTGGGCGGTCAACGCCTATCTGCCGGGCCTGGTAGCGGCCCGGTACGCCGCCTCCCGGATCGCGGTGTTCTCGACCGGCAATGTCTATCCATTCTGGCCCACCGATTCCAACGGGCCGACCGAAACCGATCCCACCGATCCGGTCGGCGAATACGCCCAATCGGCGCTCGGCCGGGAACGGATCTTCGGGTTCTTTTCCGAGCGGAATCAGACCCCGGTGTCCATGCTCCGGATCAATTACGCGATCGAGCCACGCTACGGTGTGATCCGCGATATTGCCGATCGAGTCCGGGCCCGTGAGCCGGTCGATCTTCGGATGAGCCGCGTCAACGTGATCTGGCAACGGGACGCCAATGCGATCGCGATCCAATCCCTGGCGCACGCCGCCGTCCGGCCATTGGTCGTGAACGTCACCGGGCGCCCGGCCGTATCGGTTCGGGCGATCGCCGAGGCGTTTGGCCGGCGGTGGGGCATCGATCCGGCATTCAGCGGCACTCCCGAACCGACGGCACTGCTGTCGAACGCCGAGAAGTCGGAGCGGCTCTTCGGCCCGGCGCCTACCAGCCTCGATCAGATGATCGACCACGTCGCCACCTGGATCGAAGCCGGCGGGCGGTCGCTCGCCAAGCCGACGCATTTTGCCGAACGCGAAGGGAAGTTCTAGGGTGACGGTGCGATCGCTGCTCGCGGCCGGCGGGGTCATCCCGGCGCATCCGCTCGCGTTGACCCGGGCCCGGCGCCTCGACGAGCGGCGGCAGCGGGCGCTGACGCGCTACTATCTCGACGCCGGCGTAGCGGGTGTCGCGATTGGGGTCCACACGACCCAATTCGCGATCCGGCAGGCCGGGCTCTATCCGCCGGTGGTCGCGTTGGGCATCGAGACGATCCGCGCCGCCGCCCGGCGGACCGTGGCGATCGCGGGGGTCATCGGGGGCACCGCTCAGGCGGTCCGCGAAGCCCGGCTGGCCCGGGAGCTCGGCTATGACGCCGTCCTGCTTTCGTTAGGCGGGCTCGCCTCGTGGTCTGATCGCCGGCTGCTCGAGCATGCCCGGGCCGTCGGCGGGATCATGCCGGTGATGGGATTCTACCTCCAGCCGGCGGTCGGCGGCCGGCCCTTGAGCTACGGTTTCTGGCGGCGATTCGCCGCGATCGAGAACGTGGTGGCGATCAAGGTGGCGCCGTTCAACCGCTACCAGACGATCGACGTGCTCCGGGCGGTGGCCGAGTCGGGGCGAGCCGGGGAGATCGCACTCTATACCGGGAACGACGACGCCATCGTCGCGGATCTCACCACCAGTTATCGGTTCCCGACCGCCACGGTGCGATTCGTCGGCGGGCTGCTCGGCCATTGGGCGTTCTGGACCAAACGGGCGGTCGAGTTGGTTCGGCGCTGCCAAGCATTGGGCCAGGGCCCGGTGCCCCGGGCGCTGATCACCCGCGGCACGGAGACGAGCGACGCCAATGCAGCCGTGTTCGACGCGGCGAACCGATTCCGCGGATGCATTCCGGGAATCAACGAGATCTTGCGACGGCAGGGACTGCTGGGGGGACGGTGGTGCCTCGATCCGGCCGAGTCGCTGTCGCCGGGGCAGGCGGCGGAGATCTCCCGAGTCTGTGCGGCCTACCCGCACCTCACGGACGATGCATTCGTCCGGGACCGGCTCGACCGATGGCTCAGGGCTTGAGTCCGATCTTCTCGAGGAGGCGCGGGTACCGGGGATCGTCTCGGAGACCGTCGAACTCCGGTCGCACCCGAAGGATGATCATGGCCCAGGCCCGCTCGGCGACCGCAAGGTCGAGCTCGGCGAAGGCACGGTCCAGGTCGCTGAGACCCGCGTGGATCATCGCGAGTCCAAAGTGGGTCACGTAGCGTCCCGATTTGGCCGCCGCCAGCAACCGGTCGAGCTCGGCCAGCGCCCGATCCCGGTGACCACACTTGGCATACGCGTATCCGAGCAGCCCCCGCACACCCCCGGCGAGCTGTTCAGGACCCGTCGTCAGCGCCTTCAACGCCTCCTGGCACCGGCCCATCGCCAACTGGGTCTGGGCGGGCACGATCGGACTTTGGAAATAGCCCGGTTCGAGCTCCAAGAGCCGACGTGCTTGACCGAGGGCCTCCTCGTAACGGCGGGCATAAAAGTACGCGTCGGCCAGGCGGATCGTGTTGACGGCTGCAAAGGGTTCCAGCCGCTGGGCTTCCCGGAACTCCGCGATGGCTCGGTCGAGCTCGCCGGTCGCGAGGAAGTACCAACCATTGAACAAGTGGGCCGGCGCGTACCGGGGGTCCAGGGCAAGAGCCCGGTCGAATTCCCGGCTCGCCGCCGGCCAGTCCCAGTCATAGAACAGCGCGATGAAGCCCTGGGCCGTACGGGCTTCGACCAGCGTGCTGTCCAGTTCCAGCGCGCGCCGCACCGCGACCTTCGCTTTGGGGAAGACCTCGTGCGGCGGAAAACCCCCAAAGATCGATGACTGGGCGTAGGTCTCCGCCAAGCCCGCATAGGCCTCGGCATACGACGAATCTCGGTCGATGGCCCGCGTGAAGTAGTCCCGGGCCTTCGCCAGGCTGGCCAGATCACGCTTGGCGAAGAAGAACCGGCCCTGGAGATAAAGATCGTGGGCCTCGGCGCTCTCGGTCGAGCGTCGCTTCGACCCGGATAACGCGCCCCCGGCCAGGCTGAGCCGTAAGCCCCGGACGATGGCCCGCGTGATCGAGTCCTGGACCGCGAAAACGTCCCGGTCCGCCGGGTCCGGCTCGAAGTTGTCGGACCACAGTTCCTTGCCGGTCGTGACGTCGATCAGTTCGGCCGTTACCCGGCGGCGGCCTCCCGCTTGGCGAACGGTTCCCTCGACGATGTAGCGAACCCCGAGTCGCCGGCCGATGTCGCGCGGATCGAGTCCTTTTCCCTTGAAGCTGAACGCGGAGGTCCGGGCCGCCACGCTCAAACCCCCGATCTTGCCTAACGCCGTCGTCAATTCGTCCGCGACGCCGTCACTGAACGGTTCATACGTCGCATCGCCGCCGACGTTGGCGAACGCCAGCACCGCGATCGACGGGGCCGAATCGGCCGCCGAGGGTCCGAGGACGGGCCGTTGCCCGCGGGTCCGGAGCGCCAACCCGATCAGGAGGAACCCGGCCACCACCCCGGTTCCAATCATCGCGGTTCGCCGGAGGCTCCGCCGGCCGGAGGCACCCTCGGTCAGTGCGGCCATGAACGCCGACACCGTGGCATAACGATCGGCCGGCGCCTTCGCCAAGGATTTGAAGACGGCGCGTTCGACCCCGGGCGGCAGCTCTCGCCGAAGAGTCCGGAGGGGCGGCACTGGATCGAGCGAGTGGCGGGCCAAGAGTTCCCGGGCGGTCCGACCCTGAAAGGGCGGGTGCCCGGCGAGCATCTCGTAGAGCACGCAGCCCAATGCGTAGAGATCCGCCCGCCCGTCGATGATCCGGTCCGCGGCGGCCTGCTCCGGACTCATGTAGGATGGTGTCCCCACGGCCAGCCCGGTTTCGGTCAGGTTGTCGCCGCCCGCATCCGTCAGCGCCTTGGCGATCCCGAAATCGGTCACCAAGGCGTGGCCGGCCGCTCCGGTCCCGGCCGAGATCAGAATGTTTTCCGGCTTGATGTCTCGGTGAACGAAACCCAAGCCGTGGGCGTATTCGAGCGCGTCGGCCACTTCGCGGGTGATCTGAAGCGCCTGCTCGAGTCCGAGTTGCGGCTCCCGGGTCAGCCAATCCCGGAGGGAAGCGCCCTCGAGATACGGCATCACGTAATAGAGAAAGCCGCTCACCTCACCGGAGTCATGGAGGGGAACGATGTGAGGGTGCTGGAGCCGGGCCGCCGTCCGGATCTCGCGGAGGAACCGTTCGGCGCCGAGCGTCATGGCGACCTCGGGTCGAAGCACTTTGAGGGCAACCTGGCGGCCATGTTTCCGGTCCTCCGCCAGGTACACGGTGGCCGCCCCGCCCCGGCCGAGTTCGCGCTCGATCCGGTACCGGTCGGCAAACACGGCTTTGAGTTCGGAGAGGTCCATCGGCTAACAGCCCTGCGCCGGCGGCCGAGCCGGCACGGTAAGGAGCGCCTGGAATCGCCGGTCGGCGGTGATCGGAGCGAACGGCGGGTCGCAGCGGAGGTGAAGCTGAAAGTGAAGGTCCCGTTGCCGCTCGTATCGCCCCAGCCACCGCACGGCCCGATCAGCGTCGCCGAGTGCGGCGTAGCCTTGCGCGAGATAGACCGCGGTGTGAAGCCCCACCGGCTGGTACCGGATGGCAAGGGAATCGGCCTGACGAAGGATGGCCCGAGCATCGGAGCGCCGGCCCGCGCGGGCGTCGACCAATGCGCTGCCGGCCAGGGCATTGACGACTTCGACGTCGCTGCTGACCCGCCGCGAGGCGTCGAAGTCGCCCGCGGCCCTGGTGAAGTTTCCGCGTTCGACCGCGACATACCCGGCCGTGGTTCGGCCGAGGAGATAGCTCGGATCGAGCATGACCGCGCTGTCGGCCCAGATCGCCGCGCTGTCGTATTGGTGTCGCCAGTAATGGCCGAGGGCGAGAAAGGCGATCCCCTGGGTGTACGAAGGGTTCAGGCGCACCGAACGCCGCCAGGCCTCGAGGCCCCCAGTCAGGTCCCCGGTTTCGGCCAAGACCCGGGCCAAGAAATGCCAGGCAACGGCCTGGGTCGAATCGAGTCTGATCGACTCCCGAATCGACCGGAGCGACGGACCGTGATCGGTTGGATCGACGCGGAGGTTGAGGATGCCCCGGGTGAGCCACACGTCGGCGTTACGCTCGTCGATCGCGATCGCTCGGTCGAC
>JANMHX010000356.1:0-26214 GCA_031375485.1 Gemmatimonadota bacterium | reverse complement strand
CGGCCGGCCAATCGTTGGGGACCAGCGGACTGTCGAAGGCGTTGGGGCTGATGGGACTCGACTTCGGGCTCCTGGATTCCCGGGTCAACAACGGGTACGTGGCCGACTGGCGCCACCCGGATCCGTCTCGACACGCCGTCTGCGCCTGGGACAAATTTGAGTCATCGGTGCAAGCACAGTTGTTCAGCAAGCTGTCCGACCCGAGTCGCCCGAGCACGGTCCCGGCCGGTGAACCGCGGTGCGGCACCATGCGGGTGGATGTGGCCGGCACGCTCAAGGGCGTCTGGGCCCTGCCCACGGAAACGTCGCCGCTCGCGGGCAACGAAACGGGGTACATCACCCTTGCCAATTATCCCTACCGCCCAGAGGACCAGCTGGCCCTCAGCCTCGGACCGGTTTCACTCGGCGCCACCGTGGCGGTGGTGGCGCGGGGGCCCGGGACCGGTCGGGTCAATCGTCCGTTCGACCAAGTGACCAACGACGGCCAGATTTACTGCTGTGGTCCCGAGACGCAGAGGCCGCAAACCAGCTGGCTGATCATGATGACGGGGCCAAGCGCCATGAGTATCAGAAAAGTGGAGAACTCGGTGTCAGACACTTGCACCGACCCGCCCAGTACCTGGTCGATGGCGGGCGCGGTCGGCATGGTTCGTTAGCTCATCGCTCGGCGTTAGGGCTGCGAAGATGGCAGCAGCGAGTATTTCGGAAGGCGCTGGACCTCATCAGGACCAACCGGCTGTTGCTCGGGCGAGCGCCAGCACCGCATCCGCGGCGGCGTCGGCCGTCAGATCGGAAACGTCGACCGTGGCGGGGGCCTGCCAGTACCAGGGGGCTCGTTCGGCGGCGAGGGTCACGAGCCGACCGGCCGGGTCGCCGGCCAAGAGCGGACGGGTGGCGGCGGTGGCAGCGAGCCGGCGGGCCGCGACCGCGGGATCCACTGCAAGATGGATTACCAAGGCCCGGTCACTCACCTCGGCCAAGTTGCCGGGTTGGGCCGCCCACCCGCCGCCGGGGGTGACGACGTGGGGCGGCAAGCCTAACGATTGGAGCACCGCCAAGTGTTCCCGGGTCCGAAACGCGGCTTCACCCTCTTCGGCGAACAGCCCGGCGATCGTCATCCCGGTGGCTCGTTCGATGATCGGGTCGATGTCGGTGCAGTGGGTGTCCAGCTGGTCAGCGACCAGACGCCCGATGGTCGTTTTGCCCGCGCCGGGCAGGCCGATGAGCAACAGGTGGCGGGGCATTCCGGACCGAGCGTGGCGGCGCACCGGCTCAGTCCGGCCCGCCGCCACCCGCCACCGCCCGCTCGATTCGCCGGGCGAACGCGATCGGCTGAATCTCCTTCCCCTCGAACATCCACTGATTGAGCACGGCGACGGTGCGGGTCTTCGGAAACACGAACAGGTACTGGCCCCCGTACCCCCACCCGAAGTACGCCCCGGCGTCCCGGAGGACATCGGGCCCCACGGTCCACCACAGCAACCCATAGTCGACCCGGGCCGGCGCCTCGCCCGGGGTCGTCGGCCGCTGGCCCCGGACGGACTCCGCCACCCATTCCGCACTCACGAGCCGGGTGCCGTTCCACATCCCCTGATCCAGCATCAGCTGGCCGAGCCGGGCAAGGGACTCGGGTTCGAGATACAGACCGCCCTCGGAATCCGTCAGCCCCCCCGCCGACCGCTTCCAGAAGAAGCGGGTGATGCCCAGCGGCTTGAAGAGATGCCGCTCCGCATAGGCCTGGAGATCCATCCCGGTGGCCCCGCGGAACGCTTCCGCGAGCAAGGCGGCCGCGCCGTCGTTGTAGTGATACTTCGTCCCGGGCTCGGCCTCCATGGGCTGGGCCACGACCATCGACACCCAGTCGGTGCTCAGTTCCATCCGGGCCGTGATGTCGTCGTCACTGCCATACCCGCCCCCCTCGGGCCAGCGAATCCCGGACGTCATCGTGAGTAAATGCCGGATCGTGATCTTCCGCCTGAGGGAATCCTGGAACGCAGTGGCATGCGACGGCAGGAACGGCGCAATCGGCTGGTCGATGGTCGCGAGATCGTGCCGGGCGAGGGCCACACCGAACACCAGGGACACGATGCTCTTGGTCACGGATTGCAGCGTATGGAGCGGGCCACCTTGATAAAACGGATGCCAGTTGGGGTCTTGGTAGTTGTACCCACCCGGCGGCTCCTTCATCGGATACACCCCGTCGTACTTGCGGGGGAAGGTCCGGGTGATGAGCGGAACGCCATTGCGCACGACGTGGAGCGCGTCGACATAGCCCAACTCGCCCCGCGCGGCAGAGTCGGCAAAGGCGGTGAGCAGATCCGTCGTCCGGTTCTGCGCGAACGCAGCGCTCGGGGCGACGATGGTGGCGGCAAGCGCCACGGCGAACAATCTTGGCATCAGGATCCCAGGGTGGTGGCGCGGTGGCGGATCGCGTCGCGATAGCCGGTCAGGTTGCGGGAGAGTTCGGACATCGAGTCGCCCCCGAACTTCTCCAGCATGGCGTCGGCGAGCACGATGGCCACCAACGCTTCGGCGATGACGCCCATGGCCGGCACCGCCGTCACATCGGACCGTTCGCTTTGGGCTTGGGCGGCCTGTCCGGTCTTCAAATCGACCGTGGCCAGCGGCGTCATCAGGGTAGCGATCGGTTTCATGGCGACCCGGACGACGAGCGGCTCGCCGGTGGTCATCCCGCCCTCGAGTCCCCCGGCGTTATTGCTCCGACGGGTGAAGCCGAATTCGGCGCTCGGATCGATCGGATCGTGGACCAGGGAGCCGGGCCGGCGGGCGGCCTCGAAGCCGAGTCCGACTTCCACGCCCTTGACCGCGGGAATCGACATCAGCATCCCGGCCAGGCGGCCGTCGAGTTTCCGGTCCCACGAAACGTGGCTGCCGAGCCCGAGCGGGAGGCCGTCGGCCACGACTTCGATCTCGCCGCCTAACGTATCTCCGTCCCGCTTGGCTTGGTCGATCCGGGCGATGATGGCGGCCTCGGAAGCGGGGTCGAGGACCCGGACCGGCGAGACATCGGACGCGGCATTGAGCGGACGTGGCAGCGGGTTCGGGGCCGGAACCCGGATCCCACCGAGCGACACGACGTGGCTCCCGATCGCGATCCCGCAGGCATCGAGGAGCCGTTTGGCGACCGCTCCGGCCGCGACCCGGGCGGCAGTTTCGCGGGCGCTGGCCCGTTCCAGGATGTCGCGGGCGTCTTGACGGTCGTATTTGAGGACGCCGACCAAGTCGGCGTGACCGGGCCGGGGCCGGGTGACCTGGCGGCGGCGGGGTTCATCGGTGGCTTCGGGGGCCATGATGTCGGCCCAGTTGGCCCAATCCCGGTTCTCGATCAGCAGCGCGATCGGGGAGCCGAGGGTGGCGCCGGCCCGAACACCGGCGAGGAACTGGATCTGGTCGTGTTCGATCTTCATCCGGGCGCCGCGACCGTAGCCCTGCATCCGGCGGGCAAGGTCGTAGTTGATCCAGGCGGCGTCGAGCGGGAGGCCGGCGGGGACGCCTTCGACCAGGGCCACGAGGGCCTTACCGTGAGATTCGCCGGCGGTGGTGAAGCGGAAGTGCATTGCGGAAAGGTAATCCCCGCCCTAGGTCGAGGACGCCTCCGGACCCAAACTCCGGGCAAAGTCTCGGACCAGCTCACCAAATCGAGGTGGGTCCGAGAGGCTCACGCCATGGGGAGCCCCTTCGAACACCACCAGCTTGGCTCGGGGAAAGGCCGCGAGAAACCGGGGCTCGCCTTTCCGGTTCGGGCGATCCATTGCTCCGTTGACGAACAGAATCGGCCCCGGGTACCGCGCCAGGGGCTCGAGGAACCTCCTCCCGGACAGCTCGAACACGGCCTCTCCCCACGCTTCGAGCCGGAGGCCTCCGCCACCATCGATGGCCTCGAACGGAGCCCGCGGAAAGATCTTCGGAACCCGCTGCATGGTCCTGGCCAGCATCCGCTCGGGGCCGAACAGTTTGGTCAGGGCGCCCGTGAGGCGCGCCTGCGTTCGCGCCATCAACCCGAGGAGGCCACTGAAATCGGCGGTGCATCCCGACAGCACCAAGCCTTTGACCAGCGCCGGGTGGGCCGCAGCCAATGCCATCGCGGTACAACCGCCGAGCGAATCGCCCGCGACGACCGCGCCCGCCGGACTCTCCCGTTCAATGAGGGCCGCCACCTGGGCGACGGCCCGGTCCATTGTGAACGGTCCGTCTCGTCGCCGGCCGTGCCCCGGCAAGTCCGGCGTGAGGGTCGTGAACTCGGGGCTCAAGATCGAAACGGCCGGGTCCCACATCCGACCGTTCAAGGTGGCGCCATGGAGCAGCACGATAGTCGCCGGTCGGAGATCGGTCACTTCGCCCTGGCCTCGAGGAATTCCCGGATGATCCGGGCCAGGCCGTCGACATCCACCGCGCCGATCGAGGCGTGGCTCGTGTTCGGAAGCACGGTGTCGGCGGCCTGGATCACCTCCGCCTTGAACCGCCGGATGCTCCGGTCACGGTACGGCGCGAAGTAGTCCTTCTCCCACTGGGCCACCTTCCGGGCCGCCGCGGTGTCCGCCTTCGACTCGGGCAGGAACAGCGGAGCCCAGAGTGCCAGCGCCGGCGCTTTCACCTTCCGGAAGTCCTTCTGGTACGCCACCAGACTCTCGAACATCAATGCGTTCACCGAATCGGTCTGCCGATACCGGGTCGAGCCATCGGGCTGGACGTCCACCAAGTCGCGCATGTGGGCCTCCCATGACGGAGGCCACGGCATGTCGGGCAACCAGGTCCGCCGGAACCAGGTGCGGAGCGCATCGAACGACTGCTGGTCCGCGGGTGACGGCGTGATCGGGGTCGGGATTGCCTGGAAAGCCTTGATCAGCGCGGGGTCGGACCAGTCGTAGCCCGCGTCGAGATAGATCAGCGCGGCGGCGCGCTTGGGATAGCGGGAGGCGAACTCGGTGATCTCGTTTCCACCCATCGACCAGCCGAGGAGGCTGGCCCGGTCGATCGTGAGCGAGTCGAGGAGCTGCTTCAGGTCTTCGGTGAGCGTGGCGTTGTCGTAGGGGCCCTTTTTCTCGGAACCGGCGTGGCCGCGGCGGCCGTAGGCCAGGACGTGGAAGTCCCTGGTGAGGAGCGGCGCCAGGTCGTCGAAGATGTGGGGCGAATCGCCGAGGCCGTGGATCAGGATCAGTGGACTGCCGGTGCCGCCCCAGTCGAGGAGTTCGAGGCGGACGCCGTTCACCGCGACGACGCTCGCCTGGTGGGGCGAGGTGTCTTTCCAAGCGGACTTGATGGAGGCCACGATCGACTGGCCGTCCGGCGCGGGTTTGGGCCCCGAGCAGGCTCCGAGCGCCAATGCGAACAGCAGCGGCGTTGGCAGGACCATTCCTGTTGAGGTCCCGCCGAGTTTCCGTTCGATTCGATCGGTCAAGAAAACCATCGTGATGAGATGCCAGAAGATAGAGCCCGTCCCGCAGGCTGGAAAGCATCCCGGCTAGATCGCTCTGCGCGGCCTCGCTAGGTTCGACGGTATGGATGAGTTGCGCGCCTTGATCGTGGTCCTGGGTGACCAGCTGGATCTCGAAGCCGCCGCGTTCGACGGTTTCGATGCCGCCGTCGACGCCGTCTGGATGGCCGAGGTGGCTGACGAGTCGACCCACGTGTGGTCGAGCAAACCGCGCACGGCGATGTTCCTCGCGGCAATGCGGCACTTCGCGCTGGCCCTGCAAGCCGCCGGCCGACCGCTCCACTACACCCGGCTGGATGCCGCCGGCAACGGCGGCAGTCTGGGCGCCCAGCTGCAGGCCGACATCGAGCGCCTCCGGCCCGCCCGGCTGGTGATGACCGCACCGGGCGACTGGCGGGTGCTGCAGGCGATCAACGCCGTGGCCAAGTCCACCCGCCTGCCGCTGACCGTCCGTGAGGACCGCCACTTCTTCAGTAGCGTCCGCGACTTCGCCGCCCATGCCAAGGGCCGCAAATCGCTCCGGATGGAGTACTTCTATCGCGAGCAGCGGACCCGCCATGACGTGCTGATGCAGGCCGGTGAGCCCATCGGCGGCCAATGGAACTTCGACGCGGAGAACCGCGAAGCCTTCGGCGCTGCCGGTCCGAGCAAGGTGCCGCCACGCCGGTCCTTCAAACCCGATGCGGTCACTCGCGAGGTAATCACGCTGGTCAAGACCCGTTTCGCGCTGCACCCCGGCCGGCTGGACCGCTTCGACTGGCCGGTGACGCGGGCGCAGGCGCTCAAGTCCTTGGGCGCTTTTATCACGGAGCGCCTGCCGTTGTTCGGGCGCTACCAGGACGCGATGTGGCCGGGAGACCCGTGGCTGTACCATTCGCACCTGTCGGCCGCGCTCAACCTGAAGCTGCTCAACCCGCGCGAAGTGGTGGCTGCAGCCGAACGGGCGTACCACGACGGGCTGGCGCCACTGGCCAGTGTCGAGGGCTTCATCCGCCAGATTCTTGGGTGGCGCGAATACGTGCGCGGCATCTACTGGACCCAGATGCCCGAGTACCTGGAGCGAAACGCCCTCGGGGCGGCGGAAGACCTGCCCGCCTGGTACTGGACCGGCGCCACGGACCTGGCGTGCCTCCGCGATGCGTTGGCCCAGACACTGGCATACGGCTACGCCAATCACATCCAGCGGTTGATGGTCACCGGTCTCTACGCGCTGATGCTGGGGGTGCAGCCCAAGCAGGTGCACGCCTGGTACCTGGCAGTCTATGTCGATGCGGTGGAGTGGGTCGAGCTGCCGAACACCCTGGGGATGAGCCAGTACGCCGATGGCGGCGTGATGGGCAGCAAGCCCTACATCGCCACCGGCAAGTATATCCAGCGGATGAGCCCGCACTGCAAGGGCTGCCGCTACGACCCCGCACTCCGCAGCGGCGACCGGGCCTGCCCGTTCACCACCTTGTACTGGGACTTCCTGATGCGCCACGGATCGACGTTGGCCAGGAACCCGCGCATGGCGCTGCAAGTGAAGAACGTGGCCCGCCTGACCGATGCCGAGAAGCAGGCGGTGACGGCCAGGGCGGCCGCGATCCGGCGCGGCGAGGTCGGGGCCCCCGGCCGTGAGGACCAGCAGCCTTACTCGAGGTGACTCCTGAGCATCCAGGCGTTCTTGTCGTGTTGCTGCAGGCGACGGGTGGCGAGGTCGGCCGAGCCGGTATCGCCGTCCTTTTCGGCCGCCGCGATCACCAGCTCAGCCGATCTCGCCAGCAGGGCCTGATCCTTCACCAGGATCTGAATCATGGCCTTGGCACTCATGGGGCCCACCGACTCGCGCACGGTCGCGATCTTGGCAAACTCCCTGAAGCTCCCCGGCACCGGCTCGTTCAAAGCGCGCACCCGCTCGGCGATTTCGTCGACTGCCAGCGCGAGATCGGTGTACTGGGCTTCGAACAGGGTGTGCAGCGTGGTGAACATCGGGCCCGTCACGTTCCAGTGAAAATTCTGGGTCTTCAGGTACAGGGTGTAACTGTCGGCCAACATGGCGGTGAGGGCGGTGGCGGTGGCCGTGGCCTGGCCGGTCGACGATTGCTTCTTGATCGGCATCTGGAAACTCCAAGTGTGAGGGTGTTTGGTTGATCGTCGATTCGGGACGCGCGTCACACCCGCACCGCCGACATCCCGCCGTCCACCGCCCACACCTGGCCCGTGATCCACTTGGCCTGGTCGCTCAGCAAAAACAACGCGGCGCCGGCCAGGTCCTCGGGTTGACCAATCTGTTTGAGTGGATGCCGGTCCCGACTGGCCTGAATCCGCGCCTCGGTGGTGCGCATTCGGGCGGTCAACGGTGTGTGGGTACGGGATGGGGCCAGGGCGTTGACGCGAACCGAGGGCGCCCATTCGGCGGCAAGCGACCGGGTCAAACCCTCCACCGCCCCCTTGGCCATGGCGACCGAGGCATGGAAGGGCATCCCCTGTTGGACGGCGACGGTACTGAAGAGGACCACGCCGGCGTGCTGCCCGGCCTTGAGCGCGGTGCCCGCCGCCTGAAGGACTCGCACCGCCCCGAGCGCGGAGATCTTGAAGTCCGCGAGGAAGTCGGACTCTTGGAGACTCCGGAATGGTTTGAGGTTGATGCTCCCGGGACAATAGGCCACGCCATCCAAGGTGGCCGGAATGCCGACCGTCGCCAGATCCGCCTCCAAGACATCGGCGCCGATTTCCATGAGGTCCGGGGACGACAATCCGGATGGCCGCCGGGAAAGGCCGATCACCGCATGGCCCAGGGCCAAGGCGTTCTTGGCCATGGCAAGCCCAATCCCGCTCGAATGGCCAACAATCAGATAGGTCCGTTTCATGGAGCGTACTCTGGTGGCAGCGAACCGTTAGGTCTCATGGGAAAAAGGGGCAGCCCTCGCTGGGGCCGCCCCTTCCTCGGTGTCGAAGCTGATTCAGCTCGGGAGCAGAACCGAGTCGATCACGTGAATGACCCCGTTCGAGGCGGTCACGTCCGCCGCCAGAACCTCGGCGCCGTTGATCATCACCTTGCCATCGCGAGTCGCGATCGCGACCGTCCCGCCCTGCACGGTCGTCGCCGAGGTCAGCTTGACCACGTCGGCCGCAAGAACGGTCCCCGGAACGACATGGTAGGTCAAAATGGCGGTCAACTTCGCCTGGTCCTGGAGCAGGGCCTCGACCGTGCCCGCCGGCAGTTTGGCGAACGCCGCATCGGTCGGGGCGAAGACCGTGAACGGACCCTCGCCCTTCAAGGTCTCCACCAGACCGGCAGCGGCCACCGCGGCCACCAGGGTCTTGAACGAGCCGTTGGCGACGGCGATGTCGACGATGTCCTGATGGATCGTAGCTGTAGCAGTCATGGTGCCTTCTTTGGGTATGGATGAACCAACCATCGGTGTGCCTACTTGTCGGCTTCAGATGAGCCAACAAGGGAAGGATACAGTTGCGTCCATCTGTTGTCAAGGTATATAGCTGGACAAAATATTGACCGGACGGAGTTGGCCCACTATGATTCAGACGCCGTTACTGAATGGATAGTGTGCCCGCCACCGCCAAACACCCGATCCGGGTCGTCACCGCCCGCACCGGCCTCAGCCCCGACGTGCTTCGGGCCTGGGAACGCCGGTACCAGGTAGTCGAGCCGTCGCGAAGCGGCGGCCGGCAGCGGCTCTACAGTGATGCCGACGTCGAGCGGCTCAAGCTGCTCCATCGCGCCATCATCGCCGGGCGGAGCATCGGGGCGGTGGCCGGCCTCTCCCCGCGCGAGCTCGAGAAGCTGGTGCGTTCCGACGATTCCGCCGCGAGGGTCGCTGCTCCGGCGCTGGCTGAGGCAACCACGCGGGCGATCGCCTCGCACCTCGCCACAGCCTTCGACGCGATTCAGGCGCTGGATGCCGCCCGTCTGGAACGAATCCTCAAGACGGTGTCGCTCCAACTCAGCGTGCCGACCATGCTCGATCATTTCATCGCGCCTCTCCTGTGGCGGATCGGCGACCGCTGGGTGGGTGGCGACATCTCCCCGGCCCAGGAGCATCTGGCCTCGCTCGAGGTCCGCCGCCTGCTGGCGTGGCTGGTTGAGCGCGCGGCGGTCGAGCCCGATGCTCCGGTCATTGTGGTGACAACGACCACCGGGCAACTGGTGGAGCTGGGCGCCATGTTGGCGGCCGCGAGCGCCGCGACGGAGGGGTGGAGGGTGGCCTATCTCGGCACCAGCCTGCCCGCCAAGGACATCATCACCGCCGCGCGGACCCTCGGCGCCCGGGCCGTGGCGATCAGCCTGGTCCTCGAGGCCGACGGTCCCGAGACCACGAAAGAGCTCGATCGCCTCGCCAAGGGGCTGCCCCGGGGCATCGCGCTCATCGGCGGCGGGCGAGCGGCGGCCGCCCATGCTCTGCAACTGCGGCGTCTTGGCGCCCAAGTTTTTCGCGACCTCGTGCCGTTCCGAACCTGGCTCCGTTCGGCCCGATGATCATTGCGTGTTGGTTCACCTCACTGGCTCTGACGATGACCTCCGATACCGCCGGTAGGATGATCTACGACTTCCGGGCTCCGACCAAAGCTCCACCCTGGCGGATCGTGAACGATGACGTGATGGGCGGCCGTTCCTCGAGCCAGTTCCAACTCGGCGCTGATGGGGGCGCGGTGTTTTCCGGCGTGGTCTCGCTGGAGAACCGGGGCGGCTTCGCCTCGGCGCGTTCGGCGCCGCTCCGGGACAAGCTCGAGGGCTCCGACACCTTCGTGCTCCGGGTCCGCGGCGACGGACGGGGATACCAGTTTACCGCCCAAACCGGGGCGGGTTTCAACGCTCCCACGTACCAACTCGCGTTCCTGCCGAGGCGGGGCGAGTGGGGCGAGCACCAACTGGCCTTCGATGACTTCGTGCCGACGTTTCGTGGACGGCGACTGGCGAACCTGCCGCCGCTGACAGCGGAGAAGATCGTCTCGGTCGGGGTCCTCATCGCGGACCGGCGAGCCGGGCCGTTCCAGCTGGAGATCAGCTGGGTCAAGGCGGTCACCCGATGACCCCCGATGCCATGGCCCTGGCTCGTCGCCGTCTCCAGCTCGGCATCACCAACATCGGCTTCTGGGTGGTGGCGGCATCCGGCGGTCTGTTCTTCCTCTGCAGGGCCCGTCCGAACGCCATCAGCCTCTCCGACGGTGCTCTGGTCTTTGCCGCCGCGGTCGCCGCGCAGGCGGTCTTCGACTTCCTGGGCGGTCGGTTGCTGATGCCGGAGCCGCGCCCGACGATGAGGGCCTACCTCCGTTCCTGGTCGCGCGGCGTATTGGCTCACAGCCTGGTGCTGACCACGGTCGGGGGTCTCAGCTACACCAGCTTCCAGCTCACCGGTGGATTCGGAGCGTCGATCCTCGTCGCGACCGCCGGGTTGGCGCTCGGTCGGCGGCTCCTGCTCCGCGCGGTGGCCGGGATCGTACCCAAGGCAGCCCCCGCCGAAGGCGAGACACGGCTGATCGCGACCGCCACGGACCCGGCATTCACCGGCGGAATCCTCGGGCTCGGCCCAACCGCGCAAAGCCTGCTTCCCGAACGTTGGTTGGCGAGTGAGTCCAGGGAAGACCTCGCTGCGGAATCAGTCCGGCGTCAATGGCAGCTCGACAAAGGGTTGCCCCTCCGGACTCTCCTCGTGGTCTTGGGTTGGAATCTCCTGGGCGGCTGGGCCGGCTCGACGGCTTTCGAGTTGGCCGCCCGAACCCCGGCGGAAGCGCTGGTCGGCTACGCCTGTTGGATGACCCTCTGGGCGTTCGGGGGCCTGTTGATCCTGCCGGCCCTGAGCCGCCCGGCGGTGTTTGCCGCCGACCGCGCCGCCCTCGATGCCGGTCATGACCCCCGGCGTTGGATTGCGCGGTTTCCGAACCTGGTCGGCGAAGATGGGAGCCCAAGCGGAGCGGTCCAGGCGATCTTCTACCCGATTCCTTCGGCCCGTTGGCGGCTCGACCGACTCGGAACCCCGGTGTCCGGGTTCATTCCCGGTCACCTCGCCCGCGGCAACCTCTACTATTCGTGGGCGACCCTCACGCTGGTGGGACGGGCCGTCCACTGCAACATCGGTCGCCCCGCGCTCTGGGTGTTTCCGCCTTCGGCTTGAACCGGTTCGTCGATGGGCTTTGCCGCGCCCGCTCGCGAGCCCCCTACCCTAGCGGATCGGCTGCGCGGGGCTCCCGGGCGAGAACAGGAGCGTGCTCGTCCGCCCCGACTGCTTGACCTGAATCAGGTTGATTTGGTCGTTGAAGCGCTCGCACATCAGTTGGTTGTGGATGAGGACGCCTTGCCACGGTCCCGGATTGGGAATCGTGATCTCGAGCGACACCACGCCCGACGCCTCGGTGACGCGCACCAGGACCAGCGGGAGCCGGCGGCCGCCCGGGGCGGTGAGGGTCAGTCGTCCGGCGAGGTAACGGACGGCGGCGCTGGAGTCGCGCCCCGGGGGGAAGTCATCGACGAAGGCCCGGACGACGAGCCGGCCACTGGTACCGTTTGGACCGGCTTCGAGGGTGCCCGACGTGGAGTGAATCGGATGCGCCAGGAGGCCGGCGATCAGCGCCACCATCAGCATCCGGTCACCACGGCAGGCGCTCGAACGCCAGCACCAAGGCCCAGAGGCCCGCTCCCACCGATACAACCACCCGGCGCGGCTGCTGTGGTCCGAGGGCCCACGCCGCCAGCTCGAACACGCCGATGAGGCTCGCCAGGATGAGCATCTGGCCGACCTCGATTCCCAGGTTGAAGCCGAGCAGGGGCACCGCAATCGGGCCCTCGAAGAGACTGGTCAGGTAGTTGGCAAAGCCGGCCCCATGAATCAGGCCGAATCCCCCCGCATACCAGGGTTCGAACCGGAGCCCGGTTGCCGGGCGTGGCACCAGGTTTCGAAACGCGGTGACCGCGATCGTGACCGGGATGAGGAACTCGATCAGGGCCGGCGGGAGCGCCAACGTATGGGACACCGCCAGGGCCAGCGTCACCGAATGACCGACAGTGAAGGCGCTGGCGATGACCACCAGCTTCCGCCAGTCGGCCGCCCGATATGGAGCCGCGAGTGCCAATAAGAAGAGGAGATGGTCGAGGGCCGCCCAATCCACGATGTGGCGGAGCCCCAATTCGGCGTAGGTCAGGAGTTCGCTCATGACTTGGCTACGGCCGCCGCGATCGCCGCCGCGTGGCGTTCGAGCAGGGGATCTTGAGTGCCAACGGCCCGCGCCTTGGCTATGATCCTCGAGGCTTCGGCGTAGCGGCCGGCTCGAAACGACGCCCAGGCGTAGAGATCGAACCCATAGACGTCTTGCCGGACCGCGAGATCGTTCCGGGCCACCGTCGCGATCGAGTCCGGGTTCCCGCCATGATCGAGGTAATAGAGTGACCAGCCGCGGTGCACCGCGCCCGGATCGGCCCCGAGGTTCACCGCCAGAATCCGCCGGTACTCGGCCGCGAGCGCCAAGTCGCCGGATTGTTCGAAGCCGTCGGCCAGTACGATCAGGGTGGCCGGATCGAACCGAATCCCAAGGGCCGAGTCCGCCAACGCCAGCGCCGGGGCAAGCCGCCCGAGCCCGAGCAGGCCCCGGGCTTTCGCCGTCAAAAGCTTGGGATCGTCGGGTACCCGGACCAAGCCGCTGTCGGCCCATCGAATGGCCGCGGCATGGTCTTCGAACTTGAGCGCCAGCTCGGCCAGTCGAAGGTCGAACCACGCCAGCTGCTCTTGGGGAACGGCCACCCCGGAGGCCGCTTTGGCTCGGGCTTCCTCCAAGAGCCGGCCGGCCCGCCCGGCCCGGCCGCGGAGTTCGAGCCACCGAGCGTACCGGGGGGCAACGTTAGGCTCCGACCGGTGGAGGGTGAGACCGGTAAAGAGACCGTCCGCCTCGGCGTAGCGGCCGAGTTCGAGCAGGATCTCGCCCTTGGAGGCCCGGGCTCCGGCGTGGTCGGGCTCGGCGGCCAGCATCCGGTCGACCGCCACGAGGGCCTCGAGAAACCGATGCCGAGCCACCCGGGTGGCCGCCACGATTTGCCAGGCCCCGAAGTTGTCACGGTTGGCGGCGGAGCGGAGCCCGGCTGCCTCGGCCGACGCGAGGTCGGACGGACTCCCGGACTCGCGGTGCCGTTGCAGATAGAGCGCGCCGAGCCGGGCCAAGTCGATCGCCCCGCTGGGGTCCCGGGCGGCCCGGGCGGCGTAGAAGGCGATGTCCTGATCGCGAATCCATCGTTCCTTTGCCACGACGGCGGTCGGGTCCGGGACCTCGGCCCGCCGGCCGGCCACCGGCGGCCGCGACCGGCCGACAGCGGCGGCCACAACCGCCAGTGAGACGAGCCCGAGCCCAAGCCGGCGGTGCATGGTCAGTTCGGAACGGCGAGATACGGGAACCCGGCCTGGAACTGGCTGTCGTTGCCGACATTATCGGTCGTGAGGCCGATCGACACGTTCGAGGGGTCGAGCAGCGATCCGAACAGGGCCGCGAGACCCGCGTCGACCACATCGTCGGTGAGTTTCCGGCCGCCGTAGCCATTGGCCAACGCCCAGGAAAGCCACCCGGCCGTTGCGGGCGCCTTGTCGGTCTGGACGATCAGCATATCGGGCAACAACACCGCCGCCAACGTGTTGACGACGGTTTGGTTCCGCCCCGCGACGGTCACGATGAAGTTCCGGAACTCGGCGCCGATCATGGCGTTGTCCTCGGCGGGACCGATCGCGCCGTGCTGTGGATGGCTCCGCTTGGCCAGAAAGACTTCGCTGACCAGGGGATTGCCGAGACGCTGGATCTGGTTGTACATCCGGGTGTCGGTCGGCCCGGTGACATCATTCTTATCGCCGCAGGCGGACAGCAGGGCCGCGCCGGCGAGGAGGGCACAGAGTGAACGCATCATTGAAAGCTCCAAGTGGTCGGAAGGGTGAGGTCGTCGTGACTAACGGCTGATCGTGCCCCAGAGGCCAAGCTTCGGATTCCCGCCCGCGGTCAAATCGGCGACCGGCAGCTCGATCACGATCGACATCACGTTGAACCCGGCAACGTAGTTCTGGGCCTGGCCGGCCGGACGAAACGCCGACGCGGTGGGGGTCGACGGCAATTGAGAGAGCGGGCCGCCGGCGGGCTTCCGGTCGGGGATGATCCGGAAGAACTGCTCCAGATCGATGAAGAACGGATCGTCACGCGGTCCGGCAAACACCTGGATTCCCGTGGCCGATCCCAGGTTGGTGTTGATCCGCCCGGTGATCGTCGGGGCGGAGGTCGCAATCTCGTTGTTCATCGCACCGGCCACCGGCGGGGCGATCGGGCCCCTGACCTCGACCTGCTGGTCCGCCCCGGTACCCCGGAACACGACCTGAAACACCTTGTCTTCGATCGCGTCGCCGGTGTTGTCGACCTTGATCTGGTAGAGGAGGTTCCGGTCGAACGAGGCGGTCTGGGCCTGCGCGGGTGTCAGGAAGGCCCGGCTGTTGAGCACCAAGGCGATCCGGCCTGGCGTGGCGGACGGAAACGCATAGAAGTCGGTCATGTCCTGCGTGGGATTGAGTTCCACGTCGGGTGAGTCCTGGTGGTCGGATGCGATCGCGACGGTCAGACCCAGAGCGACCGCGAGGCCGGCGAGGCCCGCGGCGATTGCGACACGGCGAGTACGGATTGGGAACATCGAAACACTCCTGTTGGCGGTGATGGGCTCGGCTTCGAAGAGGTCTACGCCGCTGCCCGCCGATCGGATTGGTTCCCGTCAGGCTCGTTGACACATGACAAAAATGTCGTTATTCTTATTTCGTCTATTCTATGTCGTATGATACGGACGAGGCCCTCATGAACAGCAACTGGACGTTCTTCACGAACCATGCGCACGTGCTGTTCTGTCTCGCGGCAGAGCCCGACCTTCGGGTCCGGGAACTCGCGGTGCGGGTCGGCATCACCGAGCGGGCCACCCAGCGGATCATCGCGGACCTGGCGGAGGAAGGGTTCCTCGTCATCACCCGGACTGGGCGCCGGAACCACTACCGGGTGCCGCGCGCCCTCCCCCTCCGGCATCCGGTGGAGGAGCATCGCAGCGTCGGCGAACTGCTCGCTTGGCTGGGTGCCCGCTCCCCTCGCCGACCGGTGTCCTGAGGTACCATGAACCAACCATCCTCTACTCAAGACGCGGCCACGATCCTGGTGATCAAGGGCCAGGGCATCGGCCCGGAGTGCATCGAAGCTGCCAAAGTGGTTCTAGCCGCCACCGGCCTTCGGTTTCAGTATGTCGAGGGCACCCTCGGGTATCCCGACGCCAAGGATCTTCTGGCGTTGCTGGGGCACCACGCGCCCGAGGCATACGCCGCCCAATTCGGGACGAGGGCTCCGGACGAGGTCAGCCTCGAACTCGAAACCTCGGCGAAGGAGCAGGCTCGCGCCGCCGGCAACATCAACGATTTCTACAAGAAGCTGCTGGGCCGCCTCGACCCGGGGACGCTCCAGGCCGTGAAGGATTTGGTGACCCGCCTGGAACGGCAAACCCTCAAGGACGCGAGCCAGGCTGACGCCGTCCTCAAAGGCGCACTCCGAACCCTCGACGAGGGCGACGAGCCAAGCCGGAACGTGACGATTCGGAAGGGATTTGAGCAGTACGCCAATATCCGCCGCTGTGTCACGCTCGACCCGATCGCGCCCGGGATGCCGGGCGCCGACATCCTGTTCGTCCGCGAGAACGTCGAGGACTTGTACGCCTCCATCGAACATCGCCTGGCCCGGAATTATCCCCAGGCCCTCCGCCATCAGACCCCCGAAGGCTGTGAGCTGATTTGCCGGGCCGCGTTCGAAGCCGCGCTCCGGGATGGCCGCCGGAAAGTCACCGCGCTCGAAAAGCCGAACATTCTCAAGATCACCGGCGGTCTGTTCAAGGAATCGTTCTTGAAGGTGGCTCGCGACTATACCCGGGAACGTCTCGGCGATCGGGGCATCGAGGCGGCGTTCATGATCATCGACGATGGTCTCGCGGCGATCGCGGCGGCCCCGGAGCGGTTCGACGTGGTCGTCACCACCAACATGTTCGGGGACATCGGATCGGATATCGCGGCGAAGGTCACCGGAGGTGTCGGCCTGGTCAGCTCGAACAACACCAATCCGAACAACCCCCACGCGGTCTCGATGTTCGAAACCATGGGCGGCACCGCTGATGACATCGCGGGGCAGAACCAGGCCAATCCGGTTGCCCTGATCGATGCGGCCGCCGAGATGCTGCTGCATATCGGCGGGACGGCCCACATCCTGGGCGCCGAACTGATCAAGACCGCGATTCTCGAAGTGCTGGCCGACGGCCACTACGTCGGTGACATCATCCGGGGGCCGTTCCAGGTCAGCAAGGGCCGGGACCGTTCCGGAACCCGTGAATTCGCGGCCGAGATTGCGGCCAAGGTGACCGAGCTCCGACGGCTCAAGGACGCGGAGCCCGGGCGCACCGTGAAGGACCTGGCGCTGGCTCGGGCGCTGCCACCGGTACGGCCGCTGTTCGAGCGGGTGTTGCGGTCGTACGAGCAGTACGCCACGGATATGCAAGCCGGCGGCAGGCACTGGGAAGCGTTCGTCGAGCGCAACACCCCGCCGAATCCGACCCGCGCCAACTCGAAGATTCTCGGCTTCGACATGTTCGTCGACGATTCCGGCCTCCGGGTGTCCTTTGCCCCGTCCGGGGCGATCGACGAGCACGCCACCGGCCTGGTCCCGGCGGTCCGGGAGCTATTCGAACGGGAGACCGGCATCGATTTACGCACGATGTTCAACAAGAACCGCGCCGGCAGTCTTCAGTCGATTCGAAGCTTCGGCCAGTACAGCGCGCGGGTGATGCGCGACTACCTGCGGACCAATCCCGGCCAGGCCGGGACGCCGTTCGGGACCGCCCTCATCGCGATGAACGCCAGCGAGGCCACCAGCGCCCGGTTCAGCGACGAACTCAAGGCAAGCACCCTCCAGGAGGCGGTCGACCGATTGGGCCGGTTTGCGGCCGCGAGCATCAAACTCGTGCAGGCCTTCTACCGGGTGCGAGCCCAGGAGATCGCCCCGATCCTCTGTGAGCACGGCTTCAAGCTCCTCCGGATCACCAGTCGCGGCACCGAGATCTATCCGACGATGTGTGACTTCGAGAAGCGTGACGTCGACCGGTATCGGGTCGAGATCGATAACGAGGGCCCTTTGGCCGACGAGGGCTTCAACTACGTCAGCGTGCAGACCGCGATCATGGCGGTGCAATCCCAAGTCGTCGCGCGGGGCTGGATGATCTCGGAGACCATGCTCAATCGCACCTTCATCGACGGCGAAGGCGACCGGCTCGGCAAGGAAGTGGCCGGGGTGTCGCGGCCGTACGCGATGAACCTGGGCACCGATTACAGCCAGAGGTAGCGCCGCTGGATCCCAGACCGCCCCCTGAAGCCGAACTGAGGTGTACCCGATGGACTCCATCGAACGAATGTTGTTGGCCAACCGCGCCTGGGTGGTCGGCAAACGCGCCGGGCAGCCGGACTATTTCACCCAGATGGCCAAGGAGCAGCGTCCCGAGTTCCTGTGGATCGGGTGTTCGGATGCCCGGGTACCGGCGGAGGAGATCACGGGTACGGCACCGGGCGAGCTCTTCGTCCACCGAAACGTCGCGAACCTCGTGGTCCATACCGACCTCAATCTGATGTCGGTGCTGCAATTCGCCGTCGAGCACCTCAAGGTCAAGCACGTCATCGTCTGCGGCCACAACAACTGCGGGGGCGTCAAGGCGGCGCTGTCACATAAAGGCTTCGGCCTGATGAACAAGTGGTTGCGGCAGATCAAGGACACCTACCACCACCAGCGGGCTCTGATCGATGGGTTGCCGACCGAGGAGGAACGCGTCAACGCCCTGGTCGAGGCCAGTGTGATTGAACAGGTCCACAACCTCGTGCAGACGTCCATCATCCAGCGAGCCTGGCACGACGACCAGCGGCCCACCCTGCACGGCTGGGTGTATGCCCTCTCCGACGGCCTGATCAAACCGCTGGTGCAGTTGGACCCGACGACACCGATCGACGATGCCTACCGGTTCGACTTCGACGACGTGGCTGGGTGATTCGGAGAGCGGGCACGAAGCCGGGAGGGCGGCGGTGGTGCTCGATCATGGCGCCTGGCGCCGATCGTCCACCCGCGAGACGACCACGGCCCGGGTCGCCTCGTCGGCGGCGAACAGGTGCTCCACCCGGAGCGAGGCAAGCGTGATGTCCTGCGGCGTTCCGAAAGTCGTGAACATGCTGAAGAACGCGAGCTCGCCGTACGGGGTGGCGTACCGGGGTGTCAGCACCGGCGCCAGCGGCCGCGACCATCCGGCCTGCACCTGGTCGGCCCCGAGCCGAACCTCGAGGAGTCGAGCGAACGCCTCGACCTTGGGTGCGAGCACGGGGTGCGCCAACGCCTCGTGACGGAGATGCGCCAGCATCGGGGGGCCCACCTCCCCGAGATTCGTGAGCGCCTTGGTGAAGCCCTCCGGATGGGCCAGGAGGTCCAGCATGTTGACCGGCCCGACCCCAACCGAACGCTCGGCCCACGGCAGCAACGTGGCGGCCAGCCATTGGCCGCCCCGGTTCATCCGCACGACATTCCACTCCGCGTCCAGGACCAAGGCAGGCATCGGATCGTGGGCATGGAGGAGTTGCTCAAGGGCGGCGTTGGCTGGTACCAGCGAGGGATCGCTGAGCGGGGAGGCCCCGTAGGCCGGCGCAAACCCGGCCTGCCGCATCGCCTCGTTCCGGACCACCAGGGGGGCGTCCAGCGCGTGGAGCCAGGCGGCGAGGAGCTCGCGACTGGGCTTGGCCCGGCCGGTTTCGACGAAACTGACATGGCGCTGGGACACCCGGAGGCGAAACGACAACTCCAGCTGGCTCAGCCGCCGGGCTTTTCGGACTCGCTGCAACGTACTCGGAAGGGCGGGCGTGGGTGTCGGCATGCCGAGAATTACCTCCGGGCGGGCGCCGTTTCAATGACCTCCAAGGTAATTGCGACGATTACCGAGCCGGTGGATACTGAAGCCACCTCTCACCCGAGCCGGATCCCATGAAGCGCGGCCTGATCATCATGACCCTGATTCCTTTCGGCGCCCTCACCGTCGTGGCGCTCGAACGGCACGGATACTGGGGCATTCTCGCCCCTCACTTCCAGACCTTCGGCGCCGGGCAGGTGTTCGCGGACCTGGTGATCGCGTTGACCTTAGTCATGGTCTGGATGTGGCGAGACGCGAAGGCCACCGGCCGCAATCCATGGCCCTGGATCGTCGCCACCCTGGTGCTGGGCTCGTTTAGCCCGCTCGGGTACCTCCTCACCCGCAAATCGGCCGTTTCGTTTCACTGAGGGATACATTGCCGTGGTCGAGCCGTGACATGGCGGGTGCTTTCTTACCCACCCTCAGCGTCCGGTTGGAACATGGCAGACAAGTGGATTCAAATCGCAATGGCGTTGTCCACCGGCGCCATTCTCGTGACCCTCACGCGCCTCGGCGAGGCCCTGAAGCAACTTCGGACCCGGATCGATATTCTGGAACGACCGGCGCCGGACCAGTCCGCCCTGGCCCACGACCCGGTTCGGCCCCGGCGGATGCTGGGTGCGCTCATGGAGGAGAAACGGAGCCCCTTCGCCGAGCTGGCCCGGTGGCCGGGCGGTCGCGCCGCGATGGCGGCGGGCGGACTGGCCTTGGTAGCGACGGTGCTGGCCCTCTTCTCGAACAATGGCCGGGCCACCACGGAAACGAAGGAACAGATAACCGCGGTGGCCGCCAAGCTCGACTCGGTGACGGCCGTCGTCGGGCGGCTCCGGGACAGCGTTGTCACCTTGGCGGTGGCCGACGCGAACATGGTCGCGGCCAAGCCGACCAAGGCTGCTCCTCCTCCAATCAAAGCGGCGGTCAAGGCGGCGCCAAGGGTGAAGCTCGCTCCGGCGCCTGATCTGTCGGGCGCCTCGGCCTTCGCGCCGCCCAAGATCGACTCGATCAAATAGCGCCGGCCCCAAAGCCGCTGTCAGTGCTCGAACCGTAGCCCGATCTGGAACTGGTAGGGATCGCCGCCGCGGGGCAGCACTCCGGCCTGTTCGTTGACCGCGTAGCGGAACCGACGGGTCGCTGGATCGAACCCGACCACCCGGAGGAGTGCCACTCGATTGACGAACGGATTCTGGGATGAAATGCCGAGCGGCAGGAGCCGCTCAGCGCCCCACCTGGCATCGATCACATTCAGGGCGTTATAGAGATCGAGCATGACCACCGCCCGATTCTTCCCGAGCCCCACGGAACGGGTAAGCCGGAGGTCGAGCCGGATCGTTGCCGGTGTGGTGAGTTCGTTCCGGCCGGCGATCCGGCCCAGCCGAGTCCGGACGTAACCGGCGGCCAGGTTGGCTGGGTCGGAGATGACCCGGCGGATTGAGGCGGCCACATCAGCGGGGGTGGCGGGGTCATCCGGATCGAACAGGAAGGCCAGGTCGTTGCCGTTCACTTCGTCGCCGTTGATGTCCCCGTCGACCACCAGGGAGTAGTGACGCCCACTCGAGGCCGTGAGCCGTCCGGCGATGGTCACGCCGAACGCCATCGGGGCGTAGCCGCTGGCGACGAATCGATGCCGAAGCTCCAGATCGGACGCCCCCCAACTCCGGCTTAGATCGCGCGGATCGGTGACGATTGGGGTGAACGCGGGGGCCGTCCGGGCGAGACAGCAACCATAGGTCGAGTTGTCCCGGGCCCGGGTGTAGGCATACCCGATGTCGAGACGGGCCCGACCGTTCCCCGCTTTGGCCGAGGCCTCGATCGCGGCGCCGCCCATCCATCCCCGGCCCCTCGATTCGAGCGAGAGGACCCGGCCGAGGCGTGGATCGGCCAGGGCGTTCCGGACGTCGGTCAACCCGGCGGCGGAAATCGTGCTCGCCGGGACATATACGCCCCGGTTGCCCTCCGCCGCGAGGCGGAACGCCGGCAGCGTCCTGAGATTGCGGTCGAGGTAGTGGTACTGGTGAGTGGACCAGGCCGCGACGAGGCTCGCGGTCACCGCGATGACCGGCGTCAGCCGGTGGCGATAGCTCGCACTGGTCTTCCAGGTCAGCGGCACCCGCGGGTCGGCGCCGAGCACGTTGACGTAGGGCGCCACGACGGCGCCCGCGGGGATGCCGGGAACGCTCGACGGATCGCGCCGGTATCCGGGGTAGTCGGGGGCCGGCACGCTCGCGCCGCGGAGGTCGACGTCGGCGAGGGTCAATCCGGTATTGAGCAACTGATTGTGATAGCTGTAGGCCGGGAGGGTCGAACTGAACCGGCCGCTGCCAAGCCGGAACAACCGACTGCCATCGCCCCGCGGATCCCAGACCAGCTGGGCCCGAGGCGCGAGGGTCAACCAGTCGGCGGCCCGTCGGTCGGTCCGGGTTCCGAGGACGGTCTCCACGAGCGGATTGGCCGCGGGCGTCGACAACTGGGCCGCGGCGTCCCAGCGCAAACCGGCCCCAATCTGGAGACGATCGTTCGGACGCCAGGTGGCCTGCACGAACGCCGAGAACTCGGCCACCGTCAGGCGTGATTCGGGCGCGGCGCCGGTCCGCGGGACGGTGCGGGTGAATCGGTTGGGCTGCCCGTTCGCCAGCGCCGTGATCGAGGGAAAGACGAACAGTCCGCTCTGCGACTCGGCGATCGTGGTGTTGAGGCGGCTGATGATGTTGTCCGTCCCGGCCGTCACTTGAAGCTTGCCGATGCTCCGGAACAACTGCTCGGTCAGCTGCACACTCCATTCCCGGCTCCGGTCGGGGGCGAGGCGGTTGCCGCCGAACTGGATGGTCGAGTTCCCGAGGGTTCCGTCGGGCAGCAGGGAGCGGACCTGCACGAATCCGCGGGGAATTCCCGGGCTCGTCGGGATGAGTTCGCGCCGCGAATTCGTGAACGAGAGGCGGAACTCGTTCTGGGTCACCGCCGACAGCGTTGAGCGGAGCGACGCCAGGGTCTGCTGTTCGAAGGACGAGAAATCCGAGCGAGCTTCCCGCAAGGCGATCGCCTGATCGACGCCTCCTGAGAGGGGATTGTTCCAGGCCGTCCTGAGGTGCCGCACGGTCAGGAGATGGCCGCCCCCGAGCGACCAGTCCACCCGTGCCAGCAGACTCGTGGCGGTCGGATCCCGGGGAAGCCGGCCGATTTGCCCAGTCGGTTCGTCGGTTCCGTACTTCTGTCCTAGAATCGAGAGAATCCGTTCCAGGGAGTCCCGCGCGATACCGGCGGCGGTCTCCGCTGCGCCGGTATTCAGCAGGCCGACGAGGAGCGGGGCGCTGCCGTCTTGGCGTTCCGCCGCCACGAACAGGTGGGCCCGGTCGCGAATGATCGGCCCGGCGACCGACCCGCCCCACTGCACCGCCGAAAATGGCCGGGCGCTTCGAGCCCGCCCCTGGTAGTCGGAAGCCGCGCCGAGGCCATCCGAACGGTAGGTTGCGAGGACGCTACCTTCCCAGCGATTGGTTCCACTTCGGGTCAAGGCCGCAATTTCGCCTCCCCCCTGGCGACCCTGCATGACGTCGTAGACATTCGTGTTGACTTCGAACGTCGCAATGGCCTCGAGCGGGGCCCCGAACGGGCCGGCGTTGGATTCTCCCCCGCGGAGGGCGTTCCTCGACCGGGCACCGTCAAGGCGGAACTCGGTGCCGGTCCATCGCTGGCCGCCCAAGGCCAGCTGCGGTCCGGTCCAGGGAGCGAGGGCGGCCAGATCCGAGTAGTTGCGATTCGGGGTTGGGAGCGCCCGGATCCGGTCCGCCCCGATGGCGGTGCTGCCCCCGATCCGCTCGGTCCGGTAGTCGCGGTCATCGCCGGCGACTTCGAGCGGGGCGAGGAGGGTTGGCGCCTCGATCAGCCGGAACGAGATGACCCGTTGTTCGCCCTGGGTCAGCTCCTCGAGCCGCTGATCGGCGGGGCGGTAGCCGATCGCCCGGGCTCGGATCAGGTACGGTCCCCCGATCGGGAGTTGGACGAGTGCGAACCGGCCGGTGCGTCCGGCGGTCATGGTGAACTGGCGGCCGGTGGGAACATGCCGAACCGAGATCGAGGCGGCGATCGGGATTCCGGCGGTATCGGACACCGTGCCGGCAATCGAGGCATCCGTCCCCTGGGCGCCGGCGCCCCGAGCGAACCCAACGAGGATTCCCATGACCAAAAAGAAAGAACGCCATGAGGTCGGGCTCTTCATCCGAGTCCAGTTCCCGAACGGTGAGCGGTTTGGTCCCGGCAAGGCCCGGCTGCTCGAGGCCATCGATGCAACCGGATCGATTTCGGAAGCGGCCCGCACGATGGCGATGTCCTACCGACGGGCCTGGCTCCTGGTCGACAGCACCAACAAACTGTTCGGTCGCCCAGTGGTGGCCGCGGCCCAAGGGGGCAAGCAGGGCGGGGGCGCCTCGCTGACGCCGTTCGGCCGGGAATTGATCGACGAATGGCGGGAACTCCGGGTGATCGTCGAACGGGCGGCCGCCGACGATCTCCGGCGGTTTGCCCGATGGGCCAGCCGGTGATAGCGTAATATCCAACGAGATATAGCGCAAGGCACAGGACACCTCCGCGGCGACCCTAACGCCGTTCCGGACCCCGACCACCGGTCGCCCGGTTCAGGCGATCCTGGACCGCTTCCCAGCCGTCGGACGTCGGCGGTTGTTCGACCAGCAGGAGACCACAACCCCACGAATCGACGTCCCGGAGCCGGGCGTAGAGCTCCCGACCGTAGCCGATGGGATCGTCGGGCATGATCACCCACCGCCCCTCAGGCAGAGGCACCGCCGGCGCCCGCCGGGCCAGCACGGCGACGAGCGGCTGATCGGACCGGACTGACTGGGCCGCCAACTCGGCCACGGCATCGAAGACCAGTCGAAGCGGGGTAGCGGGCATGTAGTGAGCCGCCAAGCGGCCCGGGGCTCGGGGCGACCCGTCCCCGCCGATCTCCGGAACATCGCCGAACAACTCACCCAGCATTGAACGGGTCACCGCGCCAGGCCGGAGGACCCGGGGCCGCTCCCCACTCAGATCGAGAATGGTGGATTCGAGGCCGACCTGACAGGAGCCGCCATCGACAATGCAGTCCAGCGTGGTGCCGAACTCCGCCACGACATGGGCAGCCGACGTGGGACTGACCCGGCCAAACCGATTGGCTGAGGGGGCCGCGATGCCGCCCCCGAACGCGTCGAGCAGCGCCAGCGCCACCGGATGGCCCGGCACCCGGAGACCCACCGTGTCCTGACCGCCGGTGACCAAGTCTGATACCCCCGGCCGGCGCTTGAGGATCAGCGTGAGCGGGCCGGGCCAGAACGTCGCAGCCAGCAGCCAGGCCACCTCCGGGATCTCCCGGGCCCAGTGTTCGATCTCGGCGGGGGCGGCGACATGGACGATGAGCGGGTGGTCGGCGGGGCGGCCTTTGGCCGCAAAGATCCGAGCTACGGCCTGCTCGTTGGCGGCGTCGGCCCCGAGGCCATAGACGGTTTCCGTGGGAAAGGCCACCAAGCCCCCGCGCCGCCAGACCTCGGCGGCCGCCTGAATCTCCGCCGGATCGGGTCTCCGAGTGGGGTCGGTCACGAGGCGGGCCCCTCGGCGATGGCGGAACGGAGACGCATTGGGGAAAGGTAATTCCGCGTCTCCCGGGACGGTCGGGCCGGGGGATCCGCGGGTGAATCAGGATAGATTGGAGCGGCACCTGAGTTCATCGAGCGGCGGCAGCCAGGGACAAGGAGGGCATCGTGTACCGCGTTCCATCGGTATTGCTCGGTCTCGGCACGGCCATGTTCGCCTTGGTTCCCGCCAGTGCCGCCTCCGACCAAGCCCCTGCAGCGACCGGGGTCTATGCGATCGAACGCGTCAATGTGATTCCCATGACCTCCGATACGGTCCTGGCGAACCACACCGTGATCGTTCGCGGCGGCCGGATCGCGGCGATCTGCCCTGCCTCCGACCGATGCCGCCCCGGCAACGCCGTGGTCATTGACGGAACCGGCAAGTTCCTGATCCCCGCGCTCGCCGACATGCACAATCATTTCGGCGGGTTCGCGTTCGACGGCCGGGACGAGACCCGGATCCGGATGCGGAACCAGAACCTCCGGCAGTACGTGATGTTCGGGGTCATGACGGCGAGAGATCCCGCGGGGAGCCCGGAGACACTCAAAGCCCGCGACGCCATCAACCGCGGCACGCTCTTCGGACCGCGCCTCTTCGCGTCGTGGGGAGTCATGGACGGGAGCCCGCCGCTCTTTCAGGGAACCCGCTCGTTCAGCAGCCCGGCGGCGGCGGCGGACTTCGTCCGGCAAACCGCGAGCAATGGTTATGACCTCGTCAAAGTCTACTCGGCGCTGAGCCTCGAGGTGTTCGATACCGTGATGAAGACGGCCAAGGACGTCGGCCTCACCGTCGCAGCCCATGTGCCCATGGCGGTTCCGCTCGAGCATGCCCTCGACCTGGGTCTCCGATCCATTGAGCATCTGACGGGCTATGACGTCGCCTGTGCCGCCCCGGACGTGACGATGCGCCCGGTGACCACGGACATCTATCAGGGATGGGCCTGGTGTAGCCCGGACAAGGTCAAGGCGCTGGCGCAACTGACCGCGAGACACCGCGTCTGGAACGTGCCGACGCTGGCCCTCTGGGACAATACGGTGACCGAGTTCGACCGCCCGACGCGAGCCGCGGGCGACCAAGAGAAATGGGAACATCCCACCGTCCCCAAGGGAATTGACTGGCTCTATACCATCTACGGTCCCCGTGAACGGGCCGGGATCACGGGAACCCGCTCGGT
>JANMHX010000306.1:0-4588 GCA_031375485.1 Gemmatimonadota bacterium | reverse complement strand
TCACCCTCTCTCTCTCCCAACCGCGGCGAGCACCCTCGCCACCCGATCATCGCGTCACCCGAGCACCACGCGGCGCGCCCCGGTCGATCCGATGCCACCGGAACCACCGCCCACCAACCCTCCCGGGCCGACCTCCGTCATTCCCGGATCGGCCGGAGCCGTTCCGAACCCGTTCAACCACTGGCACGAGTTACGCGTTGCCCCTCGCCAGCCGGACGGTGATCGGAGAACCGAGCCGGCCTCCATTCCCGAAGGTCTGGGACGACCGCTCCGATCGGCGATCCCATAGGAGAAAGAGGGCACAGCGAAAGGAAGTGGGTTATGCGGTCCGAAGTCAGTAGAAAAGTAAGTATGGCGGTACGAGTGCGGGACTTTCTCAAGAGCCGGCCGTTCGGCACCGAGAAAGCGGATGGTGTGGTCGCGAAGTTCAACGGGCTGGTGGAGCGAGCGCTCGAGCTCGACGCCCAGGTGGCGGTTGGGGATCATCACCATCGAGATGCCGGCACCGCCCGCCGGCAACTCCGCCGGGACATCAGCACCAGGCTCCTCCGTCACCTGGTCCGCATCAGCAACGCGGCCGCCGCGGAGAAGCCGGAAATCGGCGCCGGACGTCGAGTCCCCGCCGGCAACGCCAGCGACGCCAAGTTCCGGAGCACGGCCCACGCCATCCTGGCCGTCGCGGAGGCCAACGCGGCACTGCTCGCGAACCACGGCATGAAGGACGACGCCGTGCTGGCATTGACCGAGCAGTTGGCGGAGTACGATCGGCTGGCCGCCGCCGTCAATGCCGGTCGCGAAGCGCACACCGGCGCCCGCGGGGAACTCGGCGCGCTCGCCTCGGCGCTGATGGGGATGGTGAAGCAGATCGAGGGCATGCTGGTGATGCGCTTCCCCGACGATCCGAACCTCGAGGCGAGTTGGCGGTCCGCCCGGAACGTCGCCTGGCCCACCCAGGCCACCCCGGCCGCGGGCTCTGACCCGAAGGCCGCGTGACGCCGGAATCCTGAGCGGCGGGGTTGGTCACCCGCCGCTCAGCGTTCGGGCTCACCGCGGCTCGGTCGCCGGGCCCATCAGGGCGGGCAGCTGCGGCCAGTTCACGACCATCTTCGGCCCTTCGTTGGCCCCCTCGCCACCGATCATCAGGAACTCCCGCCCGTTCGGGAACACGCTCCAGTTCGTCGCGCTCGGGCCGCGCACGAAACGGTCGACGAAGAGCGTGTCCCACCGCGCAACCCGGAGCGGGGCCGTTTCGACCCGAGCCGCCATGACGAATCGATCCGCGCTCCGATAGAAGACCGTCCCGCCCACCGGCGACCAAATCGGCTCTCCGCCGCCGGCGATCGAGATCTGCAGGCGCGGCCCGGGGCCCGGGACCGGCTGCACGTAGACCTCGCGGCGGCCGGACTCGTCGGACCCGTACGCGAGCCAGTGCCCGTCAGGCGAGAGGTCGGGCGTGACCTCGTGGGCGTCCGTCGAGAGGAACGGCCGCATCTTCGCGAGGCTGTCGGCGGGTGCGAGCAGGATGTCCTGGAAGCGGCGCTCCGCACCCGGACTTCCGCTCCGCACGAGGCTCCACCCGCCGGCGGAGCCGAGCCTGAAGTCGAAGAGCACCAGGGATGAATCGCGGAGGAGCACCTGATCTTCGCCGCTTCGGTCGGACGAGCGCGAGATGATCTCGCGTCCGATCAGCCCGAGAAACCTGAGGAAGGCGACGCGCCGGCCGTCGCGAGACCACTCCGGCGCCAGCCCCTCGCCCGGCGCCGCGACCCGCTGCACCGCCCCGGTGCGGACATCGAGAAGGACGATCGGACCCACGGGCGCGGATCGATCTTCACCGTTGTTCTCCACCAGCACACGCCGGCCATCCGGTGAAACCCGCGGGGCGTAGTACTGCTGCACGTCCCCCGGAACGAGGCGATCCGTGCCGTCGTCGCGTACGATCCGAAGGGTTCGCCGGCCCCCGCCAAATTCCCCCTCGTGATAGGCCAGCATCCCGGTCTGCGAAACGGCCACACCCATCGCTCCGGCGCCACCGACCCAGATGCCCTCGAGAATCCGCACCGGCGGCCCGAGCACCTTCCGTGACCCGAGCGAGAACGGCACCGCGAACACCTCACCCGTGGCCCGGGCGAAGACCACGTGGCCGGTGCTCGAGTAGAGCGGGTTGGTGCCGAGGATACCGAGGTCCTCGATGGTACCATCCTCGAGGGAGACGACGCCGAGACGCTCCTCGCCGATCGTCGCCGCGGCCCGGCGCTGGATATTGACGAGGGCATACCGGCCTCCCGGGAGCACCGAGGGCCAACGGAAGCCCCAGCTCTCGGGGGCCGTGCCGGGAACCGAGATCGGGCGCCTGGTCGTGCCCTCCGGCGTCGTCTGCCAGAGCGTGTCCCCGGTCACGAAGACGATCCGGTCGCCGTCTCCCCAACTCCCTGACATCCCCGGGCCGACGCGCTCGGCCCTCCCCCCGGTCACCGGAATCCGCTGCAGCACCTCGTCGGCGCGGAAGAGGATCGACGCGCCGTCGGGTGAAAATGTGGGGTCGACGTTGCCGCCGTACCCGACCCGCTCGGAGCCGGGGATCTGACGGAACTCGGTCTCGTCCATTCGGCGGTGATAGAGGCTCGTCCGGTCCGCCCGGGTGCCGACGACCACGAGCTGGGTGCCATCACGCGAGAGGGCCAGCCGCCGGCCGCTCACCTCATACAGGCGGACGCTATCCGGAAGGGCGACGTCGAAGCGCACGGCCGCCGGCATCGGCGCTTCGCGGGTCGCGAACCAGACGGCGCTCCCGGTGCCGGCGAGCGCGAGGCTCGTCGTGAGCCCGAGGAGCGCACGGGTCGATCCGGACATCCGCGACGGGGCCCCGCCCTTCGCCGGCGTCGCGCGAGTGGCGTATCCGGTGGCCGCACCGGGGTCGGCGAGCGCCGCCGCGAACTCGCTCGCCTTCCCAAAGCGGTCCGCGGGGAGCTTGGCGAGCGCCTTCAGTATGGCCCCTTCCACATGCGGCGGGATCGTCTTCCGGATCAGCGTCGGCAGCTGTGGCTCCGCACTCAGCACCTTCGCCACGATCGCCTGCACCGTCGCCCCGGTGAACGGCGGCTCCCCCGTGAGCATTTCGTACCCGACGGCGCCGAGCGCGTACACGTCGGTCCGCGCGTCGAGCGTCCGTTCCCCCATCGCCTGCTCGGGGCTCATGTACTGCGGGGTGCCGAGGGAAAGCCCCGTCTGGGTCATCCGCGGCCCGCCGGCCGCGGTCACCGCGAGCGCGATGCCGAAGTCGGCGACGAGGGCGTGCCCCTCCTGAAGCAGGATGTTCTCCGGCTTGATGTCGCGGTGGACGATCCCCTGGGCGTGCGCGTGACCGAGCGCGTCGGCCACCTGGCGCGTGATGCGCACCGCCTCGTCGATGGGGAGCTGCTGCTCGCGGGTAAGCCGGTGGCGGAGCGATTCGCCGGCCACGAACGGCATCACGTAGTAGAGCACGCCCTCCGCCTCGCCGCTGTCGAGCAGCGGGAGGATGTGCGGGTGCTGCAGCTTGGCCGTCGTCTTGATCTCGGCCAGGAAGCGCTCGGGACCGAGCGTCGCGGCAAGGTCGGGATGCACGATCTTGATCGCGACCTGGCGATCATGGCGAAGGTCGTGCGCGCGATACACCGTGGCCATGCCGCCCTGGCCGATCTCGCCCTCGATCCGGTAGCGGTCGGCGAGGGCGGCGGTGAGGCGTTCGATTCCGAGGCTCATAGCTTGGCCGCGGAATTGGCGAGAATCCACATGGTGTCGCTCCTAGCTGCCGCGCGAACGTCGCGCACTCGCGACGTCAAAGACGGAATCCCACCAAAGCACCACGCCGCCCTTGGGCGCGACAGCAAACCGAAGCGAGGCGTCCAGGCCCGGCACGAAGTGCACGTCGTTGCCCAAAGGGAACGCCTCATACTCCACCGCCCGAACCCGGACCAGAAGCCGCCCGCCGTCGCGCCGGACCACGACCTTCCCGATCACCGGAACCTGATACGTCCCCGACGGATCGGGGGCCGGCGCGGCCACGGGGGGCGGCACCAACCGCTCCGGCCGGCGGCCCTCGGCCACGGCGATCAGGGCGCGAGCCAGCCCCGCCTGCAGCCACGGGGGCGGCCCATCATTCGCCACCCAAACCACCGCAAGACCCCGGGCGTCGTCGGCGTACGCGAAACTGTAGAATCCGTTCAGGTCGCCGGTGTAGTAGCGCCGCTTCCGGTCCGCCGAGACGTACCAACTGCCGAGCCCGATGGCCGTGGTCCGTCCGTCGTCGAGCCGGGCCGGGGTAACCGCCCTGCGGCTGACGGCCGGTCCGACGACCCGCCGGTACGCCGCCACCCAGTGGTGGAGATCACGCGCCGACAGGTAGATGTTCGAGGCGCCGTAGAAGCCTTCGAGGTCGGACGCGTCGTGGGCAGTCCACCCCGAGTCGGACCGCTGGTACCCGCGGGTCCTAACTCCGGTCCAGTCCGCGAACCGCGCCGGACGGAGGAACGCTTTGAGGCCGAGCGGGGCGGCAAACCGGTCGGCCAAGACCGCGGCGAACGGCCTCGCCTCGATCCGCTCGACC
>JANMHX010000257.1:0-6768 GCA_031375485.1 Gemmatimonadota bacterium | reverse complement strand
CGGTGCCCGTCGGCCCCGGGAGCGGTTTCTCGTTAAGTTTGGCCGTAACAGAATCCGGCCAACCCAACAGGGCTTTCCGATGCAATCGAACCCCCTTCCGCTCCTTGGCCTGGTGACCGTCGCCGGGCTGGTGATGCCCGGGCCCGCTGCCGCGATTCCGGCTTTTGCCCGGAAATACAAAGTCAGCTGTGCGCTCTGCCACAATCCGATTCCGAAGCTCACGGCGTTCGGCGAGCAGTTTGCCGCGAACGGATTTCGGTTCGCCTCCAATGAAGCACCCCGCGACACGATCAATACCGGCGACCCGCTGCTCCAGCTCGCCAACCAGTTCCCGCTGGCCATGCGGCTCGAGGCCTACGCCCAATCGTATTCCGGGGGCCGGGCGGCGACGGACTTCCAGACCCCGTACGGACTCAAGATTCTGTCGTCGGGAACCATCTCGAAGAAACTCTCCTACTACTTCTACACCTTCCTGGCCGAGCGAGGCGAGCTGGGCGGGATCGAGGACGCCTTTCTCCAGGTCAACGACATCGGCGGAAAGCCGATTGACCTGGTGGTTGGGCAGTTTCAGGTGTCCGACCCCCTCTTCAAACGAGAGCTCCGGCTCGAGTTCGAGGACTACGCGGTGTACCGGGCCCGGCTCGGCGATTCGCCGGTTGACCTCACGTACGATCGCGGCATCGTCGCCACCGCGGATGTGGCCGGCTTTGGGTTGACCGGGCAGTTGCTGAACGGCAACGGTATTGGAGGGGCCCAAGCCAATCGGCGGTTTGATCAGGATCCTTTCAAGAACGTCTTCGTCCATGTCAGCCGCGACTTTGGCGAGAATCTTCACTTGGGCACGTTCGGCTTCACCGGCAGGACCGAAAGCGACGGGGTCCGAAGCCGGACCGGCATGTTCGGAATCGATGCCACGATCGGTGGCAAGACATTCGAGCTGAATGGCCAGTACATTCACCGGACCGAGAGTCGCCCGACGTTTACGGCCAACGAGCCGGAGGCCGCGCTCGATGGCGGGTTCGCCGAGTTGATCGTTCGGCCGCCGAAGTCGCGGTGGTACGGATTCGGACTCTATAATCTGGTGTCCGCCGACCGGCCGTTGCTGGACGTCCGTTTGGGCGGTCCGGCCGGAATCAACCGGTATGAAACGGTGTCCGCCGGGTTCGGCCGGGCCGAGCGGCGCAATTTCCGGTGGACCCTCGAGGCCACCTACGACGTCAAACTGGAGACGCTTCGATGGGGCCTGGGATTCGTAACCGCCTTCTGATTCAGATGTTTCTTGCCGGCGCCCTGTTCGTGGCAACCGGCGCCGCCCAGCCGGCGGCCGGAGTCGCTGGAGCGGTGTTCCTCGATCGAAACGGCGATGGCCGCCGGAATCCGGGCGAACCCGGCATCGCCGGAGTCGCCGTATCCGATCAGGTCGAGGTGAGGGTGACTGGGGCGGACGGATCGTTTCGGATCGAGGGAACGGCCGGCTTCGGCGTCGTGTTCGTGTCCACCCCGACCGGGTACCAGGCCGTCGGGTCGTTCTGGAAGCGAGTGGCGGCCGGCGGCGCGGGCCCCATCGATTTCCCCCTCCGCCGGGTGAGCACTCCGAGCGAGTTCCAGTTCGTTCACGCCTCCGACACCCACATGAGCCCCGAGAGCCGGCCGCGCACCGCCCGGCTCCGGGCCCTGGTCGATTCGATCAAGCCGGCGTTTTCGATCATCACCGGCGATCTGGTCCACGACGCCCTCCGGGTGCCGGAGGCCGAGGCCACGGGCTACTACGAGCTGTTCGAGACGGAAGCCGCGCGGTTTCCCGGTCCACTCTACACCGTCCCCGGCAATCACGAGATCTTCGGGATCGAACGGGACAAGTCCCACGTCTCGATCGACCATCCCCTCTACGGCCGGGCCATGTACCGCCACTATCGCGGCCCCGACTACTACTCCTTCAACTACGGCGGGGTCCATTTCGTCGGACTCAACAGCGTCGACATCGAGGATCAGTCCTATTACGGCCACGTCGATAGCGTCCAAGCCGCGTGGCTGGTGCGGGACCTTGCCGCCGTTCCGGCCAGCACGCCGGTGGTGACGTTCAACCACATTCCGTTCTTCACGGCTGTCGAAACGGTCAATGGCTTTATGGACGGCCCGCCCGCCCCGACCCCGATCACGATTCGGGGTGCGGTCGAGTTCCGCCACACCGTGTCGAACGCCGCGGCGATCATTGCCTCGATCAAGGGCCATCCGTTTCCGATGGCCCTCGGCGGGCACATGCATGTTCGGGAGCAACTCAGGTACGAGGGCGTCCCGACTCGATTCTATCAAACGGCGGCGGTGGTCGGCCCGAGCGACCGAGCGGGCCTCTCGTTTCCATCCGGCTTTGTCGTCTACCGGGTCCGGGCCGGGCGGATCGACGACGGCCGCTTCGTCCCGTTAGGCCCCGATCGCTGAGATCGAAGTCTGGCGGCTGGTCATCCGCTGCGGAGTGCCACCAGCGGATTCACCCGCGCCGCCCGAGCGGCTGGAATCAGGCACGCGAAGGCCGCGACGACCGCGAACACCAGGGTGCCGCCGACGTACGCGGCGGGATCGAACGGCGAGACGTCGAGCAGGAACCGCCGAAGGATCAGGCCCGTGCCCATCGACAGACCAAGTCCCGCCACCACGCCATAGCCAACCGGCGCCAATCCCTGCCGAACCGCGAGCGCAATGATCTGAGCCGGCTTGGCGCCGAGCGCTGAGCGGATCCCGATTTCAGCCTGGCGAGTCGTTACCCAGAACGACAGCAGCCCGTAGAGTCCGAATGCGGCCAGCAGGAGCGTGAGTAGGGCCACCACGGTGGTGGCGCCGCCGAGCAGCCGTTGGGGCAGATAGGCGAGCGCTACGTTCGCCTCGAGGGTCCTGACGGCGCCCAGGGGAAGGTCGGGGGCAAGCGCAGAAACGGCTCGCGAGAGCATTCCACCGACGTCGGATTCCGTAATCGGCCCGCTGACCAAAAGGATGGCCCGGGGCGCCGCCGCTTGGTCAATGGATAAGTAGAGGCGAGGCGGACTTGGGCGACCGGGCACGGCGAAGCCCCCATCGTCCACGACCCCGACCACCTGGATCGGTTTGCCGTTCGCCACCAGGAGCTGATTCAGGGGATCGGCCCCAGGCCAGAACCGCCGGGCCATCGCGACGTTGATCAGCCCGACGCCCGGGCGGTCCGGCCCGTCGGCGGCAGCGAAGTCTCGGCCGGACGATAGCGGAACCCGGACGGTTCCGATCCAGTCGGGCGAGACCCGGTTCACCTCGACTCGGAACCCAGGTTGGCCGACCGGCGCTTCGATGCCCGACACCTGCACATTGGCCTGGGCGCCCCCGAACCCGAATGGCAGTTGGGCCGCGTAGGCCGCGTGCGCCACGCCGGGGGCTGACCGAACCCGAGCCAGCAGGGCCTCGAAGAAATCCCGTCGCCGGTCATCGGCCAAGTTCACGAACGACCCATCGATTGCCAGGGTGGCAACCGGCGCCCCGGCGGCCGGCCCTCCGTTCCGGGATGACGCGATGGCCCGAGCCAACAGCGCCGCTCCGATCAGGAGCGCAAACGTTACCGCGACCTGGAGGGATAAGAACCATTGGCGGAGCCGACTCTCGCTCGGGCTGCCGAGGCGACCCGCCCGGAGGCGCGCCGCGAGGTCGGCCCGGGTCGTTGCCAGGGCCGGCAACAGTCCGGTCGTGAGGGTGGCAACAACCGCCAAAAGCCCCCCGGCGACGAGGACCCGTTGATCGAACTCCAGTCGGAGTGCCAGTGACACCGGCAACCCGGGAACCAGCCCCCGGATCACCCCGCGAATCGCCACCGCCACGAGGACCGCGGCGCCGGTGGCGGCCGCAACGAGCACTCCGGCTTCAAGCAGCTGGAGGCGAACCAGTCGCTCCCGGCCCGCCCCGAGCGCTTGCCGCAGGGCAAACTCCCGCTGTCGGGCCATCCCTCTGGCAAGCAACAGTCCGCCCGCATTGAGGCTCGCGACCCCGAGACCCAAGATCGAGAGGCACCCCACGAGTGCCACCAGCAGTACCACGCCGGATCGAAGATCGGTGTCGAGTCCGGTCATTGGGGCGGCCCGGAACACCCGGCTTCGGTGGGCTTCCACCATCCGATTCGGGTCCCGCGCCAGCCGGTCCAGTTCCGCCTCGGCGACCGAGGCCGACGTTCCCGGCCGAAGCCGGCCGAACAATTCGAGGAAGCCGGCCGCCCGGTTGTCGAGCGCGATGGATCGATCGAGTAACGGCGCGGCGCCTAATGGTACGTAGAGGTCGAATCGAAATCCGGTAAACGGTCCGGCGAACCCTCGGGGCGCGACCCCGATGATCGTCGCGGGCTGGCCGTTGAGTCGGAGCGACGATCCGATCGCCGCGGGGGAGGCGCCGAATCGGTCGAGCCAGAGTTGGTGCGAGATCACCGCGGACACGCCGGTTCCGGGCTGGTCGTCGGCGGCGGCAAAGAATCGCCCAAGAGCCGGGGCCAGGCCCAAGACGTCGAAATAGTTGGCGGTGACGATCTGCGCCGGTACCGCGACCGCCGGCCCCTCGGTGGCGAGCCCGAGGAATCGGCCATTGAACCCGGCGAGGCCGGCCAAAGCGCCCACCCCCCGGTGGAGATCATGGAAATCGGCGATCGACGTCGCGAGAGCCTCATGGGTTTGCCGGGTCTCGCCGTGAATCAAGACCAGTGAGGCGGGATCGGCCACCGGGAGTTGCTTGAACAGGAGCTCATTGGCCAACGTGAAAACGATCAGGTTGAATCCGAGTGCGAGCCCGAGGATGGCGACGATCGTGGCGGCGGCTCCTGGGGTTCGGGCCAGGGTCCGGCGGAGGTAGACCACATCGATCCGAAAACCGGCCCAGCCCTCAGCACGGCGGGCCGTTCGTTCCTGTTGAAGATCGACTCGTCGGCAGTAGGCCCGGGCGGTCGCCGCATTGCCGAACTCCGCCTCGGCCCGGCGTCTTGCCTCGGTGAGCGGGACGCCCGCTGCCGCCATTTCGTCGGCCCGGCTCTGGACGTGGAACTCGAACTCCTCAGTGACTTCCGCATCAATCTGCGCGGCGGTTTTCCAGGGGAACCGAAACCGAACCGGACTCACGACGCCACCTCGCCGGTGCGGGCGTCGAGGACCCGAATCACCGCCTCGGCATAGGCCCGCCAGGTCGTATCGCCGGTGCGAAGCTGCCGTCGGCCCGGCGCCGTGAGTTCATAGAACTTGGCCCGCCGGTTGTTGGCCGAAAGCCCCCATTCGGACCTGAGCCACCCCCGGCCTTCGAGCCGGTGCAGGGCTTGATACAGACCCGCGTCTTCGAGGCCCAGGAATCCGTCGGTGGCCTGCCGTAGCCACTTGGAGATGTTGAAGCCATGCATCGGCCCGAAGGAGACGGCCTTGAGAATCAGTACGTCAGCGGTGCCTTGAAGAAGTTCCGGCGGGGAGGTCTTCATCGTGTCTCCACTCATCAGGTGAGTGGAATGTAAGGCGCCTGGCGGTCACCGACAAGGTGTCAGCGGCGGGGGTCGAGGGCGATCTCGAAGATGGTCGGCCAGCGTTTACCGGTTACCAAGAGGTGCCCGGTGGCGGGATCGCGGGCAATGCCGTTCAGCACGTTCTCGGAGGTGTCGCCGGCGCCATAGCCGGGCATCAGGCCGTTCAGGTCCAGGATCTGGCGGACCTCGCCGGAGGCGGCATCGATCCGGACGATCCAGTCACTCTGATAGATGTTGGCAAAGATCTCGCCGCCGGCATACTCGAGTTCGTTCAGCTTGCCGACCGGCTCTTTGGTGGCGAAGTGCACCCCGAGCGCCCGGCGGACTTTGAAAGTGACTGGGTCGCGGAATCGGAGCGTGTCGGTGCCGTCACTCATGATCAGCGACGTGCCGTCGCTGGCCAGGCCCCAGCCCTCACCCGAGTAGGGGATCGAATCGACGGTCCGGAGGGTGGCCGAGTCGGCCACGTACGCGATGCCCGATTGCCACGTCAGCTGGTAGAGCCTGCCGCCGTGGAGCGCGAGTCCTTCGCCAAACCGATCGGATGGGAGAGGCGTGGACGCGACGATCCGGCCGGTCGCCATCTCAACCCGTCGCCGATCCGAATGGCCATAGAGGCCGGTGGATTCGAGAAGGAACCCGGCGGGATCATGAATCAATCCCTGGGTATACGCGGTCGAGTCGTGGGGGTAGGTCCGGACGACCGTGTAACCTCGGGGCGCAGTGGTTGGATCCGCCCGCTCGGCCGTTGGGGTTGCCGCGAGCCAAAGGACCGTCCCGCCAAGGGCGGCCGCCACGACGGATCCCAGGATTGCCAGGCGCGACATCGCGACGGTCAGTTCTTCGCCAACATCCGCATCAGCCGCGACACCTTATAGGCAACCAGTGCATCCGGTGCCCGATACCGCACGGTTGACCCGCTGACCCGCTCCATGCCGGGCACGAACATCACGGCATCGGCGTCGGACGCCATGGCCAACTCGACCTCCAGGGTGATCGGCGCCGTAAACGACACCGGCTTCATCTCCGACCGCCGGGCCAGGGCCGCCTTCACGCCGGCGGTGATCCGCTCCCGGGCCACAGCGGGGTGCAGCGTCTTGGCCGCCGTAAACCCGATCCCCTCTTTCACCGCGAGCGCCTCGACACCCGGGAAGAACTTCCGCGCTTCTTCAGCGAATACCTTGTCGCCGGAGACGAACGCCACCGGCACCCGGTAGTAGCCGGCCACCATGCCGGCCGTGCCGTATTCACCGACCTCGCGGCCG
>JANMHX010000241.1:0-3534 GCA_031375485.1 Gemmatimonadota bacterium | reverse complement strand
ATAGACGAAGCAGAAATGCTAGCTATAAAAAGAGCTCAAGAACTTTTTGGGGCGGAACATGTAAATGTACAGCCGCTTTCGGGCAGTCCGGCAAATTTAGCCGTTTATATGGCGGCGGTTAAACCCGGAGATAAGGTCCTGGGATTAAAATTGGATCATGGTGGCCACCTCTCCCATGGGCACGGGGTGAACCACAGCGGGTCGATTTGGGCGGCCTCCCACTACGGCGTCAATCCGGATACCGGGCTGATCGAGATGGATCAGGTCCGGGCGCTGGCGCTGCAGGCGCAGCCGAAGCTGATCGTCTGTGGCGGGAGCGCCTATTCGCGGATCATCGACTTCAAGGCGTTTCGGGCCATCGCCGACGAGGTCGGGGCGACGCTGCTGGTCGACATGGCCCATTTCGCCGGCCTGGTGGCGGGGGGCGTCCACCCCTCGCCGGTTCCGCATGCGCAGGTCGTGACGACCACGACCCACAAGACCCTGCGGGGGCCGCGCGGCGGCCTGATCCTGTCGATCGGGTCGCTGGCCAAGGCCATCGACAAGTCGGTGTTTCCCGGCACCCAGGGTGGGCCGTTGGAGCATGTGATCGCCGCGAAGGCCGTGGCCTTTCAGGAAGCGCTGGATCCGGAATTCAAAGTCTACGCCGCGCGGGTAGTGGCCAACGCCAAGCGTCTGGCCGCCGAGTTGATGGGGCGGGGTTTCCGGATCATCTCGGGCGGCACCGACACCCACGTCATGCTCGTCGACGTCCGCGGCAAGAACGTGTCCGGTAAGCAAGCCGAGGAATTGCTCGGCCGGGCGGGCATGACCGTCAACCGCAACACGATTCCGAACGACCCGGCTTCCCCCTTCGTGACCAGCGGGGTCCGGTTAGGCACCCCCGCCATGACGACCCGCGGCATGGGCGAACCCGAGATGGCCGTCATCGCCCGGATGATCGATCAAGTCCTCACTTCCCCCGACGACGCCACCATCCTCCGGGTTCGCCGCGAAGTCCTCGACCTGACCCACGGCTTCCCCCTCTACCAGCCCCGCCGAGTGCCGAGCGCCGAGCGCCGAGCGCCGAGCCCATGATCGAAATCCGGCTGGCCGCCGACTTGTTGGCCAAGCTCCGGGCCAACGACAGCCGCTACCATGAAAACGGGTACCTGTTCGTGCTCGAGAGCATCGAGTACCTCCAACAGCGGCTGACCCTCCGGCGTCATGTCTCGGGTCCCGAACTCGCGCGGGCCTGTCGCGACCATGCGTTGGAGCAGTACGGCTTGGTGGCAAAGCAAGTCCTCTCTCATTGGGGAATCCGCCAGACCGAGGACCTCGGCAAGATCGTCTTCGCCCTGGTCGATGCCGGCCTGCTCACGACCCAGCCGGACGACCGGGTCCAGGACTTCCAGGGGGTCTTCGACTTCGACGAGGTGTTCTCGACCGGCTATGTCTGGATGGGCGTCGCCGGCGGTGGCCAACGCCCCAGGGTGGTCGACTCGATCGGGGACGGGTGATCCTCCCGCTCCGCTGAATGCAGCCGCTTCCCGTTCTCACCTCGAGCCAGGCCCGTCACTGGGACGGCCTCACCGCCGAAGCCGGACTGCCTCTCGTTGCCCTGATGGAAACCGCCGGCCGCGCGGTGGCGGCGGTGATCACGACCCGGTTTCCGACCGCGGTTCGCCAGGGGACCGTCGTGGCCGTTGGCCCGGGCAACAACGGGGGTGACGGCTGGGTCGTGGCCCGCGCGCTCGGTGCGCTCGGATTACCGGTGTGGGTCGTTCCGGTCGGCGGCCGCACCACCGAACTCAACGCCCTCGAGGCGCGGCTGGCGGCCGAAGCGGGCATCCGGCAACTGGAACCCGACGGGCCTTGGCCGGCAGCGGCGCTCGTCGTCGATGCGATTCTCGGCACGGGGGCGCATGGCCCCCCGAGGCCGCCGGTGGCCGCGTTGCTGGCCCGGCTTGGGGAACTCGCGGTGCCGGTCGTGGCGGTAGATGGGCCGACCGGGCTCGATCTCGACACCGGCATCTCGCATGACGCCCTCCGCGCGACGCTGACGATCACCTTCGGTGGCTACCGGCGCGGCCAGCTGTTGGCGCGCGACGAGGTCGGCGATCTCGCGGTGGTGGACGTGGGCTTCGTGGCCCCCGCGCCGGAGTGGCCGCGGCTCTTCGTCGCCCGCGACGGCGCTCGGGCGATTCCGCTCCTGCCGGGCCGCAGTCACAAGGGCGACCGGGGCCGGGTGGTGATCGTCGGGGGGAATTCGGGCATGACCGGAGCGGCTCGGTTGGCCGCCCGGGCCGCTTTCGCGGCGGGCGCGGGGTTGGTGCATGTCGTGGCGCCCGCCGATTCGATCGCCGTGCTCGCGGCCGCCGAACCGGATCTCCAGACGACGCTCTCCGACTTCGACTCGCTGTCGGAGGCCGCGTCCGCCCTGCTGTCCCGGGCCGACGCGGTGCTGATTGGGCCGGGCCTCGGCCGCTCCGAGGGGCGCGCCGCGTTTATCGCGGCAGTGGCCGCAGCCACCCGGGCTCCGCTCGTCGTCGATGCCGACGCCTTGATGGCGTTCGGGGGCAATCCGGCCGGTTTAGCTCACCTGGCTCGGGGCCGCGCCTTGGTGGCCACACCCCATGCCGGTGAGTTCCGCGCCCTCTTTCCCGCCGAAGCGTCGGAACTCGGGGTCGATCCGTGGCGCGCCGCCGATGCCGCCGCCGTCCGGCTCGGCGCCGCGGTGCTGCTCAAGGGCGTGCCGACGATCGTCGCGATGCCGGGGCAAGCACCGCTCACCATCGCGGCGGGGAATCCGGGCCTCGCCACCGGCGGCAGCGGCGATACCCTGGCCGGGATGATCGCCACCTGGTTGGGGCAGGGGGTCGACACCTGTGCGGCGGCCGCCGCCGGGGCCTTGGCGTTAGGCGACGCCGCCGACCTCGCGGCCCGCCGCTTCACCGCCCGGGCGATGCGCCCGATGGATGTGATCGCCGCGCTGCCGGACGTCTGGCGCCGGTGGGAACAGGTCCGGCGAGAACCGGCCGCCCCGGTGGCGCCGATTCTTCACGAAATGTCGGCTCCGGCCAAAACATGACGGCGGAGTGGACTCCGCTCGGGGCGGGCTTCGAGTTCGATCGGATTCGGGCCATTGCGGCGGCACTGGGCGGCACGGCACGAGGCCTCGGCGATGACTGCGCCTTTTTGCCGGGCGGCTGGTGTGTCAGCCTCGATGTCAGCGTTGAAGGCGTTCACTTCCGGCGCGAATGGCTCGATCCCGCCGAGATCGGCTGGCGGGCGGCCATGGCGGCGCTGTCCGACTTGGCGGCCGTTGGGGCCACGGCCGAAGCGCTATTGGTCGGCCTCGCGGCGCCGGGCGACGAGCCGGCCGCGGTCGTCGCGGCCATCATGGGCGGAGTGGGCGACGCGGCCCGCGAACTCGGCGCGTCCGTGGTGGGCGGCGACTTGACCCGGGCCCGCGATCTGTCGCTGGCCGTCACGGTGCTGGGCCGCACCGACCACCCGGTCCGCCGCCGCGGGGCCCGCCCCGGCGATCGGATC
>JANMHX010000219.1:0-19725 GCA_031375485.1 Gemmatimonadota bacterium | reverse complement strand
GGCGACGTCGCTGATTATACCACCCGCCACGAGCCGGGTCGGGACGAATCCCACCCACTTTCGAGAGTCCGGATGCTCAAGACCACTCCGTTCCACCAACGGACGGCACCGCTGATGCTAGGACAGGCGTGGCGGCGCTGGGCCGGGCACACGGTGGCGAGTTCGTACGACCTCCTTCATGATCGGGAGTACGCGGCCGTTCGGAGCGCCGCGGGATTGTTCGACGTGTCCCCCCTGCACAAGTACCTGATTCAGGGTCCCGACGCCGGCCGCCTGCTCGACCGGATGGTGACGCGCGACGTGGCGAAGTGCAAAGTGGGGCAGGTGCTCTATACCCCTTGGTGCGACGGCCACGGCAAGGTGATCGATGACGGCACGATCAGTCGTCTCGCCGACACGACCTATCGCCTGACCGCAGCCGAGCCGAGTCTCCGGTGGATCGATCAGAACGCCTTCGGGCTCGACGTCGCCGTCGAAGAGGTGTCCGATGCGCTCGGCGCGTTGGCGCTGCAGGGGCCGTTGTCGCGAACGATTCTCAATCAGGTGGCCGAACACTCGCTGGACGGCCTCAAATATTTCCGGGTGATGTCGACCCGGATCGCCGGGGTCCCAGTCGATATTTCTCGGACCGGCTACACCGGTGATCTGGGCTACGAGCTTTGGGTCCCGGCCTCCGATGCGGTCAAGGTGTGGGACCGCCTCATGGAGGTCGGGTTCGACTACGGCATTGCGCCCGCCGGGATCTACGCCCTTGACCTCGTGCGGATCGAGGCGGGCTTGGTGATGGCGGATGTGGACTACCACTCGTCGCACCGGGCCCTGATTGAGGATCAGAAGTCGTCGCCATACGAACTCTCGTTGGATTGGACCGTCAACCTCGACAAGGGCCCTTTCAATGGGCGGCAGGCCTTGATTGCCGAGCGCCGGCGCGGGCCGGCCTGGCGATTCGTCGGGATTGAAGTGGATTGGGAATCGCTCGAAGGGCTGTATGCGTTCCACGGGCTGCCGCCGGCGTTGCCGAGCGTGGCTTGGCGCACGAGTACCCCGATCTACCGCGATGACCAGCAGATCGGGTATGCCTCGAGCGGATGCTGGTCGCCGTTGCTGAAGAAGTATCTCGCGTTGGCCCACATCAAGTCCCCTCATTTTGCCCCGGATACCCGGGTCGAGATGGAGGTGACGGTCGAACACCACCGCCGGCGCGCCGCCGCCTGGGTCAGGAAGCTTCCGTTCTTTGACCCGGAAAGGAAGAAGGCATGACCGCGCCCTACGATGCCATCATCATCGGTGGCGGCCACAACGGTTTGGTGGCGGCCGCGTATCTGGCCCGGGCCGGCAAACGGACCGTGGTGCTCGAGCGCCGCCATCTGATCGGCGGGGCCGCGGTGAGCGAGCAGGTGTTTCCCGGTTTCACCTTTTCGGTTTTTTCCTACGTGGTGAGTCTGCTCCGGCCTGAGATCATTCGGGATCTCGAACTGCCGAAGTACGGACTGCACATCCTGCCGCTGGAGAGCACGGTCACCCCGATGCACAACGGCGACTATCTGGCGGGCTGGGGTGATGCCGACCAGACCAGGCGGGAGGTCTACCGGCATTCGCCGAAGGACGCCGAGGCGATGGTGGAGTTCGGCCGGCTGATGCATCACATGGCGATGGCCGTCAAGCCGATCTTGAGCATGATTCCGCCCGATCCGACGTCGATGGCGCCCAGCGATTTGGCCGGGATGCTCAAACTGGGCGGGCACATGCGTTCGCTCGGGCCGGAGCGGTTTCATGCGCTCTACAAACTGATGACCATGAGCTCGGCCGACTATCTGGACGAGTGGTACGAGTTTGAAACGTTGAAGGCCACTAAGTCGGCGAGCGGTATCATCGGCACCTTTCTCGGACCCCGCTCGCCCGGTTCGGCGTATGTCCTGTTGCACCACTACATGGGGGAAATCGACGGCGCGTTCCGGGCCTGGGGTTTTGCCAAGGGCGGGACCGGCGGGATCAGCAACTCGATCGGCCGGGCGGCCGAGGCGCTCGGAGCGACGATCCGGACCAATGCGGCAGTCAAGCAGGTGCTGGTGCGGGGCGGTAAGGCGGTCGGCGTCGTGCTCGATACCGGCGAGGAAATCAAGGCGCCGATCGTGGTGTCGGGGCTCGATCCCAGGCGGACGTTCCTCGACCTGGTCGAGTCGAAGGAGTTGCCGGACGATCTGGTCGAGACGGTGCGCCGGTTCAAGTTCCGGGGGTCGTCCGGGAAGGTGAATTTGGCGCTCTCGGAGTTGCCGAACTTCACCTGTATGCCGGGGGTCGGGCCCCAGCACCGGGGGGCGTTCTCGATCAGCCCGGACATGGACTACCTGGAGCGGGCGTACGACGACGCCAAGTACGGCGAGTTTTCGAAGAATCCGTACATGGATGTCGTGATTCCTTCGATGATCGATCCGGGCATGGCCCCGCCCGGCAAGCACGTGATGAGTGTTTTCGTTCAGTATGCCCCCTACAACTTGAACGGCGGCTGGACCGACGACCGGCGCGAGGCCTTCGGCGATGCGGTGGTCAACACCATCAATCGGTTCGCTCCGAACTTCAAATCGTCGATCCTCCACCGCCAGGTGCTGACGCCGCTCGACATCGAGCGGATGACCGGCCTTTCGGAAGGCAACATCTTTCAGGGAGAACTCGCGCTGCAGCAACTGTTCTTCTTCCGGCCGGCGGCCTCGTGGGCCAAGTACCGCACGCCGATTCGCGGCTACTACCAGTGTGGCGCCGGTACCCATCCCGGGGGCGGGATCATGGGCGCATCGGGGCGGTTGGCCGCCCAGAAGATCTTGGCGGACCAATGAACCAGGTCGATACGGTAGTGATCGGAGCCGGGGCCAGCGGATTGGTCGCGGCGGTGGCGTTGGCCCGCGGGGGGTCGCGGGTCGTGGTGGCCGAACGAAGCTCGCTCATCGGGGGGGCACTCCGCGAGATCGAGTTTGCCCCGGGGTTCAAAGCCGCGCCGCTGGCCGGCGACCTCGGTTGGATCCCTCCCGAGGTGGCCCGCGGCCTTGGGATTACGCTTGCGGCCCCGGGGGGGCCCGCGGTCTCGGTGGCGTCGGCCGACGGGAACGGCGGCTGGCTCGAGCTCCGGACGGACCTGGCGGCCACCGCCCAGGGGATTCGGAAGTACTCCACGAAGGATGCCGACAAGTGGCCGGCGTTTGCGGCCCGGGTCCACAAGATCAGCAGCTTCCTCGGCGCCCTCTATGTTGCCCCGCCGCCCCGGATCGACGCCGATAGTCTGGGGGAGTTCCTGGAGTTATTGAAGCTCGGCCGGAAGCTCAAAGGGCTCGGCAACGCCGAGATGGTCGAAGTGCTTCGGACGATTCCGATGTCGGTGGCCGAGCTGCTGGATGATTGGTTCGCGTCGGACGTGCTGAAGGGCGCGGTGGCAGCGGATGCGATCACCGATATTTGCCAGGGACCGCTGGGCGGTGGGACCGCCTTCAACCTGTTGCATCATCACGTGGGGCTTGCCCCCGGGGCCATTCGGGGCCGGCCGGTTCCGGCTCTGGGGGGCGCCGGGCTGGTGAAACAGTTGGCCGACCTGGCCCGATCCGTCGGGGTCGAGATCAAGACCGGGGCGGGCGTGAAGCAGGTCCTGATGGCCGCCGATCGGGTGTCCGGTGTGCTGCTCGACTCCGGTGACCAGATTCCCTGCCGCGATGTGGTATCGAGCCTCGACCCGTACCAATCGTTGCTCGGACTGGTGGATCCGGTTCACTTGGACCCGGATATCATTCGGGCGGTTCGGAACATCCGGTTCCGAGGCGTGGTCAGTAAAGTGATGGTGGCTCTCGACGGGTTGCCGCCGCTTCCCGGGGGCGCCGCGGTGCCCGGGGCGATCTCGATCTCGCCGTCGGTCCGGTACCTCGAGCGGGCGTTCGATGCGACAAAGTACGGGCAACGGTCCGAAGCGCCGTACGTGGAGGTCCGGTTTCCATCGGCGGGCCACCCGGACTTGGCGCCGGCCGGCAAACATGTGGCCGTGCTTCATGTACAGTACACTCCCTACCGGCTTCGGGCCGGGAGCTGGGGAGCGGCCGAGAAATCGTCGTTAGGCGACCTTGCGGTGGCCACGGTGGATCAGGTTGTGCCGGGGTTTGCGGCCCGGGTCCTCTATCGGACCGTGCTGGCCCCGCCCGACATCGAGGCCGAGTTCGGACTCCGGGAGGGCGCCATCAACCAGGGCGAGATGACCCTTGATCAGATTCTTTTCATGCGCCCGATCGCCGGGTGGTCGCGGTATGCCACGCCGGTGCCGGGCTTGTTCTTATGTGGATCCGGAACCCACCCCGGCGGCGGTGTGACCGGCGCGTCCGGTTGGCTGGCGGCCCAGGCGGTGCTCAAAGCGAGGAAATAGCGATGACGACCTTTCAACGGACGGTGGAGAGCTTTCAGCAGGGGTCCTTTACGATGCCGGCCGAGCAGTACGTATCGCCGGCGGTCTTTGCCGAAGAGGTCGATCGGATCGGCCAGAGGGAATGGCATTGCGTCGGCCGGACCGAGCGGATCGCCACGCCCGGCGATTTCTTTCTCCGAACGGTGGCCGGCGAGCCACTGATCATTCTCCGGGACCGGCACGGCCAAGTGCGGGCCCATTTCAATGTCTGCCGGCATCGCGGCACTCAAATTTGCGAGAAGGAGTCGGGGCATTTTTCGGAGACGATCCAGTGCCCGTACCATGCCTGGACCTACTCGACCGACGGCCGGCTGATCGGGGCGCCCCATATGCAGGACACGGTCGGTTTTGCCAAAGCCGACTACGGGCTCCATCAGGCGCTGGTGGCCGAATGGGAAGGCTTCGTCTTCGTCAACCTCGACCCGAAGGCGGCCCCGTTCGAGGAGGTCTTTGCCCCGATGATCGGCCGGCTGGCCCGGTTCGGCCTGGCCAACCTGAAGATCGGCCGGCGGGTCTCGTACGATATCCAGTCCAACTGGAAGCTGGTGTTCCAGAACTACAGCGAGTGCCTTCATTGCCCGACGATTCATCCCGAGCTCAACTGCAAGCTCCCCTACACCAGCGGGGCGAACGACCTCGTGGAAGGCCGGTATCTCGGCGGCTACATGGAGCTCACCGAGGGGAACGACAGTGTGACGATGTCGGGCAAACCCTGCGCCCGGCCAATCGCTGACCTTCCGGTGGCCGACCGGCGCCGGGCGTACTACTACACCCTGATGCCGAACCTGATGTTGAGCATCCATTCCGACTACGTCAACTATTACATGATGTGGCCGGTCTCGGCGGAGCGGTGCACCGTGGAAAGCGAGTGGCTGTTCCATCCCGACGCGTTCGCGGATCCGGCGTTCAACCCGGACGATGCGGTCGCGATGTGGGACATCACGAACCGGCAGGACTGGCACATCACCGAACAGAGTTTGATCGGGATAAAGTCGCGCCGGTATCAGCCGGGCCCGTTTTCCGCCCGGGAGAGCATTCCAGCGGCTTGGGACCGCGCGTACCTCGCGATGATGGGTCGCTGACCGCTAGCGGGCCAACGCCGCTTCGAGCTCTCGCGCCGCGGTGGTCGAGCGGGTCAGGTCGGTCTTCAGGTCGCCCACCAGTTCTTCGAGCCGGATCCGGGCCGAGTCGACATCCTCGATCGCGGCCCCCCGGTGCCGCCCGAGGGTTCCCACCAGGTCCAAGAGCACCGTCGAGAGTCCGTCTCGAGTCCGTTCGATGTCGGTCAGTTGTTCCCAATAGCCATCGGGAACCCGGCTAACCCGCTCGGCGCCTTCTTCCAGTCGGTTCAGGGTGTCATCGGCATCGGCGAGATCGGCGGCGGCGTGAATGGCCGTGGCCACCACCGGCTCCAGCTGGGTCGTGGCCCGGGCCGCCAGCGCTGGGGTCAAACCGCGGTCAACCGCGGCCTGCGCCAGAACCAGTATGTCGTCCGCCAGGGCCCGCGCGGGGCCGGGTGGCAGTTGCTGGTACACGATGGCCAGCGGGCCCTGGAGGGACCACGGTAGCGGCACCGGATCAGATCCCGCGGGTCTTCTGGACGCCAGCGCTCGCCGACCGGCCCGCCAGAGGACCAAGGCCATGACCGGAGTGGCCCAATAGAAGTGGGGCGAGGCGGCCCGACCGGCCATCACCCCAGTGGCCAGGACACCACCGATGAGCAGGGCGAAGCTCGGCGGGAGGCCGGCGCGTGGCGGGCCGGTCTCCACCGCCGGGCCCACCGCCGCGATGGCCGCCGCCGGGAATCGCCGCTCGGCCAGGGCTTCCACGAATTGGGCCGCCGCCGCGAAACGGAACCTCGGTTCGGCCCGGGTGGCCATCGCCACGATGCCGTCAACCCACGGTGGGAGCTCCGGCCGAAACCGGGTGGGATGAAAGCCGTCCGGGTCGGGCGTTGGCGGCAGATGCGGCGAGGCCTGGGCGGGGAGCCGTCCTGTGAGGCTTTCGAACAACGTGACGCCTAACGCGTAGAGGTCGGCCCTGACGTCGGGGCGCTGGCCCTGCCAGACCTCGGGTGAGAGGTACGCCACCGTCCCCACCAGGCCGCCGGTCCGGGTCGTGGTGGCCTGGGTGGTGAGCCGGGCCGATCCAAAGTCGGCCAGCCACGCTTTGCCGGTCCGGTCGATCAGGATGTTCGCGGGCTTGATATCCCGGTGAAGAATGCCCGCCTGGTGGGCGGTTACGAGCGCCGCGCCGATCTCCTGCCCGAGCCGGAGAGCTTGGTCAACGCGCAACGGTCCATGGGTCCGGAGGAAGGCCGCAAGGTCGGACCCGTCGATCCGGTCCATGACGACGAACGCGGTGGTCCCATCCACCAGGAAGTCATGAATGCCGACGATGTTCGGATGCCGAAGGGTGCGCACGGCTTGCACTTCCCGCCGGAGCCGTTCGGTGGCTTCGATGACCGCATTGGGCGGAGGGGCCAGGACCTTCAGGGCGACATCGGCACCGACGTGGTGATCGCGGGCCGCGTAGACGACCGAATGTCCGCCCCGGCCGAGTTCGTGGGTAATCTCGAATCGATCGAGCAATCGGTGACCGGCCGGCAGGATGCTCATGGCCCGATCCGTTTGAGCATCGCGACCGCACTCGAGCGCCACCCGTCCTCGGTCGGATAGTTCCGGAGGAAGGCTTCGAGGTGCCGCCGGGCCGCCACGAGATCGCCTAACGCCGCTTCGGATGCGCCGGCGTGATACAACGCCATGTAGTGGTTGGGCCAGAACTCGGTGACCAGGGCCATGATCGGTCCGGCGGACCGGTCGTCGCCGGCATCGGCCACCGGATGCGCCACTTCAAAGACGATCCCGGCGGCCCGCCACCGGCTGTCACCACTCAAACCGGCCAAGAGGCCGCGAGCCCGGTCGATCTTTCCGGCCAGGGCCAGGCAGGCGGCCTGATAGGCGGTTCCGTCGGGACCGTCGGGCGCCGGACGCTGGCGGAGGGCGGTCTCCGCTTCCACGGTGTTGCAGAAGGGCTTGACCGAGGCAAACCACCCCGCGGCAGCTTCCGGGGGCATTTCGGCAACCTGCGCCGCCGGGGCGGGGTGGGGCGCGTCGGGTACAATTTCCCGGGGCTTGGTGCTCTTGGAAATGGCGTAGGCTGAGAGCGCCATGTAGGCGACGCCCGCCAGGTAGACCGGTTTGAGCACTGTGACCTCCCGAGATGTCGGTGCGATGGAATCGCAAGGACTGTTCCCGGGGGAGATGTTCAGGAGGCGAAGCCGTGCACCGCCTTCCGCGGTGCCAGTTCTTGCACGCCGTCTTCGTGTTAGGCGGCCTGCCGGGACGAACGGAGCATGACGAAGCGAATCAGGAAGAAGGCCGCCAGCACGACCAGGGCTCCGATGTGGGTGGTGCCCGGGCCGAGGTAGATGTGGGCCGTGATGAACGCCGAGGAAATGAGGAGCGTGATCAGCGTGACTCGGCTGCCGAACCGGGCAAACTGGCCGAAGGTGATGTGCTCCTTGGCCTTCTCCGCGAGCCCGACGACGGTCACGTTGGCCGAAGCACCGATCAGGGTCCCGTTGCCGCCAAGACAGGCACCGAGGGATAGGGCCCACCAAAGGACCTCGGTGTCGCCGCTCAGACGACCCACCAGGCTCGCGATGATCGGAATCGTCACCGCCACATAGGGAATGTTGTCGATCAAGGCCGAGAGGACGCCGCTGACCCAGAGAATCAGGAGGGCGGCGAACAACAGCGTGCCGTTGGTTGACAAGGCCCAGTTGACTTCACCCCAAGTGATGAAGGCCGCCAGGTTCTGGGACAAGGTGTCGATCAGTCCGGTTTCCACCGCGGCACCGACGGCGATGAACAGGAGCGCGAAGAACACCAGGGTCGGCCACTCGATTTCCCGCTCGATGACGTGGAGGACGCCGTGGATTCGCTCCTGCACCGAGGCATCGCGGGTTCGCAAATGGAGGATGTCCTGGACGATCAAGAGCACCGCGGCGCCGACGACCGCCGGGACGGCGGCCGGCATGCCGGTGAGGGTGTGGGTAAAGAATCCGACGAAGATCCCGGCTGAAATGCCGAGCCCCCACCGAAGCAACGTGCGCTCACTGAGTGCCGGCATCGGCAGGGTATCGGGGTCAATCTGCTGGACGGCCGCGGCGTAGTCGGCCCGGTAGTAGCGATTGGTGAACCACTCCAAGGCCACCATCATCGTCAACACCGGGACCGTCAGGTTCACGATGAAGTCAAGGAAGCTCAGATTGGCGCCCGAGCCGATCATGATGTTGGGCGGGTCGCCGATCAGGGTGGCGGTGCCGCCGATGTTGGCGGCCATCACCATGGGGAGCAGGAGGGCCGCCGGCCTGATCCGGATCTGGGCCGCGATTTCGAGGGCCATCGGGGTGACGAAGATGACCGTCGTGACGTTGTCGGCCACCGCCGAGACGAGGCCGGTGAACCAGACCAGCAGGGCCATGATGAGGGTCGGCCGGCCGCCGGATTCTCGAAGCAGGCGGGCGACGGCGTAGGAGAACACCCCCGTGGTCTTGAGCACGGCCACGACGGCCATCATGGCCGCCAACAGGAAGATCACATTGAGATCGAGATGCTGCTGGGCGGCCTCGAACGAGATCAGATGGTAGGGGGTGAGATAGGTGATCAGCCAGAGCAACGCCACCGCGCCGAAGATCACCAGGACCCGATGGGCTTTTTCGAGCGCCAGCAGCACGAAGACACTGGCAATGATGATGCCGACCAGGCCCTGCGAAACGGGATCCTTGGTCGACGCGAGTCCGGCCGCTTCGGATAGCAGCATGAGTTCGATAAGAGTGGCGACAAAACGCCCGACTTGCAAGGTCGGTCCGGGCGGGATAGCCTACCGGCTCATTCTTCCGGACTCCGCCGTGCGTCGCCTGATCGGTGCCTTCTTCATTGCCAGTAGCGGGGTGGCCGTAGTCCACGCCCAAACCAGGCCGTTCGGGACCCTGCGGGAGCAGGCGGACCTCCAGCAGCGATGGCTCGAGCAACGAATGGAAACGGTCTTGCCGGGGTTGATGCGCCAGTACGGGATCGACATGTGGGTGGTACCGATGCGGGAATACAACGAGGACCCGACGTTCACGTCCCTGGTCTCACCCACCACCTTTGCAGCGCGGCGCCGGACCATCTATGTGTTCTTTGACCGGGGGGCCGGGGCGGGGATCGAGCGGATCGCCCTTGGTGGCACGTCCCAAGGAGGCGTCTACCGCGCGGTTCGCTCGGCGAAAGCCGCCACCGCTTCGGTCGGCGGCCCCCAGGCCGAGCTCTGGGGCGACCAGCAGTGGCAGGTCCTGAAAGAGGCCATTGAAGAGCGGAACCCCAAAGTCATCGGCATCAATACCTCGCGGATTTTCGCCTTTTCCGACGGCTTGTCATCGGGAGAGCTTGCCGGGATGACCGAGGCGCTCGGGCCGAAGTGGGCGGGCCGGTTCAAGCCGGCAGAGGGGTTGGCGGTCGATTTCATCGCCCGCCGGGTTCCGGAGGAGGAGGTGTTCTACGCGAAGCTCACCCGGTTAGTGTGGGATCTGACCACCGAGATGTTCTCGAGCGCGGTGGTGACGCCAGGCACGACCCGGACGAGTGACTTGGTGTGGTGGTGGCGCCAGCGGGTCAATGATCTCGGGCTCGGCACCTGGTTCCAGCCGTCGGTCAGCGTTCAGCGGCGGGGAAAGACCGCGGCCGAACTCGGCGAGGACCCGATCGTCGAGCGGGGAGACGTGCTGTGGTGTGATGTCGGGATTACGGCCCTCCGGCTCAACACCGACACCCAGCACAACGGCTATGTCCTCCGGACCGGTGAAACCGACGTGCCGGGGGGGCTCAAGAAAGCGCTCGCCAACGCCAACCGGCTCCAAGACCTTCTGCTCCAAGAGACCAAGCCCGGCCGGACCGGGAATGCGGTCTTGGCCTCGGTGTTGGCGCAGATGAAAGCCGAGGGCCTGGACGGGACGATGTACACCCATCCGATTGGGATGCACGGCCACGGGGCCGGGCCGTTGATCGGTCTCTGGGACTACCAGGAGGGGGTCCCGGGCCGGGGCGACCACCCGATCAGCCCGAGCATGTGGTTCTCAGCCGAACTCCAGGTGACCACCCCGGTTGCCGAGTGGGGCGGCCAACCGGTCCGGATTGCCCAGGAGGAGGATTTCATCCTGGGCTCGGATGGACGGCCCCGCTGGGCGCTCAAACGCCAGGACCGGTTTCACCTGATTCGCTAGGGAATCCGGACCTCTCTGGCGTTGTCCTTCGGATCTCGGTCGATCAGCTTGTTGTAGGGGTCGATACCGGCCTTTTTCGGGGCCGAATCGACCACCACGGTGATCGTCGTGTCGCGGCTTCGAATCCAGTGTTTGGCCAGATAGAGCGGCTTCCCGAGGGCGTTCCCTGGTTGCTTGTCGCCGAAGACGCCGATATCGACCAAATCCCCAACCGGAATCTCGGTTTGGCCCCCGAGGCTATCGGCCCGGAGTTTGAGAGACCGGACCGTGATGGCCACATCGAATCTGCCGTCCGCTCTCTTGGTGGCGACCGCGTCTTCGGTCTTGTTGTCCCAAAGCGTGATGGTCCGGAACAGATCGTCGATCACGAATTTCAGCGAATCGGGCGTTTCGGCGTCGAGGTAACCGAGAAATTCCCGGCTCGTGGTGAAGGGCGGCTGCTGGAAGGCCTTGTCCTTGAGGAACCGGGACAACGCCCGGTTCATCGGTTCCTCGCCGATCAGATCCCGGAAGGCATAGAGCGCCAGCGAGCCCTTGTTGTAGTGGATGTAGCCCTGATTCTCCACCAGCATCAACGGCAGTTCCTTCTTCGACTCGACGCTCCGGCCGGCCAGGTATCGGTCCAACTCGTTGGCCAGGAACTTCTGGAGATTGTTCCGGCCGTACTTCTTCTCCATCAGAGTGATGGCCGAGTAGTTGGCCAGCCCCTCGGAAAACAGCGTGGATCCCTGGACGTTGGCCCCGATGACCTGGTGGGCCCACCACTGGTGCCCTACCTCGTGGCCCGTGACGTAGTACGGCATGTCGAGGTCGTCGTCCTTCGTACCGGCTCGAAGGATGAACCCGATACTCTCCGAGTAGGGCACCGTGTTCGGAAAGGCCTGGGCGAACGTTGCGTAGCGCGGAAACTCGAGAATCCTGACCTGTTTGAACTGGTAGGGGCTGAAGTTGGCCGAGAAATACTCGAGCGAGGCCTTCATCGAGGCCATCATCCGGTCGAGGTTGTACTCGTGGCCTTTGTGGTAATAGATCTCGAGCTTGATGCCGTTCCACTCGTCGCGCCGGACTTCGTAACGAGCCGAGAGGAAGGCAAAGAACGCGAGCATCGGCTCGTTGGCTTGATACTCGAAGACTCGCCGGCCGTTTTCCTGATATTCCCGGACCAGATACCCCGGAGCGACCGCAATCTGGTCGGGCGCGGTGCTGACGGTGGCCTTGAACGAAATCCAGCTGGCGCTGGCGCCCAAGTACGTCACGGCCCGGGCGCTGTCGTTGTCGATCGACGGCATTCTGGCTTTCGGCGCGAGCTTCTCCTTCCGCCGATTGTCGTCGGAGCCGATCTCGCCGGATTCCTGGTAGCCGAGGACCGGAAAATACTCGAGGTTGACGAAGGAGCCGTTGGCGGCGATCGCCGTGTTGGGCCCGCCTTCGGGAAAGCCGCGCGGCTCGAATCGGGCCCGGTACCGGAGGGTAATGGTGTCGTTCGGCCCCAACGGAGTGGCCAGCCGGTAGATCGTGGTCCCGAGCAGGCTATCGGCCACCAGGATCTCCGCCGGTCGGCTCCATTGGAGCGTGTCGATGGCCAGTTCCCGGTGGGTCGTCGTGATCAGCAGCGAGTCGATGGCCCGCGGGTGTTTGTTCACGTAGGTGAACGTGCCGCTTACCCCAAAGGCCAACCGCTCCGGTTCGAGGTCCGCCCGGACCACGGCGTCGACCAGCCACGGTTGGGGCAGCTTCTCCAGCGGCTTGTAGGTTCGCTCGTATTGGGCGGACAGCTTCCGGAGCGTCTTCGAGCTCCGATAGTCATTGAGAACATTGGTGTTGTAGAAGATGGTCCCGCCGGCCGCGATCGCGAGGGCCGCCGCCGCGCCGGTCACCAGTCGCACCGGCCCCGCCCACCGGAACGCCGCCACCCGGCGCCGGACCGGCCACGGTGTTTCGGTGCCCCTGACCCAGAACAGGTACGCCACGACCCCGAAGAGAGCGGCGACGCCGGACCAATACAGGGCCGAGAGCACCAAGTTCGGCACAAAGGGGCCGAATCCGTTCATGTCGGAGTACGTGAACGTCGCGGGCGCGGCAAACGAGAACAACTGATGCTCGAGACCGATTTGACTCGACGCGATCCGGAGGACGTAGAACAGGATCATGACGACGTGGCCGACGTACTTCTGGTTGACCACGACGTGGACCAACGTCGCGAGGAGCGTGAGCTGAATCAGGGATGGAAACGTGGTGCCGAAGAGGTACTTGAGATAAATCGGAATCTCGAAGTTATAATACCCTTTGCCCGCCTGGATGACGATCCCGGTCACCATCAGCATGACCAGCAGCAGGCCCTCGATCAGCACCAGGCCGCCCAGCTTGCCGAGAATCGACACGCTGGTTCTGGTCGGCAGGGCATCAACGATCTGATCACTTTCGAGTTGCCGCTCCCGCCAGACTGCTTCACCGGTGTAGATCGTGATCAGGATGATGAAGAACAGGAAGAACTGGTTTTCCAGGACTTCGACCATGGAGTAGGTGACCGGCCAGACCTTTTCGCCGTAGAGGATGTCGGTATAGGCGGCGGTCATCGCGAGGTTGATGATCCCGATGGCGACGATGGCGACGAACGGTACTTGGCGGACGATGGTCCAGAACGACAGCCGGATGCTGGAGAGGACCTGGATCCACCAGGCCGACCGGCCGAAATGCTGGGTCGGGGTCACGGTCATGGCGGCCGGCGCCGGTTCCGTGGTGACGACCGCGCTCTTTTTCCGGCCCAGCGTCGGGGGGGCGCTCCGAAACCGGAACAAGGCGTAGGTGATCGCCACCAGTCCGAGCGCGATGGCCGACCAGACCAGACGATTGGCCAGGAGGTGGCCGGACAGCGGGATCAGCAGGGTGTTCTTCTCGCTCACGGTCCAGTATCGCGTCAGCAGGGTGAACGACTGGATCCCGAGCGGGTCGAGCATGGCCGCGAGGGTCTTGTTGTCGAGGTCGGCGGTGAGCCGTGCCGCAATCGACCAGGCCACGAGGAGGACCATCCCCTGGGTGTAGATGGCGAACAAGCTCCGGGTCAGGGCGCCGACGGCAAAGAAAATGGCCGACAGCACCAACACCGACGGGACGACCAGCACCAGGAACGGAGCGACGTACACCGTGAGGTCGACCGGCAACATCTTGGTCTTGTCGACCCACGGCATCAGCTGGCCCATCAGGAGCCCGATCGGGATGCCCATGTGGACCAGCACCATGATCAGGAACGACCCGAAGAACCGGCCGCCCAGGTAGGCGAACCGGGTGATCGGGGTGGTGAACAACAACTCGTGGGTTCGGTATTGATAGTCGCGGAGCACTGTGGTGCCGACCAAGCCGGTGACGATGACTTGGCCGACCGCCACCAGGATCAACATGGCCTGGGCGATGACCCATGGGGCATTCCGCATGACCTGTCCGGACCCCCCGCTGATCGTGACCGCGTCCGTGGCCGTCAGCAGGAACGAGAGCAGGAAGAAGATCGCGAAATACAGGTACGTGACCGGCCGGGTCAGGTGGTAGCGGATCTCGAACCGAAAAATGGTCCCGAACATGATCAGGCGGCCTCGCTCCGGCCGGCCAGGCCCAATTGGTGGAAGTACACATCTTCGAGATCCGGCTCCATCGCCTCAAATCCGGCCGGCGGGGCATCGCTGTAGACGTGGACCACCGGCGCCCCCGCGAGCATCTGGGTTGAGATGACCTGGTGGCTGGCCTGCACGGCGGCCAGTTCGCTCTTGGCGATCTCCTTTCGCCAGAGTTTTCCCCGAAGGCGCCCGACGATTTCCCGGGGATCGCCGGCCAAAACCACCTGGCCCTTGTTGATGATGGCCATGGCGTGGCACAACTCCCTGACGTCCTCGACGATGTGGGTCGACAAGATCACCACGATGTCCTGGCCGATCTCGGCCAGCAGATTCAAGAACCGGTGGCGCTCGGTCGGATCGAGACCGGCCGTCGGCTCGTCAACGATCAATAGTTTCGGGCTGCCGGCCACCGCAATGGCGATTCCGAGGCGCTGCTTCATGCCCCCGGAGAAGGTGCCGACGTGCTTCTTCCGGACCTCATAGAGGTTGGTTTGCTGGAGCAGGTGCGCCACCAGGTCGCGGCGCTCGCGGCTGTTGGTGACCCCCTTCATCGTCGCGAAATGATCGAGCGTCAACTCGGCCGACAAATTGGGGTAGAGTCCGAACTCCTGGGGCAGGTAGCCCAGCATCTTGCGGAGCTCGTCGGGCTCCGCCAACACGTCGAGCGTCCCGAACCGAATCGAGCCTCCGTCAGCGGGCTGGAGCGTGGCGATCGTCCGCATCAGCGTCGACTTCCCGGCGCCATTGGGGCCGAGCAAACCGAACATGCCGGTGCCGATGGTCAGGCTGACCCCGCCCAGGGCCCGAACGCCGTTCGGATAGGTCTTCGAGAGGTTGTCGATGATCAGCTGCACCGGAGGCTCCGCGGGAGAAAGGTGGATTCAAGCCCGGGTAATGTCGTGCCGATACTCGAAGACTGAAAGGGCCTCTCTCATGTTGCCGTCCGTTTCCGCCGTGTGGCCCGTCGACGTCCTTCGGCGCAGCTCGGACCAGATCCGGCGGGCCGCCCGGATGCTCGCGGACATTACCGATGAGGCCGCCGGCGACCATGCCGAGCGGTTCGCGGTGCTGTTTCCCGGACAGGTGCCGCTCGAAACCGAGGAGATCAACGCCTACCGGCAGGCCACCATTCTCAAGGCCCAACGGGCCTTTTCGGCGGGTCTTCGGCTCGGCCAGGACGAAGATCGTCCCTAGCCCCCTCTACCGTCCCCCCCCATATCACCTTATTCTAGGGTGCAAAATCCCTTCGATGACGAGGTTGATGTGGCTGACGAACCAGAATACCTGCAACGACTTAGAAAGAGCCGTGAAGAGCGCGAAGCCCGCCGCGGGGCTCCCGGCGGGGCCGCCGTGGCCGGACCAGTGCTTTCCGCCCAGGAGCAGGAGGCGGTTCGCTGGGCCAAAGCCGCGGCCAAGGGCACCGAACTCCGGTCGGTCCGGAACCTCAATGGGGCCCGGTTTGCGGCCCTCCTCAGGCTCCAAGGGGCGAGCGGAGTCAAGTTTGTGTCCCTGGAGGGGTTCGCGAGCCGGGAAGCCCTGGTTGAGCGGGTCAAGCCGGGGGCCACGGTAGGCGAAGAGGTCTTGGGCGCCTACGAGGTCCGAGGTGGCCGTCCGGTCGAGGTTACGCTCGACGAGGCCAATCAGGTGGTGCTCAAGATGGGCGCTCCCCGGCCCGGCGCGAACCCGATGACCCCGGCCCAGATGATTCGGAAAGCCGAGGCCGAAGCGGTGGAACGGGAAAAGAACCGGCCCAAAGATCGGGACAAGGGCGGCCGTCGTTAGTCCAGGCTGGTCGGCTTGGTGGACCAAACGGGGGCGCTTCGGCGCCCTCGTTTCGTTCCGCCGATCCCCTCATATTCGGTCCATGATCGGTCCCTCCGTTCCGCCCCGCGCCTTCCCCGTGACTCGCCGGTGATCGTCGTGATCGGGGCCGGTGCCGCCGGCTTCATGGCGGCCATCCAGGCCGCCCGGACCGGCCGGCCCGTGACCCTCCTCGAACGGACGGCCGACGGCGGCCGGAAGATCCTGATCAGCGGAGGTGGCCGCTGTAACATCCTGCCGTCGGAACTCGACGAGCGCCGCTTCGTCACTGATTCCTCGCGCCATACTGTCGCGAAGATTCTCCGATCCTGGCCGGTGGCGGCTCAACGGGATTTCTTCGAACAATCGCTCGGGGTCCCGCTGGCGTTGGAGCCCGCCACGGGCAAGCTCTTCCCGGTCTCCAACAAGGCCCGGGAGGTTCGGGATGCCTTGCTGTTCGCGACCCGCCAAGCGGGAACCCGGGTTCGGTTCGGGGCCGTCGTCACCTCGGTATCTGCCGCCGCCGGAGGTTGGCAGGTGGGGCTTGCTGATGGCTCCTCGGAGCGAGCCGACCGGCTCATTCTGGCCACCGGGGGCCTGAGCGTTCCCGCCACCGGGAGCGACGGTTTCGGTTTGTCCGTCGCGCGCCAACTCGGCCACACCATCCATCAAACCTACCCGGCGCTGACGCCGCTGGTGGCCGATCCGGCGGTGCACGCCGGTCTGGCCGGGGTTTCGCTCGAGGTGACGCTTCGAGGCCGGGACGACCAGGGGCGGGACCTCGTCACGACCGGTGGATTCCTGTTTACCCACCGGGGGTACAGCGGTCCGACCGTACTCGATCTCTCGCATTTGGCGATCCGGTCCCGCCTCGCCGGCGGGCCTCGGGCTTCGATCCGGGCTCAATGGACCCGGCCCGACCGGGAAGCGTGGGACGGGATGCTCCGGAGCCAGGGTCGCCAGTCCGTGGCCACCGTGGTCCGGCGGGAGCAGCCCACTCGGCTGGCGGATCGGTTGCTCGAGGAAGCCGGAATTCCCGCCGACCGGCTCCTGGCCCAGTTAGGCAAAGACGAGCGCCGGGTCTTGGTTGGGCTGCTGACCGACTACGAGCTGCCGTGGACCGGGGACGAGGGCTACAAGAAGGCCGAGGTGACGGGGGGCGGCGTGGCGTTGTCGGAGGTGAACCCGGAGACCCTCGAAAGTCGACGGTGCCCCGGGCTCTTCTTCTCTGGAGAAATGCTCGACGCCTTCGGACCGATCGGCGGTTACAACTTTGCCTGGGCGTGGGCCACCGGCCGGGCCGCGGCGCTTGGCGCCGCGGCGTCCTCAAGCTCCGTTACTGGCTGAGTCCGATCCGGGCCTGGTCGATCACCTTGGCCGCGGCCTCCAGCCGTGCTGCAATCCGGGCCGCCTGTTCCTCCGCCTCTTTCCAAACGCCCTGCTCGACGGCCTCCCGAACGCCGGGCATCGTTTTGACGCCATAGCCGGTGTAGAAGCCGGGTGCATAAATCTGATGCCGGTACCAGGAACGTCGCGGTAAGCCCTCGGTGCTGGTGAAGGCCTGCTCGACTTGGATCAGAATTCGGTTGGTGGTGGTGCGCGCGCTCCCGGTCAGTTTCAATGCCGCCGCCTCGTCGAACCGGTCCGCCGCGAGCCGGAGGGTGCCGATCGCATTGTCGAGCGGGGCCCAGTTGAGGTGGGGCGCGACATCCGAGCGACCCGGCGCCTTCCGGACCAGCCGGGGATCTTGGGTGGCCGCGAACACGCCCTCGTCCAGTTGCCGGTTTCGTTCGCCGGCCGCCTCGCGCCGGGCCACCAGCAAGGCTTTGATCTCGTCGACGTAGCCCTGGTAGGTGTCGGTCATGTTGCCGAACTGGAACGGGAGCAGCTCCGCGCTCGCCAACCGCATCGTGGCAGTGCCCACCGTTTGCGCCAGCGCCCGCCCATACACGAAGCTGGTGTCGCTGAAGCGGATGAAGTGCTCGAAATTGTCGTAGATCGAGTGATAGATCCCATCACCGCCCTCGCCCCCGAAGCCGAGATTCAGCGAAGCGATCCCGGCATGCTGCAGGAATGGCGAGAAGTCGGACCCCGATCCTAACGCCTCGATTCGGAGGTCGGCGCGAGACCGGAGTTCGGCCCGGTCAGGCCCGCTCCCGGAGGCCAACCCCGCCAACTGGACCCGTTTCCAGGCCGACAGCCCGGTTTCGGGGTCGGTGATGTCCCGGGCGACGTCGTTGATGAACCGTTCCAGCGAGTGCGAGCCGGCCATCCCGAGGAAGCCCCGGCCGTTCGAATCGGTGTTGAGGTAGGCGATGGCCTTCTCGGCGAGTTCCGCCTTGTGGGTTTCGACCCACTCGGTGCTCCCGAGCAGCCCTTGCTCCTCGCCGTCCCACGCGGCGTAGACGATCGTGCGGCGGGGCCGCCAGCCCTGTTTGAGCAGCGCGGCCAGCCCGCGCAGCTCCTCCATCTCGGCGATCAGGCCCGACAAGGGATCGGAAGCCCCGTTGACCCAGCCATCCCGGTGGTTCCCCCGGATGATCCACTCATCGGGTCGTTCGGCGCCTGGGATCCGGACGATCACGTTATAGAGCGGGACCCGGTTCCAGTTGAAGGCCAGCTTGATCCGGACCCGGGCCGGTCCAGGCGCGCCAGTCTTGTACGTGATGGGGAGCGCCCCTCGCCACGACGGCGGGACGACGTCGCCGCCGAGGGCCGCCAAGAGCGGTTGGGCATCGCCGTAGGAGATCGGGAGCACCGGGATCTTCGTGATGGTCTCGATCTGATTCAGCGGAAGCGGGGTCACACCCGGCACCGAGCCGCGGCCCGGGGTCGACGGATCGCCGGGGTAGAGCGGCATGTCGGCCACGCTGCCCCGCTGCACGCCGTCGGAGGGCCGGTACGGCCCCTTCGGATAGACGTCACCCTGCCCATAGCCATCATCGGCTGGATCGGAGTAGATCAAGGTCCCGATCGCACCGTGTTCGGCGGCCACTTTGGGCTTGATGCCGCGCCACGAGCCGCCGTACTTGGCAATGACGATGGCGCCTTTGACGGAAATGCCCCGGCGTTCGAGTTCCTCGTAGTCGGCGGGCACGCCGTAGTTCACGAAGACGAGCGGGCCGGTGACATCGCCATCGATCGAGTAGGCGTTGTAGGTCGGCAGTTGCTCGGCGACTTGGGCGGACGAGGCATCGCCCGGCACGATCGGTTCCTTGAGCTTGGCCACGAACCGGGTCGGCGCCACCATCTCGACGATTCGCTCCTTCGGGGTCGGGAAGAGGACCTCGAAGGTTTCGATCTTCGCGTCGAGACCCCAGCTCGAAAAGAGCGTGACCAGCCACTCCGCGTTGGTTTTGCCATAGGGCGAGCCGAGATGCTGGGGCCGGGCCGCCAGCACCTTGAGATACGACCGGAGGCTGTCGGGGGCCGGGATGGCCTTGAATTTGGCTTCCCACTCTCGTTGGACCCGGCTGCCATCGGGCGAGAAGCCCCGAAGCGGGGCGGGATCCTGGGCCGGTTGCGCGATCAGGATGCCGGGAAGGACAAAGAGGGCAATGCGGGGCAGCAGGGCCTTCATGAGTAGTTCCTTAAGGGTCAGGGATGGGGGCTCA
>JANMHX010000210.1:0-8644 GCA_031375485.1 Gemmatimonadota bacterium | reverse complement strand
GGGCCGGTTTCTTGAACATCGACGAATCCCAGGCCCGGCTCGACCTGCTCATGCCGGGCAACCCAGTTGGTGGTCACGGGCCCCACGGACACCTGGAGCAGGACCCGGCTGCCCTCCTCGAGGCCCGGGTGCGGGGCCCGGAGGCGGACCGACTCCCAGGGCGGGACCAGCCGTTCAAAAGCCCCAGGCCTTGCGTGCCACGCAAAGACCTCCCCCGCGGGGGCGTCCATCTCGGTTCGGCGTTCGACGATCATGTCTGGAAGATAGCGAGCCGCCACTCGCATGCGGGGGCCGGCGTCCGTAGATTGAGCCCCACTTCGTTTGACCTGCCGCCGAGGGGTTTGCCGTGAGTATTCCGAGTGGGTGGTCCGCCAAGGATGCGGAGAAGCTGTACAACATGGCCGGGTGGGGTCAGGGGTTCTTCCGGGTCAACGCCGAGGGGCATGTGGCCGTCCATCCCGATCCGAAGAATGGGCCGGCGCTCGACCTGTACCGGCTCGCCCTCGATCTCAACGCCCAGGGCGTCCAGCTACCACTCTTGATCCGTTTCTCCGACATTCTCCGGTCTCGTATCGAGTTGCTGGCGCACGAGTTCAAGCGGGCCATCGATGAATTCGGCTATACCGGCCACTACAATACCGTCTACCCGATCAAGGTCAATCAGCAGCGCCACGTGATCGAGGAAATCGTCCAGTTCGGCGCCCCGTTCGGCCTCGGACTCGAATGCGGGAGCAAGCCGGAACTCCAGGCCGTGATGGGGATCACCGACCGGGCAGACCACTTGATCGTCTGCAACGGGTACAAGGACGAGGAGTTCCTTCGGTTTGCCCTCATGGCCCAGAAACTCGGCCACCGAGTCTTCATCGTCCTCGAGCAGCTCAACGAACTCGACGTCGTCTTGAAGATGGCCGAAGAACTCGGCGTCGAAGCAACACTCGGGGTTCGGATCAAACTTGCCACCGAAGGGGCCGGGCGGTGGGCCAAGAGCGGCGGTGAGAAATCGAAGTTCGGTCTGAGCGCACCGCAATTGCTCCGGCTCTTGGAGCGGTTGAAGGAGTTGGGCAAGCAGGACATGCTCAAAATGTTGCACTTCCACTTGGGCAGCCAGATCACCGACATTCGGTACATCAAGGCTGCCCTCGAGGAGATCGGGCGGTTCTACGTCGAGATCCGCGAGATGGGGTTCGACCTGTCCCACGTCGACGTCGGTGGGGGACTCGGCGTCGACTACGAAGGCTCTCGGACCACCCGGGCGGCGAGCATGAACTACACCCCCCGCGAATACGCCAATGACATCATTTACGGATTGGGCACGATCTGCAAAGAGCAGAACATGCCGATGCCGAACATCATTTCCGAGTCGGGCCGGGCGCTGACGGCGCACCACGCCTTGCTCCTCATCAACGTCACCGATGTCGAGGCCCAGACCGAGCCGCAGGTGCCACCCCTCAGGGATGATCCCCACCGCGTCTTGGTCGAGTTGCACGAGAACCTCGAATCCCTGACGCTCGACCGGGTCGAGGAAACCTTCCATGATGCGATCGCCGCCAAAGAACGGGTCCAGGAGTTGTTTGCGAGCGACGCCATTTCCCTCCGGGAACTGGCCGACATCGAGGAGTTGTACCTCTGTACCATCAATGCCATTGCCAAGCTGATCGCCGCCGACCGGGCCGCATTCCCGGAAGTCGTCAATCACATCGAGTCGGCGTTGGTCGATCGGTACTTCTGCAATTTCTCGCTGTTTCAGTCGCTGCCGGACAACTGGGCCATCGATCAACTGTTTCCGATCATGCCGATCCACCGGCTCGACGAGGAGCCGATCCGGCGCGGAACGCTCCAGGACGCGACCTGCGATTCGGATGGGGTCATCGATCGGTTCGCGGGCGGGCGGAAGGGCAAGCCGTGCCTCGAACTCCATCCCCACCGGCCCGGCGAGCCCTACATCTTGGGAATCTTCCTCACCGGCGCCTATCAGGAAATCCTGGGCGATCTCCACAATCTCTTCGGCGACACCAATGCCGTGCACATTCGGGCCACGGAGACGGGGTACGAGATTACCGACCTGGTCCACGGCGATACGGTGACCGAGGTATTGAACTACGTGCAATTCAGCGGGAGCGATCTCCTGGCCAACTTCCGCCGTAAAGTGTCCAACGCCCCGAGTCTGAGCCGAACGGAGGCCAATGCCTTCATTGCGGACTACGTCGACGGGCTCGAAGGCTACACCTACCTGGAAGGCGATATTCCGATCGCCGAGCCGGTCCGGTAAACGGATCCAAGGAATGTCGATGTCTGCGCGTCGGTTGGGCCTCATGGTCGGGATCGCCGTGATTGCGGCGATGGTACTGTTCTTTCCACTCGCGAGTCGGACCCTCACGGACTGGTGGTGGTTCAAGGAAACCGGCTACGAGGTCGTGTTCACCACCGAACTGGCGACCCAGGCGCTCCTCTTTGCGGCCGTGGGGCTCGCGACCGCTCTGACCGTCTACTTGAACCTCCGAATCGCCCACCGAGGCCTGGTTCCGTATCCGGTCACCGTCGGATCGATCGGCCAGGGGCCAGTGGTCAATCTCGCGGCGCTCCTGGGCCGGCTTACGGGGCCGGTGGCCCTCGGCGTCGGCCTGTTGTTCGGCCTCGGCGTGACGCCGGCCTGGCAGGTGGTACTGGCCGCGGTCCACCGGACCCCGTTCGGGGCGGTCGACCCGGTGTTTTCACACGACATCGGCTTCTATGTCTTCGTGCTGCCGGCGCTTTCCGCGGGGCTGACGCTCGCGTCCAGTCTCTTGGTGATCTGCCTCTTGGCGCTCGTGCCCGTGTACTGGACCCGGGGTGACATCATTGTCCGGCCGGGGGTGGTTCGGATCGAGCCGTCCGCCGGGGTCCATCTCGGGGTCGTCCTCGCGGCCCTGCTCGTCCTCTTTGCCCTCCAACTCTGGTTCGTGGACGCGCCGAGTCTGGTGTTCTCGAACACGGGGCCGCTGGTGGGCGCGAGCTACACCGACCTGCATGCCAGGCTTCCGGCCATCCGGCTCTCGGCGGTGGTGGCATTGATCGGCGCCGGCCTGGTCGGGTTCGGGGCGGCCATCCGTCGGCTGCCGCGCTATGCGATGGTGGCCATTGGCGCCTACTTGGTGGTCGGCTTCGTGGGCCGAGGCCTGGTGCCGCTCGCCATCCAGAAGCTGGTCGTCGCGCCTACTGAGCTAACCCGCGAGAGCACCTACCTCGGCTACCACATCGACGCCACCCGGCGCGCCTGGGGACTCGACAGCGTTGAGGTCCGGGAGCTCCAGGGGGAAGCCAGTCTGACCCTGGCCGACATCCGGGCCAACGCGCCCACGATCGAGAATGTCCGGCTCTGGGACCGCGATCCGCTGCTCCAGACCTTTGGCCAGCTCCAAGAGATCCGGACCTACTACGATTTCGTGTCGGTCGATGATGACCGGTATTGGATCGACGGGAAATACCGCCAGGTCCTGCTCTCCCCCCGGGAACTCAATCCCGCCTCGCTCCCGACCCGGACGTTCATCAACGAACGGCTCACGTTTACCCACGGGATGGGGCTCACGCTTGCCCCGGTGAATCAGGTCACCACGGAAGGCCTGCCGGTCCTGTTCATCAAGGACTTGCCGCCCGCCTCGACCGGCTCGCTGCAGGTGACCCGGCCCCAGATCTACTACGGCGAAATGGAAGGCGGGTACGCCTTCGTCGGCACCAAGCAGCAGGAATTCGATCATCCCGCGGGTGACGCCAACGTCTACTCGGTGTATAGCGGGACCGGCGGGATTCGGGTCGGCAATCTGTTCCGGAGGATGATCCTGGCGGCCCGCTTCGGTAGTTCGGAGGTCCTTTTTTCGCAGGACATCACCAATGAGAGCCGGGTGCTGTTCCACCGAAACATCAAGGAGCGGGCGTCCTTGGCGCTCCCGTTCCTCCGGTTCGATCGCGACCCCTACTTGGTGATTCGGGCCGACGGGAAGCTCGGCTGGATTCTCGATGCCTACACGAGCACCAGCCGGTACCCATACTCTCAGCGCCTGACCGACGGCACGAGCTACATGCGGAATGCGGTCAAGGTGGTGATCGACGCCTATGACGGATCGATCAAGGCTTACGTCAGTACGCCCTCGGATCCACTGGTTCAGACCTGGGCCAAGATCTTCCCAGGAATTTTTCTACCCCTCGAGCAGATGCCGGCCGACCTCCGGGAGCACCTCCGGTACCCCGACGAGATCTTCCGGATTCAGACCTCGCTCTTTGCGACGTACCACATGGAGGCGCCGGAGGATTTCTATCGCCGGGAAGACCAGTGGCAGATTCCGGTGGTCGCCGAAACCAGCGGATCGGTGCCGTTCATGCGCCACGTCGTCATGCGGTTGCCGGAAGAGACCAAGGCCGAGTTCGTCTACATGGTGCCGTTCACGCCCCGAGGGAAGGACAACCTGGCTGCCTGGATGGTGGCCCGGAACGACGGTGACGTCTACGGCAAACTCCGGGTGTATCGGCTCTCGCGGCAGAGTCTGGTCTATGGTCCCCAACAGATCGAGAACCGGATCAACCAGGATACCGAGATCTCCCGCCAGGTGTCGCTCTGGGACCAGCGCGGCTCCAAGGTCATTCGGGGCGACTTGTTGGTGATTCCGATTGAGAAGGCCTTGCTGTACGTGCAGCCGCTCTACCTTCAGGCGGAAGGCGGCCGGATCCCCGAGCTCAAGCGGGTGGTGGTCGCCTACCAGAACCAGGTCGTCATGCAGGAGACGCTCGACGGGGCCCTGGCCGAACTTTTTGGGGGGTCACCGGAATCCCGCGGTCGCCCGGCGGACCCCCCAACCCCGGCAGCGCGAGGGGCGGAGTCACCGCCGTCCTTGGACGCGCCGGCGCTGATTGCCGAGGCCCGGCGCCGGTTCACCGCCGCGATTCAGGCGCAGCGCGGCGGTGATTGGGCCCGGTATGGCGAGGAGATCAAACAACTGGGGCAAATCCTCGAACGGCTCGAGGCGGCGAAGACCAGGCCGTAAGTCACGGCCTGGTCGGGTTCGACTACTTCCGCTGACCGATCGGGACGAAGTCGCGAACCTCCGGACCCGTATAGATCTGGCGGGGCCGGGCAATCTTCTGATCCTTGTCCATCAGCATCTCTTCCCACTGGCTGAGCCACCCCGGCAGCCGCCCGACGGCGAACAGCACCGTGAAATAGTCGGTGGGATACCCCATGGCTTGGTAGATCAGGCCCGAGTAGAAATCGACGTTCGGATAGAGCTTCCGCTTGATGAAGTACTCGTCCTCGAGGGCAATCCGTTCCAACTCCAACGCGATCTCGAGTTTTGGATTGAGCCCGGTCTGGGCAAAGACATCATCGGCGGTCTTCTTGATGAGCTTGGCCCGAGGGTCGTAGGATTTGTAGACCCGGTGGCCGAAGCCCATCAGCCGGCCTTCGCCCTTCTTGACGCTCTCGATGAACGCCGGAATGTTCTTCTTGTGGCCGATATGGTCGAGCATCTCCAGCACGGCTTCGTTGGCGCCGCCGTGGAGCGGGCCGTAGAGCGCGGCCACCCCGGCTGACACCGCCGAATACGGATCGACGTGCGACGACCCGACCGAACGGACGGCGCTCGTCGAGCAGTTTTGTTCGTGATCGGCATGGAGAATCAGCAGAATCTCGAGCGCCCGCTGCAGCACCTTGTTCGGCTGGTGCTGCCCGCCGATCGAGAACATCATGTTGACGTAGTTGCCGATGTAGTCGAGGTCGTTGCGGGGAAACTCGTACGGCAGGCCCCGCGAATGACGGAAGATGAACGCTGCGAGCGTCGGCATCTTGGCCATCAGGCGGACCCGCTGGACGTAGCGGTTGGCCGGGTCGTCGATGTGTTTGGCGTCGGGGTAGAACGTGGACATCGCGGCCACCGCACCGACCATCATCCCCATCGGATGCGCGTCGTAGCGGAAGCCCTCGAGGAACTTGATGATGTTGGTATGGACGTAGGTGTGGTACCGGATGTCTTCGGTCCATTTGGCCAGCTGGGCCGGTGTCGGCAACTCACCCTCGGCCAGCAGATAGGCCACCTCGAGGAACGTCGCCTGCTCGGCCAGTTGCTCGATCGGGTATCCTCGGTAGCGGAGGATCCCTTTGTCGCCGTCGATGTAGGTGATCGCGCTCCGACACGCCGCCGTATTCATGAAGGCGGGGTCGTAGGTCATCAACCCGAAGTCATCGGCATCGGTCTTGATGTTGCGAAGGTCAACCGCCTTGATCGTGCCCTCGGCGATGGGGACCTCGTAGCTCTTGCCGGTCCGGTTGTCGGTAATGGTGAGGCTGTTGGCCACCGCGAACCTTCTTTCCAAGGGTGGGGTGCTCTCGAAGCGCGGCGCCTCAAGATCGCGACTGGAAAGTAAGCGAGGTCGCGATGCCTTTCGAGTCCCGGAAAGTATCGGCCCGGCCGCGAGGCCCTTGAGTAGATTGTCCCGATGACCCTCACCGTTACCGACCGGGTTGCCGGTTTCACGCTCGGGCTCGGCCTTCTGCCCGGGCCGCTCGCCCCGCCGACGGGCGAACAGGTCTTGGGGAGGCTCCTGGTCGAGGAACTTTCCCGGCCGGACTTCGAGCTGGGCCGGGTGGTCGCCCGGTGGCTGGAAACCGTCGACCGTCCCTTTGACTGTCCGGTCGTCGCCCGGTCGCTGGCGGAGCTTGGCCGGACCGGCGCTCCGCCGGTCGATCCGGCGGTTGGGCCGGGGCTCGGGGCCGCCCTGGTCACCCTGGCGGGGGCCGCCCGCCTCTTCCAAACCCCGCGGAACCTGGTGTCGGGTGTCTACCACCTGGCCTGTCTGCTCGATCCCCACCCCGTGGGCCAATACTCGGCCGTGGCGGTTGGGGTGACGGCCGGTCGGTTCCTGCAGGGCAAGCGGGATTTCGTGCCGGAGGTGCTCGACGTGTTGCTCGCCAACCAGGCGCCGGACCGGTTGATCGCGGAGGTCCGCCGAGCCCCGGTCTGGGTTCGATCCAACCGCTCGGAGTCGGCCGAAGGCTTGCCTGGGGCGGCGGAGGCCGAGGTTGGTTTCGTTTTCTGGGCCCTGCACCACCTGGGGTCGGCGACCCGGGTCCTCGAGGCCCTGGCGTCGGTCGGGCCCTTGGCCCGGACCATCGGTCGCGCCCTCCTCGGAGCGCGGGACGGCAGCGCGGCGCTAGCGGGGTAGGGTGACCGAGCAGGTGGTCTCGAACCCGCCCCGGACGTTGTAGAGGGTCGTCACGGTCAGGCGCTTCGGAGCCAGGACTCGAAACAGGTCCTCGGCAATCCGGGCGGTGGCGTGCTCCTGGAAGATCCCAACGCTCCGGTAGCTGGTCACGTAGTACTTGAGACTCTTGAGCTCGATGCAGCAGTCGCCCGGGGTATAGGCGATCGTGAGGGTGGCGAAGTCAGGGAGCCCGCTGTAGGGACAGACGGCGCTGAATTCGCGGGTTTCGGTCACGATGTCTTGATCCGGGCCCTCGTAGGCGAAGGTCTCGAGCACGGCCACATCGATATGTTCGGGGCCCACAAAGGGGACGGTACGTCCTTCGGCAGTCGCCATGGTTCCTCCAGTTGCTGAAATCTAGTCGCTTCAGCGTAGCCGGGAACCCAATCCGGGAGTAGCATTTCTGCATGCTTCTGATCTTCGCCGCATTGCTGGCGGCTCCGGCCGGATCCGACACCATCGACCTGACCCCGGGCCTCGTCATCACCAAGAGTGTCGTCGTCCGTCCGGCCCCGTACCGGCTCCAGCCCCTGGCCCAGGACTCGGCCGTGATCCGAATCCGGGGTGACGGGATCGAGGTCAATTTCGCCGGGTCGATGCTGATCGGGTCGCCCTACGCCGCCGATCCCGATCGGGGCCGGGGGATCGGGGTGTTGATCGAAGGCGGACGGAACATCACGCTCCGGGGTGCCACCGTCCGCGGGTACAAGATCGGGGTCCTGGCCCGCGGGGTGGTCGGGCTTTCGTTGTTGGACAATGACGTAAGTTACAACTGGAAGCCCAGGCTCTGGAGCGGGATCGGCCATGAAAGCCTGGCCGACTGGCTCTCGTTTCACCACAACGAAAAAGACGAGTGGCTCCGGTTTGGCGCCGGATTCTACCTGGCCGACGTCCAGGGCGGCGAGGTTCGCGGCAATGTGGCGATCCAGGGGATGAACGGCCTGCTGGTGGTCCGGTCGACGAAGCTCGAGGTGTGGAACAACAACTTCTCCTATCTCTCGGGACTTGGCATCGGCCTCTACCGGGCCACCGATAACCGGATCATGCACAACCGGGTCGACTACGCCATCCGCGGCTACCGCCACGGGATCTACGCCAGGGGCCAAGACTCGGCGGCGCTCCTCCTCTACGAACAAAGCTCCCGGAATGTCGTGGCCTACAACTCGATGACCCACTCGGGCGACGGGCTGTTTCTCTGGGCCGGCCAGTCGACCATGGACACCGGGCAGGGCGGGGCCAACGACAATCTGGTCTTCGGGAATGATTTCAGCTTTGCCGCAACCAACGGGATCGAGGCCACCTTCAGCCGGAACCGGATCATCGGCAACCTGGTGGACGGCGCCCAGTACGGGCTGTGGGGCGGCTACAGCTATGCCTCGGAGATTCGGAATAACCGGTTCAAAAACAATGTGACCGG
>JANMHX010000194.1:0-35040 GCA_031375485.1 Gemmatimonadota bacterium | reverse complement strand
GTCCGAAACGCTCAGGGCATTGGGACGTGAGCGCGACGAGAGGCTCCACCCACGCGGCGAACCGCGGCGGGCCGGGATTCGGAGGCCAGTGAACCGGCCTCCGCCGGGGCTGGCTCGGCCGCCTAAGGGGTATGGTGGGGGCAGGGTAAGAAAGGCGGGATATTGCGGGGTGGCGGGGTGAGGGTAGGTTACCTCCAGTGCAGTTCACTACTAGTTAGCCACGCGTTCCGAACCTCCGTTCCTATCGGACACTCAAGGATCGCAACCCTGTTGGCAATGGAGAGCACGCGGCAATGCAAGATGTTCCGGATCCCGCCGTTGCCCCGCTGGTCCGCCGTTTTGCGTGGCTCGCGATCGGCGCGGACGTAGTTGTTGCGGCCGGCGCCGGCGCACTCTTCTTTCTGGCAGGTGGATCCAGGGCCGCAGCCGCCGCGTTCGTCCTGATGGCGGTCGGCGGCTTGGTGGCCACGGTACCGCTCGTAACTTCGTCGACTGCTAGAGTGCGGTTGCGGACCGCCCAGGCCTCCTTCGCCATAAACCTTCTCGCTGCGGCCGTTTCGTTGGCCCTTCTCTTCTACAGCGTTCGGCGTTCGGGATGAGGACCGCTACCGGCCAGCTCGAATCCTGGATGCAGGTCCCTCCAAGGCGGTCCGCGGCGCGCCGAACGGTGGCTAACCCGGTATTGCAGCGGACAGCCGCGGAGGCACCGGTTTGACAAGGCGCGGCCGCGCCCCAATGTTGTTGGAAGGACGGCACGGCCGCTTAGTCCATTGTGGCGGCTGCCGCTGAATACCAAGTCGTTAGACCGACAGAGATATTCGCATGTCCTCCGACGCAGGCCCGAATCCCAACGCTGTAACTGACGACGCGTCGTTCCTGGCCTTCGTTCGCGCGCTCGCAGCGGACCAGCGACTCGCGGTCAAGCTCGAGGAGCAAGAGCCCTCAGGCTACGGAGCTCCACGCGGATGGCAGAACGCGACGATCGAGCAGTTCTTGGAAGCCGCTGTCGCGTGGGCGGAGGATTCGGACTTCGGACGGCGACAGAACCTGAGCGCCGACGCCTCCCCGTGGCGCCGCCTTGCGGTGTTTCTGTACGCGGGGAAGATTTACGAATGAAGGCAATGCGGTCGGCGACACTTGATCTGATACGAGTCGGCATGTGAGAAATCGACGATCAACGCCATTCAAGCCGCCCGACGTCGCCCTCCACGATGGCCGCGCCGGTTTGAGCTCCGGTGATCTGTGATCTTGCCCCGAATCAGTGGACAGTGATCAGGCCGCGTGGCGGAGCTCGTGACCCTACCCCGGTTTGCAGACACGCCGGACCGAGAAATTCGTCGTGGTGGTGGCCCGGAGCTCCGGTTTGACAAGTCTCGGCCGCGCCCCGATGTTGATCGGTGGACGGCGCGGCCGCTCGGCTTCTCGAGGCGCCCGCCGCTGAACGCCGAGTCGTTAGCCGTCGTTTCACACGTCCGGAGGTGCGATCCGATGAAGCTTGCGGCTTGGTGGTGGGCGGCCCGTCGTTGGTCGGGGGGGGGGCGTCTGTCTCTTGCTGACGTGGACGACGCGCGCGACCGCACAGGAGCGGGTCAGCGTGAACGGCGTCGCCATGGAGGTGGTGCGTGCCGGCGTTGGTGGTCCCACGGTGGTGTTCGAGTCTGGAGTGACGGACCTCAACATCTGGGCACCCGTCCGCCCAGCGGTGGCCGCATTCACCTCGACGATCGCGTATTCTCACGCCGGCATCGGCGGTTCCGGTCCTGCCCAAGCGTCTCGCAGGTGCGCAGCAGATCGCGACAGAACTGCACGCGCTGCTTCGGACGCTCGGGGCGCCGCCGCCGTACATTCTCGTCGGACATTCGATGGGCGGGCTCTACGCCCGCGTCTTCGCCATGCAGTATCCGACCGAGGTGGCGGGGCTCGTGCTCGTGGACGGCTCGCACGAGCGTCAGGTCCTCGAGTTCACGCGCCTCGATTCCAACTTCACGCAACTTCGCGCCCAGGGCCTCGCCTCCCTTGATCCGGCCGCCCGGGCGGAGATGGCGGGGCTGGCCCCGATTTTGGAACAGGGACAGGCGCTCCCAGGGCGGCTGCCGGACGTACCCCTCGCCGTGTTGACCTCCACGCATTCGACGCCGCCCATGATTCCAGGCGCAGCCGCCAAGTTCCGCGCCCTGCACGCGGAGATCGCCTTGGCGTCAACGTACAGCATGCACATCGTGACCTCGCGCAGTGGACATTTGATCCAACGGGACGAACCCGACTTAGTGGTGGGGGCGATCCGCTGGGTGTATGACGCGGTGCGGCGGCAGCCGACCGTGGCGAAGTGACGCCTCACATAGTTGCTCCAGACAGCCGAGGTGTGGTGGCGGTGATTCCCGCTAGCCCAAGGACCCTCCTCGACGCGGATCACTGGAGACTGGTCTCACTTGATGGTCCCGAGGGTCCGGGTCTCATCCGCTACCGTGAGCCAACCTTGCGGGCCGGGCAAATACAGGGTCGCTAACCATTGACCGGGCTTCGGTAGCCCCCACTTGAGGGTATTCTATGAACTCCCATTCGAGGTTGGTCGCTGTCGGGCTCGCCATCGGACTCGCCGGCTGCGCTAGTGACCAGCCCCTGGGCCCGGACCTACAACCCACCCTGCAGCGGGGCGAGGCGGGACCGGCCTGGACCCTGACCGACCTCGGGTTCCCCGGCGGCGGTAGCGTGTACGGCTACGCCATCAATGATGCCGGGACCATCGGAGGGGCCACGCTCGCCACGGTGCAGCCATTCCTCCTCGATGCGTCCGGTGGCCTGACCGTTTTGTCCCCGGCCCCTGGATCCACCATTGGTCAGGTGATCGGACTCAACTCCCGCAACGCGGCCGCGGGTTTGAGCCAGCCGGGCTTTGGCACGATCGTCGTGGCGACGGTCTGGGCGCCCGACGGCACCGTCTCGACCGTTCCAGGGATCGACCTCAGTGTCTCGAGCGCCGCCTATGATGTCAATGAGGCCGGGACGACGGTGGGCTACGGAACGCTACTTGGAAGCACCGCGATCCACGCGTTTGCCTGGACCCCCGGCAAGCCGGTTCGGGATTTGGGCGCGGCCTTCACTGAACCGAGTGCGGCCGGGGCGATCAATCGGGAGGGCACGATCATCGGGTCCGTCGGGGGCCTTGGCTCTCCCTATCGGATCGTCATGTGGCGACCGACCGGAGCGCCAAGCGTCGTCAAACCGCCGGCTGGGGCCAACGGCAACGTCTATGCCGCGGACCTGAACGACGCGGGTGTCGTCGCGGGCACGGTGGAGCGGCTCGAACAGGGCGGGGCGCTCCGGGCCTTTCGATGGCGGCAAGGACGCAGTGAACTCCTCGAGGTTCCGCCGAACGGGCTCATGACCTACGCCACGGCCATCGATGGGCCGGGACGGGTGTACGGGTTCTATCAGTCCAGTGTGGACCAACGGCTCCACCCCGTGGTGTGGCTTACCAACGGTCGGCCGGTTTTGTTGAGCGAGGGGCCAATGGGGTCCCTGGGGCCGTTAGGCCCCGGCGGCGTCAACCGTTGCGGGCAGGTGGTTGGATACACCACCGTTGCGCTCGACGGTACCAGTTCGCTGGCGCGCTGGGATCCGCCTTGCGGCCGCTAGCAGGTCGCGCCGGCCGCGACCCGGTCGGCGGTCACTGATATCCGTGATACTTACGACCTCCAGCCGGCGCCGGGGCGGGAGGCGCCGGCTGGCGGCGGCCTGACTCCTGGTCGAACCACGCCTGCTCGAGATCGGTCCGGAACTTGGCCATGATCGCCGGCCCCGCCGGGTTGGCCCGGAGCCCGCGCCGCAGCACCGACATGTAGCCTCCGGTGGCGGCCCCAACCAGCTTCTCGATCACGTCATAGGCGTGCTTGATGGAATCGGCCGGAAAGCTCAAAACGCTGTCCCGATACGCGATGCCCGGGATTCCGTCGAGCATCGCCAAGCTCGCCGGCGGCACCGCCTTCAGCCCGGCCACCAGCGGCATCGATACCCGCATCGACTTCGTCAGCCCGCTCCGGAGATTCTCCACGGCCTTCCGCGCCTTGGCGGTCAGCTCGGCCCGGGCTTCCGCGACCGGACGCAACTCGGCACTGTCGGCGGCGGTCGCTTTCTTGACCGTGACATACTCGAGCCAGTTCATGCCAGCCAGATCCGCCGCGAGCCGGTCATCGCCCGACGCGAAGATGATCGGAACGTTCTGACGGCCCCAGGACAAGCCCATCAATTCGGTTTCGGTAATTTCCCGGCCGTTGATGACGACGCCGATCCCGAGGGTAAGTGTGTGCGAGGCAAAGCCTCGGCTTCCGGTCTTGGCATGCATGCCGACGACGGCAATCGCATCATAGGCGCCCGGCGTCGTCAGGCCGAAGTAGGTGTCGAATTCTTGGTCTCGAAGGACTTGAGTGGCCCGGGGATCGAGTAGATCGCGGCGGACGTCAGGGTCCGGGTTGCCGCTCCCATGCCCGTCCGCCACGTGGACCTCGGTCGCCCCGCCGGCGTACAGACCCTCGACCACGGCGTTGACGTCCGCCGCCAGAAGTTCTTGGCCTCTGGGATAGAGCGGAGACCCAAAGTCGAAGGTGCGCGGGTCGTTCTGCCCCGACAAGCCTTCCATGTCATGGACGATCAGGATCCGGATCCCGTTGGACGTGTCGGCCTGCACGGCCTCAAGCGCCCACGGCTCCGAAGGCGCCGCAGGCGTGGAGTCGGTCGGTTTGGCCGGCGCGCAGGCGGCGAGCAGGGCCACGGAGACGAGCAGAGATAATCGCATGATCTGAGAATAACGCCTAACGGCGCCCCGCCGCTTGCTCAGTCCGGTGGTGGCCTAGTGCTCGCGCTCCCCAGCTTGCCCGGAAGGGTGAACCCGCGATGAGCCGAAGGTGAGCCGGCCTGCCTATCGCAGGTGACGCCGGGCGACGAGGGCATGGGCAAGCAAGACGGCCACCGCGCCCGTGGCCAAGACGACCAGTCCGGACGACGGAATCGCCAGCCAGCTCAGCGACTCTTTGGCGGCGCCGGTGCCGCCGACACCTGGGGCCCGAAAGCCGGCCAGTAACCAGAACACCGAGTAGCCCAACCCGCCTCCCCCGGCCGCGAGGCTGATGGCCCGCGCCAAGAAGGACCCGGTACCAAGGAGCACCACGACGACCGACAGCGCCACAGCCACGGCCCCGAGGCTCCCCGCATGGAGGTGAGCTCGCTGCATATACACCCACGACTTGTCGAGCACGGCCTTGATCGCGACGTCGTCTTCATGGTAGACCGGACCCCGGACGGCCGCAGCCGATGCACTCAGCCGCGACTTGATCGCATCCTCGTTGAGGCCGAAGACAACTCCGAGGCTGAAACCGAAGAGGAGCGTCAGCACGGCCAGAAGCAGACCCGGGAGCACTGGACGGAGTGAACGCCCGGGGAAACCAGGGAAATCGGGGGGCAACGCAGTCATGGTGCGTCTTTCTTCGCCGAGAGAAGGAAGAGACTTATACCTCCCGCGGGCCGGCGCACAATCGCTCCTTGGGACGATGCGAGCCGGGCTTCAGCGAGGCGGCCGGTTGGTCAGGGCTTTCCGCCGACCGTCGCGGCGACCCAGTCAGGAAGCGAGACCCCGTCGACCACGGTGGTGTAGAAGGCAGGCCGGGTCAGGATCGTGTGCTCCTCGCTCGGGATCAGATAGCGGCGGAAGGTCGGGAGCGCCGCCTGGATGTCATCAAGGTTGGCCTGAAGCAGGGGCGCCAGGGGTTTTCCGGTAATGCCTAGAATCGCCAGGAACTGGAGCTGGACGGCGTCGTGGTCCTGGTTGATCTGGGCCAACCGGAGTTTCGGATTCGCCCGCCCGGCCGCGATATAGAGTGACTCGAACGTGAGCCCGGCGGAATCGATCGCGGCGAACGCCGGCACGTCGCTGAGCATCTGGCGCACGCCCCATAGGGCCAGGATGCCGGGAATGGTCGGGGCCCGATAGCCGCCCGCTCCGTCGCCGATCCCGGTGACCCGCGCCTTCGGGAACCGTGCTGCCAACCGGGTCGAGTAGACCGGCACCGGAATGGCGCCGGCGCTCCCGCCCGTTACCACGATCTCCCGCGGTTGGTTGATTTCCGTTCCGATCCACGCGATGGCGGCGGCGGCGTTCAGCGCCCCGCGGTGGTCCATCGGCACGCCGTCGTAATCGACTTTCCGGGCACCGAGATGGACGTCGGCGGTGCAGTAGGGGATGTACACCACGGTCCAGCCCCTAAACGGGTTGGCGGGCCGGTCAATCGCCAGGATCCCGTCAGCGTTGGCCGGATTGTCCCGGTCCTCGACCACCGGATCGAACGTGGGTCGATCGGCGAGGTCGCAGTTGGCCTTGAGCCAGCACCCGCCGCCACCCTGGAGGTAGACCAGGAGCCGGTCGGGCTGGCCCCGATGGACCCAGAAGTTCCACGCCCCACCTTTGGCGCAACGCGCCGCTTCCACTTGAATGGCCTGCCAGACCTGAGCGACCCCGACCCCGGGCCAGAAGAGCAGAGCAACGGCTATCAGTACGCGACGGATCATGATCGGCCTTCTTGGGTTAGCGGGAAATTCCGGATTGGAGGTTCTTGAGTCGCTCGCGCGCTCGGCGGAGGTCGGGAAAATCGTTCGGCGCGGTCTTCCAGCGTTCGAGTATTTCAGACAGCGCTCGGCGCGCCGAGGACGAGTCGCCGGTGGCGAGGGCGGCCTCCGCGATCGACAGGGGCAGCCGCTCCCAGTCGTCCTGGATCTCGGTACCCCAAGTGAAGGTCGCCTGGGCCCGGCGCCACACGGCCAGTGCCGAGTCGGCCAGGCCGAGCCCCAAATAGACTCGGCCGCGGGTGTCGAGGGCAACCGGTTCGAGGTAGCTCACCGCCGCCGGCACCCGGGCTGGCAGCAGGGCTCGGGCCCTCGCAAACCGTCCCTCGGCAATCACGATGCGGGCCTCGAGCAGGTTTCTGATCGTGGTATCGGACTCACCGCCCGGACCGATGACCCCGTCGAGCCTGGTCAGCCAGGCTTTGGCGCCGGCCCGGTCACCGACCCGAAGATGGGTGAGGCCAAGGTACAGATGGTAGGCGGGCTCGAGCCGAAAATCGCGCAGCAACGCCTGAGGCTTGGCGAGCCGGCCCCGGGCTTGGCCCTCGTCCCCGAGGGCCGCCGCCGCCTGGGTAGCCATGGTCTCGCTCCGGGCCGCGCCGAGGGGATTGTTCGCCGCCTCGAACCCGGCACCGGCATCTCCGAATTCGCCAAGGGCGGTGCGATAGTCGCCCCGGGTCATCGCCAGGTAGCCTAACGATCGATGGCCCCGGGCCTGGTTCATCCGTTCCGGCTGCGACAACATCCGGCGGAAGGCCGAGTCGGCCGCGGCCCAGCGGCCCATCCGGACGAAGACCCGGCCCCACTCCTGATTGAGGTTGTCGCGGATCAGGACCGTCGAGTCGACCCGTTCGGCTTCGGCGTAGGCGGCGAGCGCCTCGGGGAGGCTGTCGATGAGCTGATAGCACGAGGCAAGGTTGATCCAACTCCCGACCATCCGGGGCGCCATCGACAACACCCGGCGATACACCGGCACCGCCTCCGCGCAGCGATTGGCCCGGAACAGGCTGAAGGCGTGGTTGGACAACGAAGCCGGCGACGGAAACCGGGCCGCCAACAGCTCGGTGATCGTCGCGGCTTGGTGGGTATCGCCCTTGATCAGGGCCTCCTCGAGCTCCAAGGCCAGTTGCTCGCGGCCGGTCAAGTGCGCCGCCCATCGGCGGGCCTGGGCCAGATATTCGATGGCCAGGGGTCGGTTGTTCAGGCGCGCCATCGCCTCCCGGGCCAACAGCACATATGCCATCGCAAAAGTGGAATCGAGCTCCACCGCTCGCCGGAGTTGGCTCCAGGCCAGGTTCCAATCACGCCGGTTCCAAGCGGCCTCACCATCGGCATAGAGCTTGAGCGCCAGGATCGATCGGGTGGTCAGGGCGGGAAGCTCGGTCGCCGGCCGGCGGAGCGAATCCGCCTCGCCCAAGGCCCGGCGGATGTCGGCCACCACGCCCGAGAGCCCGTCGAGCACCAACTCCCTGGTCTTGATCCGAGTCTGGAAGCTCCGAAGATCGGCGCCCGTCGAGGTCCTGACGATCTTGCCCGTCACCAAATACTCGTTGCCCGGTTTGGCGAGCGCGAGTTCGATCACGACCGGCACGTTCTCCCGAACCGCAACCTCGAGAGCCAGCGGGCCGTCGACGATGGTGTCGGTATTCAACCGGCCCCCGCGCTGGAGCGCGTCGGCAATCCGGTTCTTCGGGAGCAGCCACACATGGCCGGACTCCTGGAGCCCGATCTCGGCCGCCGTTTGGAGCGACCCGTCAAAATCCGTTTCGCCAGTGGTGTTCTTGAAAGTGGCCACCAGCACCGGGGTTCCGGGCTCGACCCGGGCGGCTCGCCGGGTCCGCACGATCGTGGCCCCGACGACGCCCACCACGAGCGCCCCAATGCCGACCAACCCAACGAACAGCCGGGAGCGACCCGGGCCCGCCAATTGGCGATGCCTCGCGATCTCTTCCTTCACCGGCCCGGCGCCGGCCGGATGGCGGGCCAGCGCGTTCGCCGCTTCGCGGTGGATTCCGGCCCGGGTACTCGGCACGATCTGGTCGTACACCGCCCGGCGGTTGGCTTCGCTCGGAAATTCGAACTGGCCAACCCGGCTCGCCGATTCGCGGAGCAACCGCCGCGTCAGCACAGTACCGAGGGTGTCCCGGTATTCGGCCGGATTGAGCCGGCTCACCGTCTCGAGCAGTCGCGGGTCGATGGTCGGACCGAGAACCGCCGCCGCTTCGACCAGCCGCCGGGCCGGTTCGGTCAGCTCGGCCAACCGGGTCCGCATCAGGTCGCGCACCCCGCTCTCCAGCGGGATCGGCCGCTCGGCGTCCTCGACGATCCAAAGGCCGTCGGGGCGCGGCGCGATCCGGCCCTCGTCCGCGAGCTGCTGGACGAACCGCACCAACTGCCCCGGATTGCCGCCGGTTTCCCGGCGGAGCCGCTCGGCCAGCGCGCCGCGGCTTGCCGGGTCGAACGGTGCCATCGACCCGATCAGCGTTGCAGCCTCCGCCACCGACAGGGGCCCGAGCTCGATCCGGTCGGCGACGTTAGGCGAATCCCGGTGCTCGGCGCCGATCGCCGACCGGGCCCAGGCGTCGCGCCGGCCGGCCAGCACTAGCAACAGTCCGGGCGGCGGACGGCGGACCAACTCAGCGAGCACCGCGGTGCTCTCGGCATCGGCCGCGGGGGCGTCGTCGATCAGCAACGCGAGCGGTTGCTCGGTCACCATCTCCGATAGAATCCTGACGATCGCAGCGCCCGGGTGGTGGCCGGCGTCCGGAAAAGCGGTGGCCGGGAATCGCTCCCGGAGTTCCGGCACCACCGTCGCGGCGCTCGCCAAGGCATCCGGCGGAGCCGCCGCCATCCCTCGTCCGGTGGCAAAGACCCTCGCGAGCAGCGGGCGGAGCGTCGACCAGGCCTGTGCCCGCTCGGTCGGAAACGCCCGGCCCAGGAACACCGGTGGCCGCTCGCGAAGCGCCGAGAGCTGGGCCGCGAACACCTCCACCAGCTTGCTCTTGCCGGATCCCTCGTCTCCCTCGATCAACACGGCCCGGCCGGCACCCCCGGCCGCGGCGGCCCACGCGCGGGTCAGCAGCGCCAAGGCGTTGTCGCGCCCGGCCAGATCCGGTGAGACCAGGCCCCGATAGCCGGGCTTTCCGAGCGCCGGCCGCGCGTCATCGGACACCAGCTTCAGCAAGGCGGCGCTCGGCCCGGTATCGAGATCGCGGCGGAGCCGTTCGGTATAACCGGCCACGGTGCCCTTGGCGTCGGCGGTCCGGCCGGCCCGGAGATAGAGCATCACCAAGCGGATCGCGGCGCTCTCCTCATGGGGCAGGGCTTCGAGACACCGCTCGGCCCACCGAAGCGCCGCCGGCCGGTCGCCGTCGGCTTCCGCCGCATCGGCGAGTTGGGCGAGCGCCACGCCGAGTTTGGCGTTGAGGGCGGTTCGCTCGGACTCAACCCAGATGACCCAGTCCTCGCCGCCCAGATCCTCGAGCCCATCCATAAATGGCCCATGCCAGAGCGCGGCCGCATCGGCCAGGCGCCCGGCGGCAACCGCCGCTTCGAACGAGGCGATGTCCAAGTCGAGGTGCTGCGGGTTGACCCGGACCGTGGTCGAATCGGTCTGGACGATCTCGCCGAGGGCTTCCCGGAGATCGAACAGGGCCTGACGGAGGGACACTTTGGCCTTCGCGTCATCGCCGCGGGCGCCCCAGAGCAGCGAGGCCAGCACGGCCCGGTCGACCGGGCGGGGTCCCCGGCGGGCCAGGTAGGCAAGCAGCGCCAGTTCTTTCCGGCGCCGGGCCAGGACCGGAGAGCCATCCCGGGTCAGTTCCAGGCGACCCAACGTCGAAAGTCGAACCTGAGCCACCGTTAGAAACCGTTTGCGGTCAATGGTTTAACGCCGAAGTAACGGCTGTTTTGCGGGTCGGCTCTAACATCTCTCTCGTGACGGTTCCGCGCCAGTACCTGAGACCCCATGAGAGGACCACCATGTTCCGACCCCTTCGCCACGCCCGCCTGTTCTTGGTTCTTGGTGCGATTGCCTGCGGGAGCAGCACGGCTCCGGTCACTCCCTCGCCCCCGCCACCACCACCGCCGCCCCCGCCGCCCGCCCCCGTGGCGACGGTCGAGGTGAGCCCGGCCACCGCCGAGGCGCTGGCGGGACAGACCGTGCAGCTGACGGTGGTGACCAAGGACGCCCAGGGCAACGTGCTGAGCGGGCGGACCGTGACTTGGAGTACCTCGAACGCCGGGGCCGCCACCGTTTCGACCACCGGGTTGGCGTCGGCCGTTGCCGCCGGCACCGCCACCCTCACGGCCACCTCGGAAACGAAGACCGCAAGCTCGACCCTGACGGTTTTCGATCCGGACCGGATACCGACCTTCATCAAGCCGTTCGTCGAGCCGGCGGACCTCTGGACCACCAACTACCACGACCACGACGTGCCGAAGGAGTTCATCGACAACAACGGCACCCTGGTCCCGTTCTGGGGCGAGGCGAGCTTGATCGGGATCGACGGTCACGAGGGCTACGATTGGCGGCTTCCGATCGGGACCCCGCTCGTCGCGGTGGCAGCCGGCAAGGTGGTTTCTTCGGGACCGGGTACGCCGTTCGCTTGCCCGATCCTCAATAATCAGATCGTCATCGGCAACGGCGTGACGCTCGAGCACACGCTGCCGGCCGGGGTCGTGGTGCGAACGTTCTACGCCCATATGGATCAGGTCGACGTGGCGCTCAACGCCAATGTGACCCAGGGGCAGCGGCTCGGGACCTCCGGGAACAAGGGCTGCGCCTTGAATCCCCATCTCCACTTCGCGGTTCGGCGAGCCACCACGGGAGGCAACTTCTCGGCGATCGATCCCTATGGATGGGCGGGAGCCGGAGCCGATCCCTGGCAGACGAATCCCGAGGGCGCTCGAAGCATCGACCTCTGGAAGCCGAACGAAGCCCCGAGTCTGTTCCGCCGATTCGAAATCCCGTTGCCGGCGGTGGCCGGGGCCTTCTTCCAACTCACCAAGGTCCGGTTCCAGGGACTCCGAGACGACCTGAGCCCGAACAACGAGTTCGTGGAGATCACCCGGGACGACCGGGTGGCGCCCGCCACGGTGGACTTAGCCGGCGTCACGATCCGGAATAAAGCCGGCTTGGTCTTCACCTTCCCGGCTGGAGCCGGTCTCACGGCCGCCAATCCCGCGATCCGCCTCTTCAGCGGCTCGGGCACGGCAACGGCCTCGACGTTCTACTGGGGCCAAGCGGCGGGCGTGATCGGCAACCTGACCGATTGCATTCGGGTTCAGAACGCGGCGGCGCAGTCCCGGGGGCAAGCCGGCTGGGGGACGCCCGGATGCAACTGAAGCCCGACGCAACGGACCCCCATCCGGCTGATCCGGATGCGCGCTACGGCTACTTCGTACTGCAGACCCGGTCGGACCGCGGCGGGGTGAGCGGAGTGCTCGAAAACCTAACCACCGGCGAAAAGCGCCGGTTCGAGTCCAGTGAGGAGCTGACGGCGTTCGTCCGCGGCTGGGCCAAAGACGAAAGGACTACCCGATGAAACCGACCCCCGCCCTCTTGGCCACCGTCGTTGGGCTCCAGCTGCTGACCGGATGCGGTGGCGGCGAGTCGGTCGGTCCACCGCCGCCGCCCCCACCCCCGGCCCTGGTCGTCACGACGATCGAGGTCACCCCGGCCGCGCCGAGCCTGGTGGCGCCCGACACGGTTCGGCTCCGGGCAACGGTCAAGGATCAAAACGGCACGACCATGGCCGGCAAAACAGTCACCTGGACCTCCGGCACCCCGGCCGTCGCGACCGTGGCGGCGGATGGACTCGTCACCGTGGCCTCCGGCGGCCAGGTGGTCATCACCGCGGCCGTGGATGGGAAATCCGGCAGCGCGACGGTGACCGCCGCCGCCGCAGTCGATCTGGCCGGCGGCGCCGCCGTATCCGGCACCATCGGCCCGAAGGGCGGAATCCTGACCACCACCGGGCCGGGAGGAGTGACCTACCGATTCGAGGTGCCGCCGCAGGCACTCGCGGCGAGCCAGTCAATCACGATGACCCCGATCACCGCCCTCAGAACACTCGGGGCCGTGACGTTCGAGGCGGGGGTCCGGTTCGCGCCGAGCGGGCTGACGTTCGCGGTCCCGGCCCTGCTCCGGATCAGCAAAAAGGTGACGGTGGCGTCCGGCAACCGCCTGATCGGCATCGGCACTAACGATGCCGGCCGCCAAATCAGCCTGGCCAGCGCAATATCCGACTCGGCCGGCTTGGTCCTGGCCGTTACCCATTTCTCCGCCGCGGCCGCCGCGCAGGGGACCCCGGCCCAAATCGCCCAGCTCCCGGCGACGCCGGTTGCGGTGCCGACCCGGCTCAACGACTACCCGGCCGGGATTGCGGCCCTGAACGACCTGATGATTCGCGGCGTGGACACGCCCCAGAACATCGAGCGGGTTTTCCACCAATGGCTGATCGAATGGCTCGAACCGGGATTCGCGACCTCAGCCACGCCGCCGGTTTTCCCCTCCGACGCGATCATCGCGATGATCGAGTATGCCGGGTGGATTCAGGAGTACCAATCTCGCCATCCGGGAACTCCCCAGGGCCAGGCCCTTCAGGATCAGACCCGGGCGCGGGCGGGCGTTACGGCGGTGGTGCGGTCCGCGATCGACCAGCTTGCGCTCGAGTGCCCCGTGCGCCGGAGCCTCGCGGTTCTGGAGGAAGCCTCAGAGATCGCCGGGTCCGCCGTGCTGGTTGGCCTCTCAGCCACGGAACCAGCCTTGGCGAAGGATCGAATCGCGGCGGCAATGTGTGCCACGATCATTGTCACTCAACTCGACTATCCGGATCCGGCCATCCCGAACCAGGCGTCACCCTTGCTGATTCGGGCCGGGATCCGGTTCGGGAACAATCCGGCCCAGCCCCTCGTCGATACCAAGCTCGAGTTGTCGGCGATCATCTTCGGGGGAACCCCAGCGACCGAGGTGGGCACCACCGACCCGACCGGTCGCTACCAGTTCTCAGTGCGCCCGAACGGGACTTCCACGCTGAGGGTCGGGGGTGTTCTCTGCCTCCCGACCATCCGAAATTCGTTGGCTGACGCCGCCAGGGACATGTTTTGCGGCGGCTTTACCCTTGACCGACCCTTCGGCCGGACCATCGACGCCACCGTCGTGGTCTTTTCGCAGCAGGGCCTCGAGGGGCTTCGTGATGTCGCCCGCATCAACGGCGACCTGCGGTTCGCCGGGGGAAACACCATAACGACGACTGACTTGACCGAGCTCTCTCAGCTCGCGACCGTGACCGGAGCGTTTGACATCTCGGGCGGCAGTCTCCGGAAGCTCGACGGACTCCGCGGACTTACCACGGTCGGGGGCACCTTGACGGTCAACGGCAACCCACTCCTGACTGACATAAGCGGGCTGTCATCGCTCAGGCAGCTCGGCGGGCTCGTCCTCATTTCGAATGGAACATTGGCGTCCCTGCACGGGCTGGAGCAAGTGACAACCCTCGACGCCGGGGGTCTCGTCGTGAACGGGATGCCCGCCCTCGCCAACCTCAACGGACTGGTCGGCCTCCGGAGTGTCAAAAGCCTCAGGTTGGTAGACGCCCCCCTTATTTCATCATTGCAATCGCTGCGGGGGACCACCGTCGCGGAGAATCTGTTCATCAGCCTGATGAACGCGATTACGTCGCTCAAGGATTTGACCGGTGTGGCCCAGTTTCTCGCCGACGTAACCATTAGCAACAATCCGAGATTGACGGACCTCGGCGCCCTGGCGAATGTAGCCAGTGTCCGAAGCGCGAGAATCAGCGGCAACCCACTGCTCCCCGATGTCCACGAACTCTCGAATCTGACGAGTGCGCTTCCGAACGGCGTGACCATCGATGGCGCACTCCTTACCTCGCTTGCCGGCCTCTCGAAGTTGCAGCATTCGGGCCCGATCCAGCTCGATGGAAGCGCATCCCCGCTCCTGAACACGATCGTGCTGCCGGCGCTCCAGGATGTAACGGGCACGAACGGCTTTCGCTTCGACGTGGGGACCGGCGCGCTCTGTCCGGCCGGGCGAAACATTGCCATCTCGCTGCCGCAACTGACGTCGACGTCCGGGCTCGCTGCCGGGTCCGGCAGCGCCTCGCCGCTCCCCGGGTGCTCGATCACGTTCTCCGCGCCCCTACTCGTGACCGCAACCCAGGGTGTTGGCCTTACCGGAGGCATTACGGCATTCACGCTCGGCCCCAGCCTTACCGGTCAAAGCCTGGGGATCGCGTCTACTCGGCTGCAGGCTCTGAATCTACCGGTACTCAACGTCGCGTTCTTGAATGTGCGGGAGAACCCATTCCTCACCGCTCTTGGCTCCGGCTCCGGCTCGGTGACCACTGAAATGCGGTTCCAGGACAATCCCAATTTGTCGACTCAAGCCATCGTCAATTGGAGCAAGGGGTTTTCGAAGGTTCAGAGCCTGGTCACGTCCGGCAACAAGGTGCCATAGTGTCTACCGCCCCCGGAACCGGGCCAACTGCAGCGCGGCGCCTAACGCCTCGAACCCGGTCTCCGCCTCGGCCCGGTACCGGTCCGCCTCGGCCTCCCGGCCCAGGCGGCCGGCCGCCCGAGCCGCCGCCGCCGCACACTCGGCGCCCAGCAACGGCTGCCCGCATCGCTCCGCCACCGCCCGGCCCGCGAGCGCGGATTCCAGCGCGGCGAGCGGTTCTCCCAGTCGGAGCGACCGCTCGGCCCGAACCCGGTACACCTCGCCCACCCCGGCCTCATCGCCGGCCTCCACGGCCAATCGTTCGCTCCGGCCCAGCAACTGCTCGGCCACCGCGAACTCGCCCAGGTCGATCATCGTCTCCGCCCGGCCCGCCAGGACCAGGGCCAGCAACGTGGGATCGCCCACGACCTCGGCGTGACGGACCGCGTCTTCGCCTAACGCCGCCGCGGTACCGGTGTCCCCGTCCCACCGGAAGGTGAAGGCCAGGTTGGTCAGGATCCCGGCGATCTCCCGCCGGTCCGCGATCCGTTGATACGCGGCAAGCGACTCTCGATAAAGACCGCGAGCCACCAAAACCTCACCGGCAAGATGGCACGCGGAGGCGAGGTTGTTGCTGGCCCGGGCCAGGGTCAGGATATCGCCGGTGGCCCGGCTCAGGTCGAGCGCGGTCCGCCAATGCGCCGTCGCCGCGTCGATCTGGCCGCGGGCAAAGGCAATCGCACCCAGCAGGTTCTCCGAACGAACCCGGCCGTCATCATCGGCGCGAGACCGGCAAACCGCCAACGCCCCGAGCGCCAGCTCCTGGCCTTGGTCGAGGTGGCCGAGCCGCGTGGCCGCGGCGGCCACCGTCAGCAGCAGGATCGGATCGGATCGATCCGCCGGTTCCCGCCGCTCGCCAAACCGGTCCACGACCTCCTGATAGCGCCCCTCCGCGAGGAGCGCCCGCAGGGCATGGAGCAAGTCAGCAGCCGGGCCGGGCATCATCGGGCGTCGTCTCTCGTCAGTACGCGATGTAGTAGCGGCTAAAGGACACCAGGTCGGCCTTGAGCTCCCGGAGGCCGTCCGTCTTGACCGTGCCGATCTTGACCAACGGGTCGCCGGGCTTTTCCTGGCGCCACAGCGCGAGCTTCTGTTCGATCGCGTCGTCCTTGGCATCCTTCTGCCCGTCGCCGTTGAGATCGCCCTTGGTCGCCTCATACTCGATCCGCAACTCGGCCGGGTCCGACGCATTGAAGTGAATCCCCGAGGGCAACAACTCGACCCCGAGCTCGAGCGGGTTGACCACCTTCATGACGATCAAGACCGAATCGGTCGCGCCGAACGGAGTCCCATCGGGCCGGCTGGCAAGGCTCCGCTGCCGAATCCGAATCCGGGCAAACTTCTCACCCCGGGCGCCGGCCGCCGTCTTGAAATAGAGGAACCCCTCATCGTCGCGACCCACCTTGGCGTAGAACGACACCGAGTCGTTGAACAGCGCCGGGGCCGAAGCGGGGATCTTGACGATCGCCAATTGGCCGGGCGGGTCGGACGGATCGGGCCCCGAGGTGCAGGCGGCGATCACCAGGAGCGGAAGCGCCCGGCGACAGATCGTTAGGTAACGCATGGGAGTCGTTCCATTCTCAGTCGGTATCGCCTTCGAGGATCCGCTGGAGCCGCGGTCTCGACACGCCAAGACGGCGGGCCGCCTCGCTTTTGTTGCCGTCGGCCCGGGCGAGTGTTTCCAGGACGGCGGCGCGAATGATGGTGCCAAGGGGCGCCGGAAACGGCAGTGGCCCGGTGGTTTCTCGAGCCGGACCCGCCACCAACAGCTGGCCGATGTCGAGCTGGCCCGGCGGTGACAACACCAGCGCCCGCTCGATCGCGTTCCGAAGCTCCCGGATGTTACCGGCCCAGGGATGGGCCTTGAGGGCGGCGCGGACCGGCGCGGTCAGTACCGGCGTCGGCAGGCCATGTTGGGCCGCCAGCCGGGCTCCGAAGCATTCGGCCAGGAGCAAGATGTCCTCGCCCCGGTCACGGAGCGGAGGAAGGATCAACTGGACCACGTTGAGGCGGTAGTAGAGATCCTCGCGGAAGGTCCCCTGACTGACGGCGGCGGCTAGGTCGACGTGGGTGGCGCCGATGACCCGGACATCGACCCGCTTGGTCGCTTGGCCGCCAACCCGCCGGATCTCCCGTGACTCGAGTGCCCGGAGCAGCTTGGGCTGGAGCTCGAGCGGGAGGTGGCCGATCTCATCGAGAAAGACGGTTCCGCCGTCGGCCATCTCGAACAGGCCGGGCTTGGCCGCCACCGCGCCGGTAAAGGCACCCCGCTCGTGCCCAAACAACTCGCTCTCGATCAGGTTCGCCGGAATGGCGGCGCAGTTGATCTCGACGAAGGGAGCCTTGGCGCGAGGCGAGTGATAGTGGATGGCCCGGGCCAGGAGTTCCTTCCCGGTGCCGGTCTCGCCACCGATCAGGACGGTCACATCGCGAATGGCCGCGACCCGCCGAGCGTGGGTCAGAGTGGCGGTCAGGACGGCGCTGGTTCCAATCATGGCCCCAAACCCGAGACTGTCCTGCTCTGCCCTGGTAAAACTCTCCTGGGCCACCGAGACGGCCCCTTCCTGGCCCAACCGCTCCAGGGTCCGTCCGAAGACCCCAAGATCGGCGGGGAGGGCGAAGTAGTCCCGGGCTCCCCGGCTGAGCGCCCCGACCGCCAGCCGGTGATCGGGGGCGGCGCCCACCAAGTAGACCGGGAGCGCCGACCCGGCTTTGGTCCGACTCAACCAGTCGAGCCCATCGGCCTCAGCGCCACCGGCCAACACGAAACACCCCGCCGCGGAAAGGAAGGGGCCCTCCTCGTCGAAGGCCCGCTCCCGCACCTCGAGACCAGCCGCGGCGCAGAGGGCCGTCACCGAGTCGGCAAAACTCTCCGAGAGCTTCACGACCAGGATGCTCGCGATCCGCCGGCTCATTGCCCCGATTGCCTATCGATCATCTTTGCCGTCATGATCCTTGTCTTCGAACCAGCGAAACGAACGGCGAATGTTGTCGCGCACCAGGTTGTCGTTCGGCTGCCCCTTCAAGGCGGTGGCCGGATCGATCAGCAAACCGCCGGCGGCAAACCAAGTAGCCACGTCGACCTTCAAGGTAACGTCGGTGGCGGCTTGGGACCCGACGACCAGCGGCGGAGTGAGATCATTCCGCTGTTTGGCGCTGAGATCGGAGATATAGACGAAACCGATGCCGTCGTACTGTCCCGTAACCCGGACACTGACCTTTCTCAAATCCGGATGAGCCGCCAAAAAGGAGGCGTCCCCGCTATCGTCCTCGGGCTTGTGGATCCGAAAGTCAACCTGCCGGTAGGTTCCGGCATCGACCTCGACGGTCACCACCCGCTCCGGTGCGCCGCCCAACGGCAAGTCGAGCAGCATCGGACCGGTCGCAAACTTTTCGCAGTCGTCCCGGTCGTTGCCCGCAGCTTCGAGGTCGTCACAATCGGCTCCACCCTCGACCCGCTTGAATTTGATATCCCGAAGCACCAACTCGATCTTGCTCAGAACCAACGTGTGTCCCGCGACGGTGACCGACCCGGACGCCTGGGCCGATGGAGCGAGCGGACTGGCCGCCACCCGAAGGGTGACCGCGCGCCGATCAGGCTGCCCCGGTCCAGTGCCATCGGAACAACCGGCAACGCTCGAGATGACAAGGCCCGCGATGGTGGCGATCTTTAGGTTCGACATTCGGCACTCCTTGAATGGGTTCGGCCCCCTGAATAGCAATCCTGAGGCCCCTGCCTTGCGATACTCCAACCGATTGACTGACAATCACTTATGACAATTAACCCCGGGAAACCGATGGCCCGGATCATTACGACCTGGAACGATTCGATGCAGCGGATTTGCCGCACCGGCACCTGGGTCGGCCTGGTCCTCCTGGCCGGTTGCTCCAAAACCGCCGGCTGCGACGAGTGCGACACCCTGGTCGTGTCGGCCACCGGCGAGCCGGCGACGCTGCTCCCACCGTTGGTCGCCGAGACCGTGGGCCGCGACATCTCGGATCTGGTGTTCGAGCGCCTGGCGGTCCTGAGAACCGGGGCTGCACCGGTCGATACCGGAGCCTTCGAGCCCAGCTTGGCGGAGCGGTGGCAGCGAGTCGACTCGGCCGGCTGGCGATTCACCCTCCGCGGGGGTGCCGCCTGGGCCGATGGCACCCCGGTCACCGCCGACGACGTGGTCTTTTCGTTCGCGGCCTCGGTCGATACCGCGCTCGGGGCCCCCGCGGCCGGAGCGTTAGGCAACGTCACCGTCACCGCCGACGGCCCGAACCAGGTCGTGATCCGGTTTCCCACCGCCTCCCCGGAGCAACTCTTCGACGCGACCTACCACGTTCGGATCATCCCCAAGCACCGTTGGGACTCGATTCCCAGGTCACAGTGGGCGGCCGACACCGGCGTCGGACGACTGATCGGATCGGGTCCGTATCGGATCGGCGAGTGGCGCCGAGGCCAGTCGCTGACACTGGAACGGACCGGGGGCGGGAGCCCGTTCCGCCGAATCGTCTGGCGGTTTGCCCAGGATCAAGACGCGGCCTTGAACCTGGTCCTGAGCGGCGAAGCCGATATCGTCGAGACCGCCTCCGGACCCGACGCCCGCGCCCGGGCCGGCCGCCAACAGAACGTCGACTTGATCCCCTACCCGGCCGCCAGCTACGGATTCCTCAATTTCCGGCTCGCCAACCACGCCGGCGTTCCCCATCCGGTACTGGCGGACCGCACGGTGCGCCAAGCGTTGGCCCGAGCCATCGACCGCCCCACCCTGGTGAGCGCGCTGGTCGGACCCGACGCGGCCGTCCCCCCAGGGCCGATGTCGCGCGCCCTGTGGATCTGGAACGACAGCATCTCAACCCCACCGTTCGACATCCAACACGCCGGCCGACTGCTCGATGAGGCCGGATGGCGGATGGGGCCGGACGACATTCGGGCCCGGAACGGCCGCCGTCTCTCGGTCGAGATCCTGATTCCGTCGACCAGTAGAGTCCGAAAGAACTTGGCCGAAGGCATTCAGCAGATGTGGAAGCAAGTTGGGGTGGCCGCCACCATCGCGGCGGTCGATTTCTCGATTTTTCAGGAGCGATCGGAAACCGGTCAGTTCGACGCCTTGATCGGCGCCTGGCTCGACGAACCGAGTCCCCGGGGCTTGGCCGACCAGTGGACCCGGCCCGGGTTCGCGATCCTGAACCAGGGGCGCTACTTCAATCCGGTCTTCGACTCGCTGGTGACCACCGCCCTCGCGGCACCAACCCCGGCCATCGCCCGGCAACGCTGGAGCAGCGCCATTGGATTGCTCAACGAGGATGCCGCAGCGGTGTTCCTCTACAATCCGACCAACGTGGCCGTGGCGTCGCGCCAGCTAAGGGAGGTGACCATCGATCCGTTTTCCTGGCTTCACGAGGTCCGGCGCTGGCGCAAAGTCCCACCTCCTATGAGGACACCATGATCCCACTCTTCTGGCTCACCCTGCTCGCCGCCACGCCGGTTCCTGACCCGTGCGCCATGATCACCAAGGCCGAGGCCCAAGTCCTGATCGGGGAACCCGTCACCAGCACCTCGAAAGAGCCGGCGGAGCCGGACGAAGACACCGGTGCGATTCAGACGAGTTGCACCTTCCTGGGCAAGACGAGCGCCCTGATCATCGCGGTCCTCGAATTCAAGTCGGCGGCGGAAGCGACCAAGACGATCACGGTCGAGTATCTGAAGAAGCAGGATGAAGAGGCCGCGCCGACCGTGGTGCCCGAGCCGGGCCTGGGGGATCGAGCGTTCTTCGGCCACACCCCCCACTCAGCGATGATGCTGGCCCAGAAGGGGGCGCGGGCCTACGTGGCCACCATCGGTGGCCGGGGTACCTCGGCCACCACCGCCTACCGGGCGAAGCTCCACACCTTGGTCGCCGCGATGGCCGCGAAGGGTTAAGTCGCTACCGGCTGGGGCTCGGCGGCCGGCTCCGGGGTGAGTTGCCCGGTCGCCACCAAGACCAGAGCGACCACGGCGAGGGCATACGTCATCTGGTTGAACGAAGCCCCGGTCACGTCACTCGCATGATTGGCCATCAGGTGCGCCAGGATCGCGATCAGCACGCTGCCTTTGGATTTGAGGAAGAGCCAGCACGTCACGACCGACAACGAGGTGGCGCCGAGCAGGAACACCGGCAGCGACAGTTGGCTTTGGCCCAAGGTGGACACGTAGAACGCCGGCAGGTGCCAGAACCCCCAGATCACGCCCAGGATCACGGCGGCCAGGGCCGGCTTCCACCGCCGGAGCATCCGGGGCAGCGCAAAACCCCGCCAGCCGAGTTCTTCGCCTAACGGCCCTGGATCGGTCACCAGACTTCCGGCCAAGCCGCCCAACGCCGAGAGCTTCCACAGCGGGGCCGGGCCGCCGGCCACCGAGCCGATCCAGCCGGCCAGTCCGGTGAGCACGAGGAACCCCCCGACGACCACCAGATACCAGATCGGGTGACAGCGCCTCGGGTCGAGCCGGGCCATAAGGGCCTTGAGGCCGGCCCGGCCTTCGAAGAGCGCCGTCAACCCGATCGCGAGCCCGGTGGGAGCGTAGACCGCGACGAAGAACACCGGGTTGCTCGCGTCGAGCTGGCCGAACGTCCGGGTGAACCACTCGGGAGCGAGAATGGCCATCCCGGCAGCCGACCAGGTGATCGCGAAGGCCAACAAGAAATAGGTCAGGAGGGGACGGGACCGCATTCGACGGCTCCACACGAGGCTCGTTGCCGACCCCGCGTCGGTACGATAGGTTGAGATTGCCAATATACGTCCACCCAGCAAAGCCACCATGCGACTTGACCGCTGCAACAACATCGCCGACCTCCGCCGAATGGCGAAGCAACGCCTGCCCGCCCCGATGTTTCACTATATCGACGGGGGCTCCGACGATGAATGGAGCCTCCGCCGGAACTCGGCGGCCTTCGACGACTATGAACTGATCCCCAACTACCTGCGGGACATCAGCGCCATCGACACCAGTACCACGCTGCTAGGCCAAAAGATCAGCTGGCCGGTGTTTCTCGCGCCGACCGGGATGTCCCGGCTCTTTCACCACGAGGCCGAGCCGGCGGTGGCCCGGGCGGCCCAGAAATCCGGCACGTTCTACACCCTCTCTACCATGGGCACGACCCGGATCGAGGAGATCGCCGCCCAAGGCGCCGGGCCGTGGATGTTCCAGATCTACATCCTCAAAGACCGGGCGCTGACGACGGAGTTCGTGGAGCGCTGCAAAGCCGCGAAGTATCAAGCGCTCTGCCTTACGGTCGACACGGCGCTCGCCGGCAACCGGGAGCGCGACCGGGTCACCGGGATGGTATTGCCGCCACGGTTCTCGTTGAAGAGCTTCGCTAGCTTCGCGGCCCACCCGCGGTGGGCCTTTCACCTCCTCAAGAACCCCGACTTCCAGATCGCCAACGTGGTCCATCGGGTCGGCAAACTCGGCACCGTCTCGCTGATTGATTACGTCAACGGCCAGTTCGACCGGACCGTGACCTGGGAGGACGTCGCCTGGTTGGTCAAGCAGTGGGGCGGCCCGTTCGTCCTCAAGGGAATTCAGTCGCCGGCCGATGCCAAGCGCGCGGTCGAGGTCGGGGCGACGGCGATCATGATTTCCAATCACGGGGGCCGCCAACTCGACGCCGCCCCGGCCCCGGTCGATTGCGTCGCGGCCATCCGGGACGCAGTCGGCGACCGGCTCGAGCTGATCGTCGACGGCGGGGTGCGGCGCGGCACCCACGTCCTCAAAGCCCTGGCTCTCGGTGCCAACGCGGTCTCGATCGGGCGGCCCTATCTCTACGGCCTCGCCTCGGGCGGCCAACTCGGCGTCGAGCGGGCCCTCGACATGCTCAAATCCGAACTCGAACGCAGCCTGGCATTGCTCGGGTGCCGGACGATTGGCGAGATCGGTGCCGGCCACGTGAGGCGGGTCGGGCCGCTCTGACCAGCGTCATTCGGTTCTTCGCCGCCGGCGCCGCCTCGGTGGCGCTCCGGAACGGGATCATTCTCTTCGCCGCTCTGGCGCTCGCCCTGGTGGTGGTGCCGATTCCGAGCGTCCCGCTGTTCCTTCGCGCCTCCGTCCTCGCGTTGGTGGGCCCCGACCGGACCCCGACGGCGGCCCTCGGGTTTGGATTCCTCGGACTCACCTTGGCCTCCCAAGCCGGTCCGGCGCTCCGACTCGGCCTTGGCGGCTGGCTTCGCAGTCTTCCGGTCACCGCCGCCACCTACCGCCGAGCCATGGCCGTCGCCCTGATGCTCCCGCTGATCCCGATGCTGGTACTGGGATTGGCGGCGGTGGCCACGGCGATCCTCGGGTACCACTCGCCCGTCGACCCGATCCGAGTCTTGGGTTTGCTCTGGTCGCTGGGGCTGGCCGCCGCCGCCGGGGTGCCGGTCATCCGGCCCTGGATTGCCCGGCCGATCGCGGCGGCCGGTTCGCTGGTGGCCGGGCTCGGGGTCGGCGGCATCGCCGCGGCCGTGATCCTTGGCCTCATCTGGGATCGGGTGGCCGGACCCATCGCGGTACCGCGGCATCAGGCCGGGGGTTGGCGACAGCACCCGAGGTGGCTCCAGCCTACGATCGCGTGGCGGGCGCTCGGCACCCGAGTGCTGACGGCCAGCGTTGCCCCGCTGCTAGTGTGCGGCGCGGCGCTCCTCTATCGGATCAACAACCGGCTCACCGTCGAGGCGGCGAGCGGGGTGACCCGGACGGCCATCCTGATCGCGCTCGTGATCACCTTCGCCGGACTGGCCGATCTGTTGGTCCTCCGCCGGCCCCCGTGGCCCTGGGCTCGATCCCTTCCGGTCGGCGCGCGGGTCCGGGTTCTCGATGATGTGATCGCCCTCGCGGTGCCGGCGGCGCCGACCCTCCTCTTCGCGCTGGCACTGGACTGGAAGGCACTGGCGGTCGGCGTGGCGACGCTGCCCGCGCTCGCGCTGCTCGCCGTTGGGGCGATGCGCCGGGCGGGGGGACGGCTCTCCCGGGCCAGTGGCGAGTACCTGATCACGGGGTCGAGTCTCGCCCTCGCGGTGGCGTGGCGGCCGGCCCTCGCGCTCGTGGCCGTCGCCTCGATTCCGTTGTTGTGGTGGCATGCCGCCCGGGCCGACCGCCGGCTGGTCGTGACCCAGTGGCAGGCGCTCCACCATCAGGCCGGCGGGGATTCCTTGGCCGGTGACGCCCGATGAGCCGCGGATACGTGCTGGCAGGGGTGGGCTTCGGATACCACCGCGACGCGCCGGTCCTGACCTGCGATGACCTCCGCATCGGGCCGGGGCTCACCCTGCTGCTCGGACCGAACGGGGCCGGCAAGAGTACCCTGATGAAACTGCTGGCCGGCGTCGAGCGCCCCGCCAAAGGGACGATCGCCCTCGACGGCATCGACCTCTGGCAGGACGAGGTCGAGAGCCGGCGCCAACTGGCCTACGTGCCCGAGCAGCCCGACCTCACGCCCTATGCATCGGTGCGGGAGGTGATTCGGCTCGTCGCCTCACTCCGGTCGGTGCCGCTGGCCGAGGGTGAAGCCGCGCTCGAGCGAGTCGGCCTGGCGGAGGTGGCGGGACGATCGGTCCGGGAATTGTCGATGGGCCAACGTCGCCGCGCCGTGCTGGCCGCGGCGTTCATCGGCCAGCCCGATACTCTCCTGCTCGATGAGCCGCTCGAGACGCTGGACCGCTCGATGCGGGACACCCTCCTCGACTGGCTTGGCCGCCGGGTCCAAGCCGGCGCCACGGTCTTGGTCTCGACCCATGAGATCGAACCATTCCTGGCTCAAGCAGCCGGAATCATCACCGTCGTTGCCGGCGCGGTGCGTTCGATGAGCTTGTCGGCCGATCCCGCGGCCCGGCGCGAGGCCGCCGACGCGGCGAGTCGGCCGAGGCTAGTCCAGTAGGGCGAACCACCGTTTGAAGAGGCTTCGCACCACGGGCGTGAGTTTCCGGCGCCGCCACTGGTCGGCGGCCTTCCGGAACACCTCGCTCTGCGTCGGATAGGGGTGCATGGTCCGCCCGATCGCGCCGAGCCCCAACCGATTGGTCATCGCCACGGCGATCTCGCCGATCATATCGCCGGCGTGACCGGCGACCAACGTGACTCCAAGGATCCGATCGGTGCCCCGGGCCAGCACGACCTTGAGCATCCCGGCGTCCTCGCCATCGAGCACCGCGCGATCGAGATGCTCGAACCCGACCTCGACGATGTCGACCGGCCGCCCCGCCGCTATCGCTTGGGCCTCCGTCTGGCCGACGTGGGCCAGTTCGGGGCTGGTGTAGGTGCACCACGGAACGACCAGCGCGCTGGCCCGGCTCCGGCCGAAGAACAACGCGTTCTGGACCACGAGCCGGGCCTGAAAGTCGGCCGCGTGGGTGAACTGATAGGGACTGGAGACATCACCAACCGCATAGATCGCGGAGTTACTGGTGCGAAGCCGGTCGTCGACCGTGACGCCGCGGGCATCGAACCGAACCCCTGCCTGCTTGAGCCCGAGGTCCTCGACGTTAGGAACTCGGCCCGCGGCCACCAGGAGCCGGTCAGCCTCGAACGAGCCGGCGGTCGTCCGGATGACGGTGGTCCCGCCCTGCCGTTCGATCCGCTCGATCGCCACCCCGGTGATGATCGCGATGCCCTCCGCCTCCAATTGGTGGCGAATGATCGCGGCGGCCTTCGGGTCGTCCTTGGGCAAGATCCGGTCGTCCCGGGTCACCATGGTGACGGCGGCGCCGAAGCGCCGGAACGCCTGCGCCAACTCGCAGCCGATCGGGCCGGCGCCGATCACGACGAGCCGGCGCGGACACTCGGTCAGCGTGAACACGGTCTCATTGGTGAGGTACCCGGATTCGGCCAACCCGGGGATCGGCGGCACCGCGGGCCGGGCGCCGGTGGCGATGACGCCGCGCCGAAACGCGAGCCGTTGACCGCCCACCTCCAGAGCGTTAGGCCCGACGAACCGGCCCGAACCGAAGAACACGTCGACGCCGAGCTCCCGGAACCGGGCCGCGCCGTCAATCGGCGAGAGCCGGGCCCGCAGTTGCCGCATCCGGGTCATGGCCTGCCCGAAGTCGCCCGGCCCCGACACCCTCGGACCTCCAAACCGTTCCGCCGACCGAGCCGCCCCCTGCCAACTCCGGGCCGCGCTGAGCAAGGCCTTGGACGGCACACAGCCGACGTTGAGGCAATCGCCGCCCATCAGATCCCGTTCGACCAACGCCACCCGGGCGCCGAGTCCGGCCGCCGCCGCGGCGGTTACCAGTCCGCCGGTTCCGGCGCCGACCACGACCAGGTGATAGCGGCCCCGGGCCACCGGGTTGACCCAATCCGGCGGATGCACCTGGCGGACCAGCGCGTCGTCGTCGGGATCTCCGGCAATCATCGCCGCGCTCATCCGACCGCCTCGGCGAGCGCGCGTTTGGCCGTTCGGGTCACCACCACGGTCACCGCGATCGTCGCGGCGAGACCCAGCACGAGGACCCCGTAATACCCCGGTCCCCGGGGCGGCGCGACCCCGCCGGCCAGGGCGGCCACATCGCCGGCCACCTTGCCGTAGTACACGTAGAGCACCGAACCCGGGATCATTCCGACCGACGCCGCCAGATAATCGCGAAACCGAACGGTGGTGAGGCCCAAGCCGTAGTTGAGCAGGTTGAAGGGAAAGACCGGCGAGAGGCGGAGCAAAAACACGATCCGGCGGCCGTCCCGTCCGATGGCGCGGTCGATGGCCCGAAACCGCTCGTTGCCGGCCAGGGCCCGCTCGAACGGCCGCCGGACGGCATACCGGGCCACCAGGAACGCGGCCGAAGCGCCTAACGTCGCACCGAGCAGCACCAAGACGACTCCCGGACCCAGCCCGAAGATCGCGCCGGCGGCCAGGGTCAGAAGCGAGCCGGGCACGAAGGCCACCGCGGCCACCGCGTAGCCGAACACGAACACCACCGGGGCGAGGGGGCCGAGACCCCGGATCCGTTCAGCAAAAGCTGGAATGACGGCCGCCAGCTCCCGGCCCCCGACGATCGCGGCCAGCACCAGGCCGAGGGCGACGACGACGACCAGCGCAGCCCGACGCCCGCGCCCGTCAGACATTCAACGCCCCGCCACAGCTCGACCCCGAGCCGGCCGTACACCCGAAACAGTGCGGACCGACCGCAATTTCCCGGGCGGCCAGACTGGTCCGCTCGAACTCGAAGATCGTCCGGGGCACCCGGGCGTCGACCGGGAGATCCAACTGTTGGTTGAAATCGCAATCGTAGAGCACGCCGTCCCAGCCGACCGACACCATACCCCGGCACATCACCCCGGCAGCAGCCGCGGGATTGAACGCCTGCACCAGGCGGCCGAGGTAGGCCTCGGTCTGCTCCTTGTGGTCGAGATGCTCGAGAAACCGGCTGATCGGCATGTTGGTGATGGTGAACAGTTGGTTGAAGACGATCCCGTAGCCGCGACCCAGCCGCTCTTTCCACTCCCGCTCCGCCGCGGCCTGCGGCGGCGGCAGGAAAGCGCCCACCGGGTTGGTCACCAGATTGAGGATCAGGCCGCTTCCGGGGCGGCCGTAGCCCAAGGCGTTCAACTCCTGCAACGCGGTGATCGACGCGTCGAACACCCCGTCGCCCCGCTGGGCATCGGTTTGTTTCGACTGAAAGTACGGCAAGGACGCCACCACCTCGACTCGGTGCTCGGCCAGGAAACCCGGCAGATACCGATAGTTCGGCAACTGCGTGATCGTGAGGTTGCAACGGTCGATCACGTGCCGGCCCAACCCGGCGGCGGTTTCGACGATCCGCTGAAACGCCGGATGGATTTCCGGGGCGCCGCCGGTAATGTCGAGCACCCCGAACGGATGGTCGGCCAGGACCCCAAGGCAGGCGTCCACCACCGCGTCCGACATCATCTCGGTGCGATCGGGACCGGCGTCCACATGGCAATGGGAGCAGGTCTGATTGCATTTCTTGCCGACGTTGATCTGCAGCACCTCGAGCCCGGTCGGACGGAGCGGCCAGAGCGCCGACTGGGCCAGAGCCTGCTCGAAGGTCCGCCCGGTCGGCACCGCGGCCAGCCGGAGCCGTTGGGCCGGACCTCCGGCCAGCGGGTGGCGTTGCTTCTGGAGCGTCGGCATCACGGCCATCGTTACATCCCCAACCGATCGAGATGGTTCCGCATCTGGACGCCGTGCACCAGAGACGCCCCGCCCCGAATGGCCGCCGCTACATGCACCGCCTCGGTCATTTGCTCTTCGTTCGATCCATGCTCCAGCGAAGCCGTGGTGTAGGCGTCGATGCAGTATGGACACTGGACGGCGTGGGACACAGCGAGCGCAATCAGTGCCTTCTCTCGCGCGGTCAGCGCCCCTTCGGCGAAGACTGCTCCGTACCAGGCGTTGAAGGCTTTCCACAACTCCGGCGATCCTTTGCCGACTTCGCTGAAACGCGCCAAGTCGGGGGCATGATAGTAGTTGGCGTGATCGGTCATGACGATCCTAGATGGAGGGTGCGGGAGACGACGAATCGTCGCGGGGTTCGAAGTCGGCCACGATCGGGCCGGGACCGGCCCGGGTCAGGAGCGCCAGCGCCTGCGCGATCACCCGATGTTGGACGGCCGGGCCGTGGCCGCCGAGCGGACGGCCGAACGAAAACGGAACCGCCAAGGCCCGCGGAATCCCGACGCGTTCGGCCACCCGCCGAAGCAAGGCAAGGCAAACCGTCGCGATCCCGGCCGCTTCGAGGACTCCGGCAAGCAGTCCGACGGACTGCGTGCACATCGGTCACACGGGGACCAGCAGCGCGGCGTCAACCCGATCCCGGGTCAGCGCCGCCGCCACCGCGGGCGCCGAATCACGCACCAGGCGCCCCGGGGCCGTGATCGACCCATTGAAACTCGGGTGCCGGGCTGCCAGCGATCCGAGCTCACTTCGGCCAACCAGTTCCCGAAGCCGATCGAGTGGCAACGCCTCGTTCCGATCCGCCTCGATGGCGGTCCGGTCAAAGCTCCGGCTCCGCTGCCCGATCGCGAGCTCGCCAACCGACTCGTTGCCCTCGATCCATCGGAACGAGACATCGCCCCCGCGCTCGGCCGTGAACCGGGCATCCCGATCCGGATGATAGAGACCGGCGCTCGTGATCACCGCGAGCCGGACCGAGTTGAGTGGCCGGTCCAGCGGGGTCCACGCCGGAGGCCGGATGGCCCGCCATGGGTAGCCGGCCAGAAACAGTCGATATTGAAGCGGCAGCTCGGAGAAGGTGGCCATAGCCCCGGAGTTCGTGAGATGATCGAACAACTCGCCGTCGTGATCCCGGTCGGACCGGACGACCGGGCGACCCCACTCCTCCGCCAACTCGGCCGAGCCCTGCCCGGGGCAGAAGTTATCGGGTCGGCCACCCGGCCCGCCATGCCGGAAGAAACCGACGCCGCCCGACGCGGCGGGCTCACGTGGGTGGTCGGACCCGCCGGACGCGCGGCCCAACTGAATCGCGGGGCGGCCGCGGCCCGCGGCGCCTGGCTCTGGTTCCTGCACGCCGACACGACTCTGCCGGACCCGGTGACCCCGGCACTCGAAGCCTTCACCGCCGAATCCACCCACCAGAACGCCATCGGGTACTTCCGGCTGGCGTTCGCGGGGGATGGCCCGCGCGCCACTCGCCTCAACGCCGCCGGCGCCAACTTCCGCTCTCGCTGGCTCGGGCTGCCCTTCGGCGACCAGGGGTTCCTGGTCCGTCGGCCGGTGTGGGACCGGCTCGGCGGATTCGACGACCGGATCGGGCCGGGCGAGGATCTCGATTGGGTCGTCCGGGCCCGAGCGGCGGGGGTGCCGTTGGTGGCCTTGCCGGCGGTGCTCACCACGAGCGCCCGCCGGTACCGCGACGCCGGCTGGCTTCGGACCACCTGGCGGCACGCCTGGCTCACCGTAGGTCTCTATCGATCCGCCCGCGCCCGGCTTCGGTCGGAGTGATCCGCCGTCCCGGTCATCTGCTTCGCGCGCTCCGTGCTGTTCAAGGTCCAGTCGTAGTCGGTGTAGTCGAACCGCGACCACCGACCGCCCTCGAGCAGCTGGCGCTCGGGGCCCGCCGGGTACCAGTGGGCAATGAACCGGGCCACGGCCTCCTTCGAGCCGCCGAAATCTTTCTGATAATCCCGGAATTTGAAGACCTGGCTCACCCACACCGTGAGGCCGGCAACGTCAACCCGGTTCTTCGCCGGTGACTCGAGCAGGAAAATCCGGCCCTGGTCCTCGAGTTGGGCCTCGAGCCGGGCGCCGACATACGCCTCCGATCGGAGCGGCGGGCATCCCATCGCCGCGCACACCAGGGCAAAATGGATCCGCGGCTCCCGATACAGCGGCCGAATGATCTTCTGCTCGATCTGATCGAGGCTGTAGTTGACCCCGCCGACGCGGGCCAGTTTCTCGTTCCAGGGGCCGGATCCTTTAATGAGGCCACCGGTCTTGTTGATGTTCCGGATCGACTGGCGCTCGTCGTGCTTGAGAATCAGTTGGATCGTGTAGGCGTTGTACGCGTTGATCCAGAACGCCAACTGCTCGTCGCGCGGAAGTCCGGCGGGATCGAAGGTCGCGATCCCGGTCAGGTATCGGTGGAACGCGGGGGCCATGCGAAACTCGTCGTAGTCGACCATCCCGCGGACGACGTGATACCGGAGCAGGTGGTCGAACTCCGCATGATCGAAGCTCGATTGGGCCATCGCCGGGCCGGTCAGGCCGAGGATCAACCCGGTTGCCCATCGTATCGTCATTCGCCGCTCCTCGTGTCCTCTCCTAACGACCCGGGGGGGACATCGGATTCCTCCCGGGCCCGACGGTGGAGGGCCCGGAAGGCACTCACGCCGACGACGGCCGTCAGCCCGATCAGGAGGACGAGGGGAACCAGCCGGCGTTCCATGAACGCCGAGCCGGCGTACACCGTGGCCAGGGCATACGGCAGCTCGGCCAGGGCCAGGGCTCCAATGAACCTGGCGAAGGGAAGGCGGGCCAGACCGAAGAGGTAGCCGGGGATCTCGGAGGGAACCGCCAACTGGACGAGCAACACCAGCCCGAAGGAGCTCTTATCGCTGACGAACGACTCATAGCGGCCAAGCGCCTTGGTCGAGGCCAACGCTCGGATCGCGGGGCGCCCGAGGTACTTCGCAACCCCATAGGCGATCGCGCCGCCCAGAACCCACCCGAGCCAGATCAGGGCGGCGCACACCGGCGGACTCCAGACCTCGAGCGCGGCCGGCAACAGGATGGCACTCGAGAAGAACGCCAGCATCGCGGAGGCCGCCGCCAACCCCACCAGGAGCACCGCCCCGCCGACCGGATGGGCGGCGAGGATCGACCCCGCTCCGGCGAGCCACGCCACGAGCGCGTGGTGGAGTGGCCCCGCCGCCATCACCACGCCAAGCAACAGCGCAGCCAGACCCAGCATCAGCGCCCGGCGATGGGCGGGGTCGAGCCGCGAAGACGCATCAAGCATAGATTTCCGTCATGAGATGCCCCTCGGTTCCGTTGGGTCTGGCTCTCGCGCTGGCGGCCTGCCGCCACGCTCCGCCGTCCGAGTTACCGGCCGAGCCGTTGTCCGGCTTCCCGGCCCTTAGAGCCGGCCCGGATTGCGCGCCATGGGACGGATCGGCCGTCACCATTTTGTTTGCGGCCGCGTTACCGACCGCCGACTCGGTTCGCCCGCCGTACCTCAGGGTCTCACTCTGGAAAGACCTCGAAAGCCTGGAGGGGCACACCTGGCGGTGGCCGGTGACCGAGTCGATTGGCGCGGCGTCGCTCTGTACCACCGAGGATGACTGCCGCGCGGCCTCCAAGGCCACGATCTGGATCGAGCCGGTCGGGCCGGACTCCGCGATCGCCGGGCGGCTTCGACTCGAGTTCTCCGACCGACCGACGCTGGCCGGCAGTTTTCGGGCCCCCTGGCGGACCCGACGAGGACGCTGCGGCTGACAGCCCCGCTCCGGGCCCCTCAGACCAATCCGATCAAATCGCGCAACATGGCCGCGGCAGTGGGCACGGCGTCGACTTCTTCCGACGTCGCATGGAGAATCCCGCTGATGTCGGTGCGATACACGATCCCCATCTCATCGCCGCCCATCCGCGCCAACGGGTGGTTCTGCGGGAGCGACGTCGGCGCGACGGTGAGCCGCCAGTCGCCGGTTGCGTCACGCCGGACCGCACGACCCAGGAGCACCAACCGCTCCCCCCGGTCCGCTGCGGCGCGAAGTTCCGTCACCGTCACCTTCCGGATTCCCTGCACCGACAGATCGCCGAGGACGGTCGGCCGCCGAAGCACGGCGTTGGCGAGAATCACCAGTTTGACCGCCTGATCCCAGCCGTCGACGTCGAGACTCGGATCGGCTTCCGCCACGCCGCGTCGCTGCATCTCGGCGAGCGCGGCTTCAAAACTCTGACCGGACTCCATCGCCCGAAGGATGCCTTGGCTGGTTCCGTTGAGAATGCACTCGACCTCGAGGATCCGCGCCCCGGCCAGATCCCGGCGGCCGAGGTTGATGGTCGGCAACGCCCCGCCGACGCAGGCCGAGAACCGAAGCGCCGGCCGGCCCGGTTCCGCGAGATCGCTCTGGGCAGCCAGCTCCTGATACGCGAGCGCCAGCGGCCCTTTGTTGGCAAGCACCGAAGCCAAGCCGCGGCCCAGAGCCGAACGAACGAGGTCAAGGCCGGGTTGGCCGTGTTGCAAGTTCACCGGCGTTGCTTCGAACAGGACCTCGGCGGTCACGGCCTCGAGCATCGCAAGGCCGTTCATGCCGGGCCGACCGACTGACGGCAAGTTCGCCACCGAGCGGCCCGCCGCCTTGCAGGAGAGCACTTCGCCGAGATCGAGACCCGAAGGATCGATCGCGGCCCCACCCGAGTCGGTTCCCCCGACCACGAGGACCTCGAGTCCGTACTGCTCGCGGAGGATGGCCTCCTGGCTTATCAAGATCGCCAGCACACCCCGGCCGACGTTGCCGAGCCCGGTCAGAACCACGCGAATCGTTTTCAAGACAACCGACGCCTTCCGTCTCAGAGTGGGTCTTCGGGGCGAAGATCGGACCGAGCCGGAGCGGGCGCAAGTGCGGACTCTTGACCCATATATGGCATGTAAGTATCATATACCATATGTCGACCTCAGCCAAGACGACCGTCTATCTCGACGGCAACGACTACGAAAGCATCAAACGCCTGGCCCGGCTTCGAGGCCAGAGCGCCGCCACCTTGGTGCGGGAGGCGGTAGCGCGCTACGTGGCAAACCCGGGCGGTGGCGCCGGGCCGGCGAGCATCGGGACCGGGCGGAGCGGCCGGCCGGATCTATCCGACCGGGCCGAGTCACTCCTGGAGGGGATGGGCCGGCGGAAGTGATCATCTCGGACACCGGCGCCATCCTGGCTCTGATCGACGCGGATGACCGCCATCACCTGGCATTCCGGTCCCTGTTCGTCGACGGGGGAGCCCGTTGGCTGCTGCCGTGGGCGATCCTGCCGGAAGTGGACTACCTCCTCGGCGAGCACGTCGGCCGCCGGGCCCAGCAGGGATTCTTCGCGGACGTTGCGGCGGGCGCGTTCGAGGTCGACTGGGGCGAACCCGGCGATCTCCGCCGGGCGCGGGAACTCGACGGCCGCTACGAGAAACTCCGGCTCGGCCTGGTCGACGGGGTCGTGATCGCAATGGCGGAGCGGCTCAAAGCCCGCGGAATCGCCACGACCGATCTCAAGCATTTCGGCGCCGTCGCCATCCGGGGAAAGCCGGCCCTGCTGCCCCGAGATCGATAGCCTCGTTGGTTTTGACCAGATTGGCAGACTCCGAAACTTCCGCGTATACTCGGACGTGGCCCACCTCCGCAGGTTCTCGGCGCTGACCCTCCTGCTCCTCGGCTCGCCGTTCCAGGGGTCCGGGGCGCCGCCAACCGGGATCTGGCAATCCGAAGGCTACGGTATGGTCTGGGAGTTCCAGGCCGATGGCCTCCAGACGTGGGAGGTCACGACCATGACCTGCGTGCGAACGGCGCGGTTCGCGAAAGGTCCGCCGCCACCGGGAGCCGCCGCCGCTTTCTTCGATGGGTCCGCCACCGCGTGGATCGTCCGACCCGCAGGGAAGGCCACCGGGCTCGTGGCCCACGCTCCTGGAACGATGTCGGACATCCGGTTTCGCCGGGTGTCCGCCCTGCCTGCCGTCTGCCGGGCACCGACGGCCAACACGACCGACGGAAACTTTGCGGTCTTCGAGCGCACGCTCCGGGAGCACTATGCGTTCTTCGGCCTCCGCCGGTTGGATTGGGACGGGCAGGTGGCCGAGGCCCGGCGCCGCTTGGCTGGGGCGCCGTCCCCGCAAGACCTCTATGAGGCGTTGGAGCAGATGGTTGCCCCGCTCGAGGACCTCCACACCGACGTGACCGCCACCGATCTCAACCTCCGAGCCCGGCACTACCGTCGGTCCGGCGGCGTCATCGATCCGGTCCGGTATCGGGCCCTGCTCGCGGCCCCCCCGCGGCGCTACCTCACCGGCGGGCTGGAGTCGTGGTGCCAGGACTGGATTCAGTACGGCGAGTTGGCCGACTCCGTCGCCTACCTGCGGATCATGCGAGAGTACGCGTACACGCCGAGCGGCCGGTTCGAAGACGACTCGCTGGCGCTAACGGCGGCGCTCGACAGTATCATGCCCCGGGTCGCCCGGCGGCGGGCGCTGGTGATCGATCTTCGCCTGAACGGCGGAGGCGCCGACGCGATCGCGATGATGATCGTGTCCCGCTTAACGAAGGTCTCCTACCCGGCGTTCGCCAAGCAGGCGCGGTCCGACCCCGAGCATCCCGAACGGTTTACGCCGCTCGACCGGGTCCGAGTCAGCCCGGCTCGGGGGGCCCGGTTCGAGGGGCCGGCGGTGCTGCTCACCGGCCCATGGACGCTGAGCGCCGGCGAAGTCCTCACGCTCGCGCTGATC